>DASQVO010000528.1:0-7525 GCA_035640715.1 Streptosporangiaceae bacterium
ATAGACGACTGAGGCCGGATGCGCATGCCGCGGTGACGCCGTGCCGTCCTGAACACCCCGCCATCCGATGCCTGGTTCAGGCTGACGAGTACCGCGACGAGATCAGTGTTCATCAGGCCGGGCAACGTCTGTGCCCTGCCCGGCAATGTCCGGACAAAGCCGGACAAGCGCCATGCCGCCCCGGCGATAACTCCTCGTGGTCGCGAATGGGTACCTAGCATGCAACCATTCCGTTACAAGCACATATCATGACAGAGGACGCTGGCGACAGGGAAGCCGCCGGACTGACCTTGCCTGGGCTGCTGGGCCTGGCCACGGCGAGCAGTGCTGTTCGGCTGCGTTTCTGCCGTGCCGGCTATCAGCAGGCCGTGGTCTACTGGATGACGGGATTGTGATGAGCCCACACGACAATAGCGACTCGGTCAAGCACTGGCGGGAACTCCTTTCCAGTGAGCGCGACGCGGCCGCGCTGTACGATCGCCTGGCCGACGCCGACACGGGGGAACGGCAGCAGATCTTCCGCGATCTGGCCGCGATCGAGCGCAAGCACGCGGCGCACTGGGAAGGCAAGCTGCGCGAGGCGGGTGCCGCCATACCGGCGCCCAGTGGCCCGAGCCTGCGTACCCGGATGCTCGGCATGGCCGCGAACAAGCTGTCCGTCAAAACCGTGCTGCCGCTGATCGAGCGGGCCGAACGAGCCGACGCCGGCATGTACGACGCCGAGCCCGACGCGGCACCGGGGATGGCCGCAGACGAGCACGGCCACGCCCGCACAATCGCGCATCTCATGGACGGTGGCCGCCCGGACCCTCAATCACAGATCCGGCGGCGCGAACCGTGGCACCGCGGGGACCGGTCCGGCGCGCTGCGGGCCGGAGTTTTCGGCGTGAGCGACGGACTGGTGTCCAACACCGCGCTCGTCATGGGTTTCGCCGGTTCCGGGACCACGCGGACGGTGACCTTGCTGGCCGGGATCGCCGGCCTGCTGGCAGGCTCATTTTCAATGGCCGCCGGCGAGTACGTCTCCATGTCGAGCCAGCGGGAGATGTACCAGCGGGAGATCGCGCTGGAGGAAGCCGAGCTCAACGAGAACCCGGACGAGGAACACGCCGAACTGGTCCTCATCTACCGGGCCAAAGGCCTGTCCCGCCCGGAGGCGGAACACCTGGCCGACCGGATCATGTCGGATCGCGCCACTGCGCTGGACACTCTCTCCAGGGAAGAACTCGGCCTCGACCCCGATGAACTCGGCTCACCCTGGTTTGCGGCCATCTCCAGCCTGCTTGCGTTCGCGATCGGCGCGTTCGTCGTCGTGGTGCCGTACCTGGCCGGAAGCGGCATGGCTGCCCTGCTGACCGCGATCGGCCTCGCGATCGCCGCCATGTTCGCGGTCGGCGCGAGCATCGGCGTGCTGAACGGGCGTTCGGCAGTCCGCTCGGGGCTGCGCCAGGTCTTCGTCGGCGTGCTCGCCGCCGCCGTGACGTTCGGAGTCGGCCACCTCATCGGCACGTCAGTATCCTGACGCGCTGGCCCGCCGCGGCGCGCCGCCTGCCCGCGTCCCGGCGGGCTGGCCCGCCGCGGCGCGCTCGCCAGCGTCCCGGCGTACCCGTCGGTCCGGCTAGTGTTACCCTGCGTAACACTTGCCATCCCGGGTAACAGGCGGCAACGAGACGGGGCGTGATCATGAGCAAGCGCAGGACGCGGCGTGCCATGCAGGCCTTGGGCTGCCTGTCGGCAATGTGCGTCGCACTCGGGCTGGCAGGCTTTTCAGCGCTCCCCGGTGCGCGGAGTTCAGCCTGGGTGCAGGCCACAGCCGGGAAACAGGGCCTGCCAGGATCGCACGTGGGCCTGGTGACAGAGATCAGCAGAGAGTGCTCGGGCGGGAACTCCGAGGTCGAGGCGGCTACGGGGACACCCGGTTACGTGTACGACGTGTGGATCGGCTGCGGCGGCATCGGCTTCGCCCGGTCCACCGACCACGGCAAGCACTTCGGGGCACCCATGATGATGCCCCGCTCGGCCGGTTCCAGCTGGGATCCGTCCATAACGGTAGCGCCGGACGGAACTGTCTACGCCGCTTATATGCACAAGGCCAATGACCACTCGTACCCCATCGTGGCCGCGTCCTTTGACCATGGCGCGACGTTCCCGCAGGTTTCCTCACTTGTTCCCCCCGTCAAGGGGAACTGGGGTGACCGCGATTTCATCGCGGCCGGAAGGAACGGCGATGTCTACCTCACCTGGGACTACGGTCCCTCCGCGGCCAAGGTAAAGTTCCTGTGCAGCTCCGGGGGCAGCTGCGCATTCTCGGCCGGGGACCTGAACGCCGTCATCCAGAAGTCCATCGACGGCGGAAAGACCTGGGGACCTATCACTCCTGTCGGCCCCGGCTTCCCGAGGAACGGCGGCTACAGCGCCCCGCTCGTGGTCCAGCCGGATGGCCGCGTTGACGTGCTCTACTGGGGCCACTACGTCAGTCCCCGCACCTATGCGCTCCACCCTGGGTATGAATACTTCACCTCTTCGCGCAATGGCACCACCTGGCCGCGCCATCCACTCCAGCTGTGGCCTGGCAATGGCTCGATCGCCTTGCCGGTGTGGTGGATTGACGGTGACCTGGCCAGGGATTCCGCCAGTAATCTCTACGCCACATGGGATACGCATACATCCCGGGAAGACATCGGCTGGCTATCCTTTTCCACTGATGGCGGCAAGACGTGGTCGCATCCGGTCCGGGTCACGCCGGACAAGGACAGCGCACCGCACATCGTCCAGGTCGCCGGCGGTCGCGCCGGAATCGCCTACGTCGCGTGGCAGACCAATGCTTCCCCGCGGGGATATGCGACCTATGTGCGGCCGTTCTCCATCAGGAAAGGCTGGCTGGGACCGGCCATCAAGGTCTCCAGCCAATACGGCAACAGCAAGATCTGGCCGGGCGACACGCTCGGAATCGCGGTCCTTCCCGGCGGCCCCGGAGTCCGGCTCGCCATGAGCTGGGGCAGCGCCATCGGCACGAGCAAAAATTCCGGAATCTATGCGGCCGTGGTGAACCTCCCGGCCACGTCGTAGCGGAACGGCCCCAGGGTCGCAGCATCAATCCCGGGGCCCGGCCTGGATCTCAAACGCTCAAGAAGGAGCAAGGAAGATGCAAAAGGGGTGCCCGTCCGGGTCGGCATAGACGCGTAGCGGCTCCTCCTCATCGCGGGACCGGTCCTCGAGCAGCCGGGCGCCGAGTTCCATGGCGCGTTCGTGCTGGCTCTCAAGCTCTTCCATGCTCGGGACCGTCAGGTCCAGGTGGAGTTGCTGGGGGACCTCGTTATCCGGCCAGGTCGATTCCCGGAGAGAGTCCACCTGCTCACGACGTCTTCGATTCGGGCGCGCAGGCCAGACGGGAGAGGGAAGCGCACCAGCGTCAAAGTGCGAGTCATAGAGCCATGCGACGAGCCGGTCAGCCACGGGGCTCCCTTGGCCTGACGATGACCTCGCAGCCGATGAAGCGCAGCAGCCGTAGCGCGTGAGTCAGCGAACTGCCGAACTTGCCCCCTTCCAGCGACGACAGGTACGGCTGCCCGATCCCCATTGCCTCGGCGGCATCCACCTGCGTCACCCCGGCCGCGGTTCGGAAGTGCTTCAGTGCCGCGCCCAGGTCCCGCGCCGTGGTCACCAGGTACTCGTCACGCCGTATCACCATAGACCAATAATACCGTGCTTTCGATTAACAGCGATATCGTTCATTTTAAATATCCCTGCCCAGTCCACGATTGGCAGCCTGTGTGGAAGATCAATAGGGCGCCGGCCATCAGCGTGACAGATGCCGTAATGACTCCCGACGTGACCCATCCGATCACTGGCACCCAGCTGAGTGCTTCAGCGCGCCTGAGCAGGCTGTGCCCGGTCCTCGGAGTTAGCGGTATCCGGGTGCGCATGCTGGAACGAGGATGGTCACTCGGCCGATGGTGACGGGGTGCCGGCCGCGATCATCGCCTCGACCGCGCGGCGGGCCCGGCTGGCCACCCCGGGATCCACGTGGACTTCGGTCACGCCATCGCGCAGGCAGCGGAGCAAAGCCGCCGGGGTCGTCATCTTCATGTACCGGCAGACGGCGCCGGGATTGACCGGCTCCCAGCTCACGGCCGGGTTGGCCTGGCGGAGCTGATGCAGCATGCCGGTTTCGGTGGCGACGAGGACGGCGCGCGCGGTGGTGGTGCGGGCGGCCTCGAGCATGCCGCCCGTCGACAGGATCCGTGTCCGGCCGGACGGCAGGTCGCCGGCACCTGCCTGCCACAGCGCAGCTGTGGAGCAGCCGCACTCGGGATGAATGAACAGCTCCGCGTCGGGTTCGGCTTCCGCGCGGCTGCGCAGCTCAGCCGGGCTGATGCCAGCGTGCACGTGGCATTCGCCGAGCCAGACGTGGATGTTCTCACGGCCGGTGGCACGGCGCACGTGCGCTCCGAGGAACTGGTCGGGCAGGAAGAGGATCTCCTGGTCCGCTGGGAGGGACGTCACGATCTCCACCGCGTTGGCCGACGTGCAGCACACATCGGACTCGGCCTTCACGTCGGCGCTGGTGTTGACGTAGGCCACCACGACGGCGCCCGGATGCTCGGCCTTCCACTCCCGCACCTGCTCGGCGGTGATGCTGTCGGCGAGCGAGCAGCCGGCCCGCGAATCCGGTATCAGCACAGTCCGGTCCGGGGCGAGGATCTTCGCCGTCTCGGCCATGAAGTACACCCCAGCGAACACGATGGTGCTCGCCGTGCTCGCCGCGGCCAGCCGGGACAGGGCCAGCGAGTCGCCGACGTGATCGGCGACGTCCTGGATCTCCGGGATCTGGTAGTTGTGGGCGAGGATCACGGCGTCGCGTTCAGCAGCGAGACGGCGCACCTCCCCTGCCCAGTCCGCACCGGTCAGACTGTCGCTGGCTGCGATCATCGCCATCGGATGCTCCTGCTCCCCCGGACGGTTCGGCCCGCTTCTGGCTCCGTTTGCCATCCAGTTTTCGACTCATAGTCTAAAACCTGATGTACGACAGGATAGCATGCTGGCGTGCCGACCTATCAGCCGCTGCCAGCCGCGCCGGAGAACCGGAGCGCCACACCCGGAGGCCCAGGCCCACTGGATGGCCTCTTCCGCCACGAAGTACTGGCTGTCGTCCTCCAGGTCCGTAAGGGGGTGCTGAGCGCGCTGCTGTGGCGACGCGGCGCCCCGCCGTTCGAGGGCATGTGGTCACTGCCCTGCGGGCCGCTCGGCGCCACCGAACGACTGGGCACGTCGGCGAGCCGGCACCTCGCCGCCAAGGTGGACCTTACCGGTATCGCGCACCTGGAGCAGCTCGAGACGCGAAGTGACCCCGCACGCGACCCGCGGGGCCGCATTCTCGCCACCGCATACCTGGCTCTCGTCACGACAGATGCCGAGCCGCGCATCCCCAGCGACACGGCCTGGCACGCGGTCGACGCGCTCCCGCCAACCGCGTTCGATCACGGGTCGATCGTCGCATCAGCGCGGGAACGGCTGCGCGCCAAGCTGTCCTACACCAACATCGGCTTCGCCCTGGCACCGGAGTCGTTCACGATCTCCCAGCTCCGCGATATCTACGCCGCCTCACTCGGCCATCCGGTCTCGGCAACGAACCTGCAGCGGATCCTGACCAGGCGCGGCGTCATCGAGCCGACGCCCGTGACCGCCCGGCCCACCGCGGCCGGCGGCCGTCCCGCCACCGTGTACCGCTTCGCGGCACGCTCCCTCGTGGTTACCAATCCGTTCGCCGCGTTCCGCCCGCCTCCTCGCCCCATGCGGGGCGAGCAGATCGTGCGAACATGACCGAATGCAGATTCTGCGCACCCCCGAGGAACGCTTCACCGGTCTGCCGGACTTCGATTACCCGCCGCGTTACGTCGAGGTCGGCGGCGATGGCGACAGCGTGCGGATGGCCTATGTCGAGGCGGGGCCGCCGGACGGCGATCCGGTTCTGCTGCTGCACGGGGAACCGAGCTGGTCGTTCCTTTACCGCAAGGTCATCGCGGTCCTTGCCCGGGCCGGGCTGCGGCCGATCGCACCGGACCTCATCGGCTTCGGCCGGTCGGACAAGCCTGCGGAGATCAGCGACCACAGCTATGCCCGGCACGTGGAATGGGTCCGCGCCTTCGCCTTCGACGGGCTGAACCTGCGCGGGCTCACCCTTGTCGGCCAGGACTGGGGCGGCCTGATCGGGCTGCGGCTGGTTGCCGAGCACCCGGACCGCTTCTCGCGCGTCGTCGCCGCGAACACCGGGCTGCCCACGGGCGACCAGCCGATGCCCGAGGTGTGGTGGCAGTTCCGCCAAGTGGTAGAGACCGCGCCGGAGCTTGATGTGTCGCGCCTGGTACAGGCAGGCTGCCAGACCAGGCTGCCGGAGCCGGTGCTGGCGGCGTATGCGGCACCTTTCCCGGACGAGAGCTTCATGGCAGCAGTCCGCGCCATGCCCACCCTCGTGCCGACAGCACCGGACGATCCGGCCACGCAGGCGAACCGGGCAGCATGGCAGCGGCTCACCGAATGGGACCGGCCGTTCCTCGTCGCGTTCAGCGACCGGGATCCGATCACCGGCGCCATGGCGCCGGTCCTGCGGCGCGCCATCCCGGGCGCGGCGGGAATCGAGCACCCCGTCATCGAGGGGGCCGGCCACTTCCTGCAGGAGGACGCGGGTGAGCGCCTCGGCGAGGTGATCGCCGGCTTCACCCGAGCGGACAGCTGAGCCGTACCGGCCATCCCGCTGACCCGCTGGCGGTCAGGTGGGATAGCGCGGAGCATCCACCCGGCCCCGCAGCTGGAGCCGGTAGGAGTAACGATCGGGATTGAAGTGATTGACGGCGAGTTCCAGCGGCTGCAGCTTCCCGTCCCGGTACAGCCGGTCGATGCGCAGCACCGGAAGTCCCGGTGCGCAGCCCAGCCGCCGGGCGATGTCCGCGCTGGCAGCCACCGCCGTGGCATTCAGCAGGGCGCTGTGGATGGAGCGCTCGCTCACCCGGTCGACCAGACTGATCACCGTGAGCCTGGCGCGGGCGCCGGGCTCGGCAAGCTCTGCCATCTCGGGCAGCTCACGCAGCCTGCGGCCGAGATCCATCGGCAGGTGAACGCGGGTGTAGCAGAACGGCACGCCGTCGTGCAGCCGCAGGAACGACATTGTCATGATCGTGTCGTCGTCGACCTGGAGCTGCTCGGCGATGTCGAGGCTGGCCAGCACGTGCAGCGGCTCGACCACCCGCATCTCGGTATCCAGGGACAGCGCCATCAGGTCGTCCACGCTGCCGAACGACCGCAGGTACTTGCCGTCCCCGGGAACGGCGAACGTGCCGCGGCCGCGCACCCGGTAGATGACGCCCTCGGTCGCGAGCTCCTGGAACGCCCGCCGGACGGTCTGCCGGCTCAGCCCGGTGGCGGCGACCAGCTCAGCTTCGGTCGGCAGCCGCTGGCCCGGCGGGTAGCGCCCGGCCGTGATCGCCCGCCGCAGGTCGGAAGCCAGCTGGCGGTAGGCGCTGCCGCC
>DASQVO010000529.1:0-16264 GCA_035640715.1 Streptosporangiaceae bacterium
CCCGCGGCGGCCGACCCGGAGGCTGCCGCGCGGCAGATCTGCCTGCGGCTGCTCACCGTGGAACCCCGCACGCGAGCCCAGCTCGCGGACGCCCTCCGCCGACGCGGCGTGCCGGAGCAGGCGGCAGAGGCCGTGCTTGAGCGCTTCACCGAGGCGGGCCTCATCGACGACCCGGTCTTCGCCAAGGCGTGGGTCGAGTCGAGGCATCATGGCCGCGGTCTGTCCCGTCGCATGCTGGCAGCGGAACTGCGCCGGCGCGGCGTCGCCGACGACGACATGCGCGACGCCATCGACACGCTCGACCCGGAGCAGGAGGCCGCCACGGCCCGCCGCCTCGTGGAGACCAAGATTGCGGCAACCCGGGGCCAGCCGCCGCCGGCCCGAATCCGGCGGCTCATGGGGATACTCGCGCGGAAGGGGTACAGCGCGGGACTGGCCTACCGCGTGGTCCGCGAGGCGCTTGAACAGGAGGGAGCGGAACTCGCCGGGGCGGTTCCCGAGCCGGATCCGGACATTGGCCTGGACGACCCGGCCTGGTATTAGAAAAAGTTAAGTTGACCTGCGGAAGTTACGCAGTGTAAGCACCGTCCAAGTTCGGCGCGAATGTGTGCTTAATGCCGGTTGCTTGCTCAAAACGTTATCTGCGCTTAACCTCGCGGCAGTGAGGTGTTACTCCGCGGTGCGCGGATGATCATAGACAGGCCAACGTGAATAGCCTGCTCGGCCGCTTGCGGCGGCCGCTGCTAGCCGTAGGCAGTTACTGCCGCCCGGCTACGGCAGCCCAGCCGCACGCGCTAGCGTGCAGTACCCCTCGCGCCAGGGCATAACAACCTGGTATCGCATTCGCGGTGCCCGGAGACCTGATGAGCGGAAAGGGGTGGCTGTGAGCGGCGGGATGTCAATCGCGTTCATGGTGATCGGGCTGCTCGCTACGATGTTCGCGCTCGTCATCGTATGGCGCAGGTCCTCGGCGGCCGCCGTCGGGACTCCGGCTGGCATTGGCCAGGCCAGCATCGCCCCGCTGCACGGCGGCGACATTGAGCAGGCCACCCAGCAGGCCGAGCAGATCCGGGCACGCGCCGAGTCCGATGCGGCCGAGATCATGAGCAGGGCGCAGGAAGCGGCGGAGCAGGCAGCCCAGGGCCGCCGCGAGGTCGAAGACGAGATCCGGGCCGTAAAGGACGAGATCCGTGAGCTGCGCAGTGATCTTGAGCGCCGGGAGAACCGCCTTGCCGAGCGGGAACAGCGGCTCGACAAGGAACTCCGCAGGCTGGAAGATCGCTCCGCCGAGCTTGACCAGCGCCAGCGTGATCTCAGCCAGCGGGCGGCCGAGCTCGACCGGCTTGACGAGGAACGCCGGGCAACGCTTGAGCGGGTCGCCGGTCTGACCGCCGTTCAGGCGAAAGCGGAGCTCGTCTCGGCCATAGAGCACCAGGCGAAGCGGGAAGCCGCCCTCGTCATCAGGGACATCGAGCACCAGGCGCGGGCCGAGGGCGAGAAGCGGGCGCGCAAGGTGGTGTCCCTGGTGATCCAGCGGGTCGCCACCGAGCAGACCAGCGAGTCCGTCGTCTCGGTGCTCCATCTGCCGGGCGACGAGATGAAGGGCCGGATCATCGGCCGTGAGGGCCGGAACATCCGCGCCTTCGAGTCCGTCACCGGCGTCAACCTCATCATCGATGACACGCCCGAGGCTGTCCTGCTCTCCTGCTTCGATCCCGTCCGGCGCGAGATCGCCAGGCTCACCCTGGAGCGGCTGGTCCTTGACGGGCGCATCCACCCGCAGCGCATCGAGGAGGCCTACGAGCGCGGCAAGGCGGAAATCGAGCAGCTCTGCCTGCGGGCCGGCGAGGACGCCCTCATCGAGCTGGGCATCGACGGGATGCACAGCGAGCTCGTGTCGCTGCTCGGACGCCTCCGCTATCGCACGTCATACGGGCAGAACGTGCTCAAGCACCTGGTCGAGTCGGCGCACATCGCCGGGATGATGGGCAGTGAGCTCGGCATGGACGCAAGGCTCCTCAAGCGCTGCACTGTCCTGCATGACATCGGCAAGGCGCTCACCCATGAGGTGGAGGGCAGCCACGCGCTCATCGGCGCCGAGATCGCCCGCCGGTACGGTGAGCCCGACGATGTGGTGCACGCCATCGAGGCGCATCACAACGAGGTCGAGGCGCGGACGGTGGAGGCGGTGCTCACCCAGGCCGCGGACGCGATCAGCGGCGGCCGTCCGGGAGCCCGCCGGGAGTCGCTGGAGTCCTACGTCCGCCGCCTTGAGCGGCTGGAGCAGATCGCCGCGGCGCATGAGGGTGTCGACAAGGTCTTCGCGATGCAGGCGGGCCGGGAGATCCGGGTCATGGTCAAGCCTGACACCGTCGATGACATCCAGGCCCAGGTCATCGCGCGTGATATCGCCAAGCAGGTGGAAGAGGAACTGACCTACCCCGGCCAGATCCGCATCACCGTCGTCCGCGAGTCCCGAGCCATGGAGTTCGCCCGCTGAGTTTCGCGGGCGTACCCTCGTTAACGTTATGAGCTCCACCCGTACCTACCAGATCCGCACCTACGGGTGCCAGATGAACGCGCACGACTCCGAGCGGCTCGCCGGCCTGCTGGAGGACGCCGGATACCGGCGCGCGCCCGGCGATATCGTGCCCGACGTCGTGGTGTTCAACACGTGCGCCGTCCGGGAGAACGCCGCGGACCGGCTCTACGGCAACCTGGGCCACCTGCTGCCGGTGAAGAATGCCACGCCGGGCATGCAGATCGCGGTGGGCGGCTGCCTGGCGCAGATGGAGCGGACGGCGATCACCGAGCGCGCCCCGTGGGTGGACGTCGTGTTCGGCACGCACAACATCGGCTCGCTGCCGGCGCTCCTCGAACGTGCCCGGATCATGGATGAGGCGCAGGCCGAGTTCGAGGAATCGCTGGAGACGTTCCCCTCGGTGCTGCCGGCCCGGCGCGAGTCCGCCTATGCCGCGTGGGTGGCCATCTCGGTGGGCTGCAACAACACCTGCACCTTCTGCATCGTGCCGAGCCTGCGCGGCAAGGAGAAGGACCGTCGGCCCGGCGATGTGCTCGCCGAGATCCGCGCGCTCGTCGGTGAGGGAGTGCTCGAGGTCACGCTGCTCGGGCAGAACGTGAACTCCTACGGCGCCGAGTTCGGCGACCGGCAGGCGTTCGGCAAGCTGCTGCGCAGTTGCGGCGACATCGACGGCCTGGAGCGGGTGCGGTTCACCTCGCCGCACCCGAGGGACTTCACCGATGACGTCATCGAGGCGATGGCGCAGACCCCGAATGTGATGCCGCACCTGCACATGCCGCTGCAGTCCGGTTCCGACACGGTGCTCAAGGCGATGCGGCGCGCCTACCGCCGCGACCGCTACCTGGCGATCCTCGACCGGGTCCGCGCCGCGATCCCGGACGCCGCGATCACCACCGACATCATCGTGGGCTTCCCCGGCGAGACCGAACGTGATTTCACCGACACCCTCGATCTGGTGCGGCAGGCCCGGTTCGCCGGCGCGTTCACGTTCCGCTACTCGATACGCCCGGGCACACCCGCCGCCACGATGGACGCCCAGGTGCCCGCTGAGGTGGTGCAGGACCGCTACGACCGGCTGGTCTCCCTGGTCGAGGATGTCACCCTGGCGGAGAACCAGCGGCTGGTCGGCCGCCAGGCCGAGGTCCTCGTCGCGGAGGGCGAGGGCCGCAAGGACGCCGTGACGCACCGTATGTCCGGCCGCGCCCGCGACAATCGCCTGGTGCATTTCACGCCGCAGGGCACCAGCCCACGGCCGGGGGATGTGGTCACCGTGACCGTCACCCACGCGGCACCGCACTACCTGCTGGCGGACGGCGCGCCGGCGGCGGTCAGGCGGACGCGCGCCGGTGACGCGTGGGCGGCCCGCCAGGCTCTGGATGAGAAGGCCGAACGAGGGCGTGGTGGCACTCGCCGCGAACCAGTGACGCTCGGCATGCCCATGCTGTCCCGCCCGGCGTGACCACGACCCGCAACGGTGAAAGCATTACGGTGTCCGTACCCGGGTGAGATCACGTATTTCCGCGCCCGTAATCGGCTGAGCCGCGACGAGGTCCATGACCGTGAGGTTCCAGACTGGCCCTATGGGCGAGCGTGTCATCGCCGTCGTGGGGCCGACGGCAGCGGGAAAGTCCGCGCTGGCGCTGCGGCTCGCACTCGCCCTTGGCGGCGAGGTGATTAACGCCGACTCGATGCAACTCTACCGGGGCATGGACATCGGCACCGCGAAGCTCACGGCCGGCGAGCGCCGCGGCGTGCCACACCACCTGCTGGACATCTGGGATGTACGGCAGACGGCGAGCGTGGCCGAATACCAGCGCCTCGCCCGTTCGGCCATCGAGGATGTCGTATCCCGCGGTCGGGTCCCCATCCTGGCTGGCGGATCCGGCCTCTACATCCGTGCCGCCCTGGATGACCTGGACTTTCCCGGGACCGATCCGGAGGTGCGGGAGCGGCTGGAAGCCGAGCTGGCGCAGGCGGGCGCGGCTGTCCTGCATGCCCGGCTAGCTGAGCTCGACCCGGCGGCCGCCGCCGCGATCCTGCCGAGCAACGGACGCCGGATCGTCCGCGCGCTCGAAGTCATCGAGATCTCGGGCCGCCCGTTCACCGCCACCCTGCCGGACTACGAGTCCTCGCGCCCGGCCGTGCAGATCGGCGTGCACGTGCCCCGCACGGAACTCGACCGGCGCATCGCCGCCCGGGTGGACGCGATGTGGCAGGGCGGGTTCGAGAATGAGGTCCGGCGCCTGGAGGCTCAGGGCCTGCGCGAGGGCAAGACCGCGAGCCGCGCCCTCGGCTACGCCCAGATGTTGCGTCACCTGGCGGGGGAGTGGACGCTGGACCAGGCCCGTGACGAGACCGTCCGCGCCACAAAGCGGTTCGCCCGCCGCCAGGAATCCTGGTTCCGCCGCGACCCCCGCATCATCTGGCTCGACGCCGAAGATGACAGCCGGGAAGCCATCGACCGCGGGCTGCCTGCGGCCCAGCATCGGCGATCGACAGCGGCCCGGCGAATTCTCGCCGCAGAGCCCATGCAGGTCGCGGATCTGCTCGCCGAACTGGACGACCTACGCGGGCGCCGCGCGTGATCGTGCTGGATATCCCGGAAAGATGATGCGGTCACCGTGACGGGTGGTCACGCCACAGCGATGCCCGCCAAAAGGCCGGTCACAGGTGCTCCCGCACGGTATCCCTGCAAAGCCCAGCGCGGCACCGAGGGCATAGAAACGCCAGCCCCTTAAGAACGCCATCGCCTGCATCCGCCTGACATCGAGGCATAGACGGCCGGTGCCGCACCGGGGCCGCCACTCAGCACCGCGCCCCGCCGCGGCCATCATTGTCATCGGATTTGACTGGAACTTGCTGGAACTCACTGGAACACGCTACCCTCGTCCCATGGACGACGCGGTCGAGGCGCTGGAGCGCAGGATCGACCAGCTGCGGGTGGCAGTGAGAGAAGCCGTCGTCGCGGGCGACCGGGATGGGGCGCGTGCACTGCGCGGCGAGCTGAAGAGCGCGGAGCGCGCGTGGGAAGACGCGCTGGTGCGGATGGAGGGGGGCGCGCCAGCGGCGTCCGAGCCTGCGGCGGGGGAGCGGCCCGGCCGGCATGAGCCGGCCGGGCCGCTGATCCCGCTACGCGAGCAGGTACACCAGGCGCTCAGCCTGCTCACCGTGCCGGCCGCGCCAAGGCTGATCGTCACGGTGCATGAGGCGTTCTTCGCCGCGTCGTTCCCCGTGGCCCGGCTGACCAGCCTGCGGCGCGACGAGGAACGCTCATTCCGGTCCGCGCCGTTCGCCCGGCCCTACTACATCTGCGCCGCGCTCACCGCCGACCTGCTCGCACCCGCCCGCGGTCTGCTCGCAATTTCCACGTGGCCAATGGAAAAACGTGTCATCGGACCGCTGAGCCCGCGCGTCCATTTCTTGACGGCCGCCATCCGGGTGGCCGAGAGCATCGAGCGCATCCCCGGTTCGGACCCAGACGTCCGCCGGCTGCTGTGGCGGTTCGCCGCCAACATCCCCGGTGCGGCGGGCAGCGCGGCAGCAATGGAGCCGCGGGCCGTGGCCGAGGCGGCACGGGCGGAACTGGAAATCCATGAAGCCGCCGACCTCGACGTGCGGCGGCCCGCCGCGCAACGAGCGCGCCGCCAGCTTGACGACGCGGCGCAGTTGTTTGGCAGCCGCCTGCAGGTGAGCCAGCCGGGCAGACGCGCAGCCCGGCAGCGGGGCACCGCGTCGTAGCTCGACCGGGAGGGTCGTAGCCGACCCAGGAGGACAGGCAGTTGAACGGAACCGAAGCCTGGCTGGCGCGCATCCGCGGCCGGGCGCTGCCGCGCAGCCACAACGCGCGGACGATCGCCGCGCTGGCCAGTAATCCGGGCTGCGCGCGCCGCGCGATCATGGACGCGGCCGGGGTCGACAAGCAGCGCCTCGCCGCTCATGCAGGATTCCCCGCTTCGTTCGGCCAGTCCCGGTTTGCCCTGACCAGAGGCAACGCCTTCGAGGCTCAGGTGAAAGCCAACGGGGCCGCCGAACTCCTGCGCTTGCTCCGCGAGCACCTGCGCCTGCCGATCCCCGAGGCCAGCTACGACGATCTGTCAGAGGTCGGTGGGAATATCAGCCTGGAACTCCGCCACGTCAGGACCAGGAACATGCTCGCTCGTGCCGCCCGCTCGCCAAACGATGCCCGCCCGGCAGACAATGCCCGCCTAGCGAGCGACGCCGGGACCATGTTCGACCATCCGCTGCTCCGCCTGGAGGTCGGCGGCCGGTACGCCTACCTGGAGCCGGACCTGATCGCGTTCCAGATACGGGGCCAGTTCCGCGTCGTCGAGATCAAGTCGTTCGCGGTCATCGACGGCCGTGCCGACGGCGACAAGGTCGCCGCGGCCGCGATCCAGTCGGCGGTGTACGTGCTGGCCCTCCGTGACGCCCTCGCGGAACTCGGCATCCCGCCCGCCGCCGTCGCGGACGAGACGATCCTGGTTTGCCCCGAGAACTTCTCCTCACGTCCCGTCGCCGCCTCGCTCGACGTCCGCAAGCAGCTCACCGTCCTGCGCCGGCAGCTTTCCAGGCTCGACCGGATCGACGACCTCCTCGGCCTGCTGCCAGGCGACCTGACCTTCGACCTGGACCCCGACGGCAAGGGGGTCCCGCAGCGAGCACCTGCGGACCTGGCCAGGGCGATCCGCCAGGTCGAAGCGCGGTACGCGCCAGAGTGCCTGAACACATGCGAGATGTGCTTCTTCTGCCGGGAGGAGGCACGGGGCCGCACGGCAGCGCTCGGCCGCGACGCGCTCGATGATCTCGGCGGCGTGGAGCAGGTCGCGACCGTTCTTCGCCTCGTCCGGCGAGCCCTGGAAACCGGCCGGCCCGCCCCAGGCCCCGGCCAGGAGCCGGGCCAGAACCTCGGCCCCGGCAGCGACATGGCCGAGGCAGCGGACCTGCTCCGCACCGCCGCGCGCCTGCGCGCCGAATCCCTCGGCGAGGCGGTATGAGCACGCTGACCTCACTCGCACGTGCCATCGCCCAAGAGCAGCAGGCTGCCCAGCCCATCACCACCGTCCGGCACGTGCACATCAGCCACCGCCCCTTCGTGTTCATCCCCCTGGCGCTGGCCGGGGAGGCCAACGCCCCGCTCGCCGCCATGGCCGGCGACGACCCCGGGGCACCCAGGCTGCTCACCGTGCCCGAGCCGCGCGATCGCGACCAGCGTTTCGCCTTCGCCGCCGACCTCGCCGCCATCATCCTCCGCTACATCGAGAGCTACCTCGGTGACGAGGAGACGGCCGGCACCACCAAGGAGACCCGCACCCGTTACGCGGACGCGCCCCAGCTTCTGGTGCCGAACCCGGCCGGTGTCGCCTTCACTCGCCTGCTCGGCCGCTCCACCCGGTTCCGCAGGACCGAGGGACCGTACGCGGTCGCGGAGTCTGTGCCCGTCCTGGGCCGCTGGCTGACGTTCCTTGCCGAACGAGCGGAGCATCCCGCCTCGTCACTCATGCTGGCCGTGACCGACGCGCTGGCGCTGCACTGGGCCACCGGCCAGAGCCCCATGGAGGACCTCAACCTCGGCACGCTCCTTGGCTGGATCGACCCGGCGCCGGGCCTGACCGGCGTGCAGGCCGCGGCCCGGGCCGAAGACCCCGTCCACTGCCCTCCGGCCGGCCCGGCGACCGACCCCACGTTCGACAACGAGGTGCTCGAATCCCGGTTCCTCGCGGTCCGCACGGCGAAGGCGACCGGCGACGGGCGGGCGATGCAGCGCGCGAAGGCCACTCTCGCCGATGCTCTGGCCACCCAGCTCACGCCTACCTGGACGCTGATGTGGCGGGCGGTGGACCTGCTGCGCCGCCTCCCACCCGGAGATCACGTCGCGACCCGCTGGAACCAGGACAAGGACGCGTTCACCTGGCACGCGAACCACCTCCGCGACGGCGGCCCGCCGCAGCCGCGCCGCGACAGCGCCGTCCCGGCCGCCCGCAGGCTGGCCGGCCTGGAGAAGGTCCAGGCCGAATACGCCGCGCAACGGGCTTTCGATGACCCGCTGGTCATGGCCGAGTACCGGATGACCGGCGAGGCGTTCGCAGGCACGGTCACCGCCGCCGAGCCGGATCGCGTCGATGACAGCGGCCGAAGACGCGTGCTGCGGCCCCGCATCACCGTCGAGACGAGCGACGTGGTGCTCGCCGAGCCCGGCGCCTCCCTCACCTCACCCGCGCGACCGAACCAGGCGGCGCGCGTCCTCTCGGTGACCGCGGCGGGCGACCGGACAAGCGTCGTCCTCGAGCTCAAGGGCGGCATGGGCCGTGCCCTCACGCCCGAGCCCGGCAGCGTGCCAACGACCGGCGAGGCCGTCTGCTACGCGACCTTCACCGACGGCTTCCAGCGACTCCCCGAGTTCCCGGACCCCGAGGACACCCCGTGGACCCATGGCGGCCCGCCGCCGCAGTACGTCCCGTCCGATGACGACGCCCAGGAGGAGTGGTCATGACCCTGGTCGGCCTCGAAACGCCTGCCGCAGAGCCGCCGGCCAGCCCGGCCGAACTCGCGGAGCAGGCGACCGCCGCGATCCTCGCTGATCTCGCCAGCGCCGAACGCGGCGTCGTCGTGGACTCCCCGCCAGGTGCCGGCAAGTCGACTCTGGTCGTGCGGGCGGCGGCGGAGCTCGCCGACACGGGTGAGCAGGTCATGGTCATCGCGCAGACGAACGAGCAAGTCGACGACCTGACCGAACGCCTCGCGAGCACCCACCCCGGCCTGCGGATCGGCCGCATCTCCGCGAACGAGTACGTGCCGTCGCCCCGCGTGGCACGGTACGGGAACGTGACGGTATCGGCGAAAGCGGCCGACCTGGTCGGCTGCCCGGTGGTGGCCGGTACCGCCCACAAGTGGGCCACAGTGCATGACGCGTCCTGGCCCTGGGCCATCGTCGACGAGGCATACCAGATGCGTTCGGACCTGCTGCTGCGCGTCGCCGGCCTGTTCGACCGGGCCCTGTTCGTCGGCGACCCTGGCCAGCTCGACCCCTTCTCGACCGTGCAGACCGAACGCTGGACCGGCCTGACCTGGGATCCGATGCAGAGCGCGGTCGCCGTGTTGCTCCGCCACAATCCGGATATCCCGGTGCGCACGCTGCCCGTGTCCTGGCGGCTCCCCGAGCCCGCGGTCGACGTGATAGCGGAGGCCTTCTACCCGTTCAGCGGGTTCCGCGCCGGCACGACGCGGGAGCAGCGGCGCATGGAGTTCACCACGAGCTCGTTCGCCACGAATCCCTTTGACGAAGCCCTGGAGACAGCCGCGGAGTCCGGCTGGGCCCTGTATGAGCTGCCCGGTCGGCACACCGTGCGCACCGACGCTGAGGCCGTGACCGCCTGTGCCGCCCTTGCCGCCCGCCTCCTGCAGCGGGGGGCGGTTGCCTACTCCGAACGAGCGGTGGCGGGAGCCTCGGTCACCGCTGACCGGATCGCGGTGGGGACCGCCCACCGCGACCAGGCCTAGGCGATCCGCTCGGTACTCCGTGGTAACGGCATCGACGGCGTCACCGTCGACACGGCTAACCGCCTGCAGGGCCGGGAGTTCGACGCGGTGATCGTCCTGCACCCGCTGTCCGGCCGCCGCGACGCCACCGCGTTCCACCTGGAGGCCGGGCGCCTCTGCGTCCTCACCACCCGCCACCGTCACGCCTGCATCGTCGTCGCCCGCGCCGGCATCCCCGAACTGCTGGATGCCCACCCGTCCACCGAGCCGGTCCACCTGAACGTCCCAGTCAAGTTCCCGGACGGGTGGAGCGCCCATCAGACACTGCTCGCGCACCTACAGCGCTGGAAGGTGAGGGCGCTGTGAGAGATCCATCGTCAGACGCACCAGCCCTCGGCGGTGCTGATGGCACGGCCGAGGGCTGGTCGGGTGGTTCCGTCAGGGAGCGGGCCTGGCGGTTCGCCGTTACTTCTGCACGGGCCAGACTTGCAGGTACTGGACTCCACTGCGCGAGCAGGCACCGAACGGGAACGGCACCACCTTGGACGCGAACTGATTCGGCGGGTAGATCCGCAGCCCGGCGGCAGTGACCGGGCGGCAGACGGCCTTCGGGAAGTCACCCACCTCGGCGATCAGGATCGTCTCCTTCGCGGTGGCTCCGTTGGCCAGCGTCACTAGCTGCCGGGGGATCGCGGGGGACCGATGCGCCGGTTCCCCGACCTGCTGGCCGCGAAGGTTAACCCCGGACACCCCCGAATAGCCGAACAGCGTGCAGGTGTGTCCCGAGAGATTGGTGAACTGAAGCTGGTACGCGATGTTGCCCGCGGCTCCGTTGCCCATCGTGTTCAGCCACACGACAAGCCCGGACGTGGAGCACTGCGGCACAGCCGTGGCGCTGGCGCCGGCCGGCGAGCCCGATGATGCCAGGGCAATGGCTGGCGTGAGGATCGCGGCCGCGGCAATCGCGGCCATGGCCGCGCCACGCCGTGCGGCGGTGGCGGTGAATTTCATTGGTCTGCTCCCTTTCGGTCATGGCCCGGCGTCGGCAGCCGGAGCGTCACGCCTCCTATGACGCGATCGGATGGCTGGCGGTTGTGGACTTAAGGCCCAAAACGGGACGTCCGCATGCATCGTGCCCTGCGATTCCTGACGGCCCGTAACCGCGCGGCGGGATAGCATCGGGGCATGCGCTTCGCGAAGGGACACGGCACGGAGAACGACTTTGTGATCTTGCCCGATCCCGACGCCGAACTGGATCTGTCACCTGCCCTGGTGCGCCGGCTGTGTGACCGCCGGGCCGGTATCGGCGCCGACGGGGTGCTGCGCGTTGTGGAGGTGGAGGTGCTGGCGGCCGCGCTGACCGAGAGCGGCCCCGGCGGATCACGTGCCTCGGATACCGCGACCGATACCCTGACGGCGGCTGCGGCGACCGCGCTCGTCTCTCCGGCGATGATGGCTGAGGCGGGCTCGCCAGCCCTCGGCGAGGCCGCCGGCCAGGGCCTGGTCGCCGAGTGGTTCATGGACTACCGCAACGCCGACGGCAGCCTGGCGGAGATGTGCGGCAACGGCATCCGCGTGTTCGCCCGCTATCTCCTCGACCATGGACTGGCCACCGGCCCCGAGTTCGCCATCGAGACCAGGGCCGGGACGCGCGTGGTCCGCGAGGAGGCCGACGGCCGCATCACCGTGGACATGGGCGGGCCGGCTGTGCTGGGTGCGGGGAGCGCGCTCGTTGGGGGCGTGACCTGCGAGGGTCTGCGGGTCTCGCTGGGCAACCCGCACCTCGCCTGTGTGGTCGAGTCCCCGCTGGACGGATATGACTTCGGCGAGCCGCCCGTGCTGGACCCGGCGCTGTTCCCCGAGGGCGCCAACGTCGAGCTGGTGCGGGTGACCGGTGAGCGCAGCGCGGAGATGCGCGTCTACGAGCGCGGTTCCGGCCCGACGAGGTCCTGCGGCACCGGAGCGGTAGCGGCGGCCGTCGCGGCGGCGGAGGCGACCGGCAACCAGGACGGGACCTGGCTCGTCCGGGTGCCCGGCGGTGACCTCACCGTCACGCTGAGCCCCGTGACGAGCCTGCTCACCGGCCCAGCCGTCATCGTCGCCGAAGGCGAGCTGTGCTCCGGCTGGCTCGCTGGCTGACCCGCTGCGCGGGCTGACCGGTGCGCTAGCTGACCCGCTACGCTGGCTGGCTCGCGGGCTGACAATCCTGCCGCGTGGCTATCCGGGCAGGCTGGACAGAAACTTCTCGCGGTCGACGATGACACGCTCGATCATGGCCAGGCCGACCACCGTGCCGTGGGAATCCGTGGCAGTGACGTCGAAGACCAGCCGCCTGCCGTCGACGCTGGCGAGCTCGGCGGCGATCGTGACGTGCATGCCGACCGGGCTGGCCGCCTTGTGCTCCAGGTAGACGCGGGTGCCGACGGATGTGCGCCCAGGCGCCAGCGCTTCCTGCACCACCTTGACCGTTGCCGCCTCCGCGAGTGCCAGCAGTTGCGGCATCGCCAGCACCGGCATGTCCCCGCTGCCGACCCGCTGAGCGGTGTCGTCGCGGGCGACCGCAATGACGGTCTCAGCCCGCAGTCCCGGACTCAGCTTCATAGCGCAAACGCTACTGCTGCCGCCCGTTGAGGAGGTGGAGGTCAGAAATACCAAAGGTAGCAAGCGTGGCGTAAGTGGCCGATGACGTCAGGAGCTGGGGAGGCGGTAGGTGCGGCGGGCGTTGCCGCTCGCGGCTTGGCGGGCGATGCGCTCGGCGTCGTGTTCGGTCCAGGCACCGTCGTCCAGGCCGGCCCGGAGGAACCGGTGGTTCACCTCGGCAGCGCCGAGGTCGGTTCGGCGGACCAGGTACTCCTCTGGCTGGGCGTGTGCCGGCAGGCCGAGCACCGGCGGGCACCGGGGACGCAGCGCGAAGCCGATCTGCGAGTCGAAGAGCGTGACGCCGGAGCGGCCCGGTCAGGCATTCGGCGCCCGTTCACCCGCGGTACCCGGAAGGCCGGCCGGCGGCGCGGCCGCTGTGCCCGGCCCGGGCTCGGCGACTCCCTCGCTGACGGTCAGCGCGGCACCGAGCCGGCGCGCGAAGCCGGGCGCCACCGCGACCACGATCACGGCGGCAATGAGCCAGCCGCCGGACACGACCGGGAACCAGCGCCCCGGCCCGGACGGAGGGTACGGGATGACGTTGCGGTAGAGCGTGTAGCCGAGCACGACCAGCGCCGCGAGCGGGATCACGGCCTGCCAGGCCGGCACGGGCAGCCGGCGGCGGACAAAGACGAGGATCATGCAGCCGATCGTGGCGAGCACGTAGGCGACCAGGAGGATGAGCGTGCCGATCGTGCCCGACCAGGCGAAGCTGTCCTCGGCGGTGGCGTGGAAGGCGGCGACGTAGATCACGATGATCGCGACCGAGAAGGCCGTGATCAGGGCGGTGGCGGCGGCGGGCGTGCCGGCGCGGGACGCGCGGCCCAGGCCGCGGGCGCCTGCCGCGTCCCGGGCGAGGGCGTACATCAGCCGTGACGCGCCGACCGTGGACGCCAGGCAGCATCCGAAGGCGCTCACCGTCGCGCCCAGCGTGATGACGTCGCCCACCCAGGCGCCGACGTAGGTGGTGCCGAGGTTGCCGAGCAGCGAGGGCGAGTTGGCAAACGCTGCCACGCCGGCCTTGCTGGTGCCGAAGCCCATCATCTCCACAGCGGTGACGATGACGAAGTAGATGCCGCCGAAGACGGCGGTGCCGAGAATCGCGCGCGGGATGTCGCGGGTCGGCCTCGTTGCCTCCTCGCCGAGAGTGGAGGCGGCCTCGAAGCCGGCGAACGACAGGAACCCGAAGACGACAGCGAGGAACAGGGGCGAGATGCTCGTCCCCGGCGGCACCTCGAACACGCTCAGCGTGAAGTGGTGGCCGCCGGGTGCCGTCCCGGCCAGCAGCCGGACCAGCACGACCGCGGTGACGATCAGGATCACGGCCACCGTGGCGCCCTCGACCGACAGCAGCACGTTCGTCCCGCGCCGGGCGGGCACGACGGCAAGCAGCAGCGTCAGTGCCAGGGCGACGCCGGCCAGCACGAACGGCGCCCAGGACGGCGGGTGCGGCCACGCGCCGATGGCCTGCAGGAACGCGGTGCCGAAGATGCCCGCCGCGGAGGAGGTCACCACGGCGTAGAACGTGTACGTGCCCAGCAGCCCCCACCCGGCGACCACCCCGGCCCGCGGGCCCAGCGTCGCCCCGACGAATGCGTACACCGATCCGGAGTGGTGGTAGTACTGGCAGAGCCGCACGAAGACGTAGGCGATAAGGAGCACGCCCACCGCGGCGATGAGGAACGCGAGCGGCACGGCGCGCCCGGCCGTGGCGGCGCTGGCCTGAGGGTTGATGTTTGCGGCCATGCTGGGCGCCATCAGCGCGATGGACAGGCCGATGGCCTGCCAGACGGACAGGGACCGTCTCAGCCCGCTGCCCTGCGGTGACGTTCCGGGCATTGGCCCTCCTCACTGCGGGATTCGTGCCTTTCCCGTAGTGTGCGCTCCGCCGCACGGGCCAGGGAAGTGGCGGAGAGATCGCTTCATCTTCCCGGCACTTTCTAGATAGGTGAAGGTGAACAACCGGTCCCCGCCCGGCACGATCCCGCTCAGTGACGCCGAGGTGGACCGGTACATCCGCGCGCCCGCCGGTGCTCACAACGAGCCGTCGCCAATCCGCGCATGAAGCTGCGTCCCAGAACGGCCGTGGCGACGGCCATACTGGCGACGTGGCCGATTCTGCGCTCGATGTCGCAATAGACGCGCTCGCCCGTGACGTCATTCCGACCATCCACGCCGTCCGTACGCAGCCGCACCTGGTGCCCCCGGCTGCGGCCCGGACGGTTGCTGCGCGCTTACGGCGGCCAGCAGCGCACGGGCCTGATCAGGGTTGATGACGCGGCGCCGGTCGATTGCCTGCGAGGCGCGCGGGGCGCTCCGCTGCAACTCTTAACCGGGTTAGCGTCGAGCCGCCGGAGTTCGACCGCGTATTGAAGTGCATTGAACAGCACAGCGCGTGGCGTCTAGCTGATGTCGCAGCGGCCCGGGTTCCATACAACGATGCGGCCGGGCGAAGCCACAACTACGCCCTCGCAGCTGCGCTGCTTACGTCCCTGCACGTACCACGAAGGGCTCTCTCAGTATTCTGGTTTGCACCCGGATGCGTGACCCGCATCAGGCGGGTCGCAACGATTCAGACCCGCATCGGACGGGCCGGTTGGATAGGCATCATGAGACTCTGTCCGGATCAGGAAACCCATAGCGAACCGCCGCGGCGCCCACCGCGTCACATCCCGAAGGTGCTGGTGGCGACCACCACAGCGCTGGGAATCTCGGCGCTCGGCGCACCGGGCCCGGTGGCACTGGCGGCGTCCGCCGCCCACCCCAGCTCCGCTGCGAGCTCTGTGGTCCCGGCCTCTTCGGCCTCGGCCGGCGTCCTGAAGGCACCGGCCGCCGCCTCGCGGCACGTGACCATCGCGGGCTTCGCATTCTCGCCCGCGTCCCTCACCGTCCGTGTGGGTACGACGGTCGCCTGGACCAACACCGACTCCGCTGCCCACAATGTCCGTGGCGGTCCGCTGCATTCGCCGAAGCTCAATCACGGCGCTTCCTACAGTTACACCTTCACCAAAGCCGGGACGTACCACTACGTCTGCACCTTCCACCCATGGATGAAAGGCGCGGTCATCGTGAAGTGAGCCGACGGCCTTCATCGCCGCCATCGCACGTCCAGCGCAGGGCGCATCCCGCACCCCCTGTGACGCCGCGCTTTTCGCGCGGCACTGTCGTTCATAGCTGTCCGGCGGACGGGGGGCTGATGACCGGCGGTGCCCGTGCTGCCGGCCAGCTGGGCGAACTTGCCGGCGCGGTCCGCTCACCCTGCTCACCCCGGGGAGGGCGGACGGGGATGCGGCCTATCCCCGCCCGCCCGCGGTTTCCCCTCAGGAGCTACTTGGCCGACGGCGGTCACGTCAGCGGCTGTTAATCTTTCGCCGATCCGGCGCAGAGTCTTCAGAGCGTTCACAGCGCCGGGCGGACGGCGGGTGATGCTGGTTACAGCGGTGGCCCCGGTAGCTCGCCGGTCCACCGGGGGCGGCTAGCCTGTAGAGAACGAGGGGGAGTAGCTCTCCGCCGGGATGCCGACATGCTGGCCTGCGGGCCCGGTACCCGGGGCGCGGCCGGATCGGCGCGCTGAGCGAGACCTTCGGCCACGTGATACACGCTGCG
>DASQVO010000530.1:0-3039 GCA_035640715.1 Streptosporangiaceae bacterium
TCGAGATGGCCTTGCAGCAGCAGGCGCAGTATCTCCCGGCCCTGGGTATCGATCAGCTCTTCGAGCCGGTCGTGCGGCAGTGCCGCCGCTGCCTCGCCTTCCAGCTCGGCGACGAGGGCCTCGAAGGACTTCCCCGCAGCCTCAAAGTCAGCTGCCGCGCAGGTGTCATACGGTTCCACTGGGCTCTTCTTCCAGACGGCCGGATGAGGTCGCACTCCCGAACCTAGGAAGAAGAGCCCGTCACCCGCCACAGCCCGGCCCGCCCCCAGACGATGGCTGCCGCGCCAGGGTGAACAGGCCCGGCGCCGGCTCGTGCAGCCAGCCGCGCTCCACCAGCCGCTTGAGCCTCGAGCGCACTCCCTCGATCTTCGCGGCATCCGCAGGCAGCCCGAGCGTGACCGCGATGTTTTTGGCCCGCAGCGGCTGCACCGCGTCGGCGAGGATCTCCAGGATGTCGCGGTAAGCCAGCGGCAGCACCGCGGCGTCCATGCCCGGCTGCCACGGCGGCACCGTCACCACCCCGATAGGCGGCACGCTCACCGCCGCGTCCGCTTGCTCTTCTCCAGCCCCCGCGCGCGGTTCCGGCTCACCGGCCTCGCCCGTCCCGGCGAGGATCTCCGCCATCGTCTCCCGCGTGATCTCCAGCCGGGACAGCAGGTTCTCCTCCGCAGCCAGCCGCCCGGTCAGCTCCGCGATCTGCTGGCGGAGGCTGCCGATCCGTTCCCGGGCCGCCGCCTCCCGCCGGTCAAGCTCCTCGCTCCACGAACCCATCGCCGCCCCCGAAGTCTTTCTCCGACGATAGGAGGCGATCGCAGGCTACGGCAGCCCAAGCTACAGCTCCCCAGCTCAACCAGTCCCTACAGAAGAGCCACACCCAAATGCGATGCCTCCGGCGGGGGACCTCGGGCTCCAGGATGGACGCCGGTAGGCCTCCAAGGTTGTCATTGGCTGAGGAGGAAGCCAGGTCATCCCGTCACCATCGGCCCAGGACAAGCCGAGCAGACCAAGCGCCACGGGGCAAGGTCGTTCGTCCGGTGGGGCGCTCCACCTTGCCCCGTGGCGCTTGCCCAGCTCCCCGGAGGGTGGGCCGACGGTGACGGGATGACCAGCCGGGCGGGACGTGCGCGTACCGCGCTCGGAGAAGGACCAAAAGCAGCAGGCCAGGGACCGTTTCTGTAAACCGATCTGTAAACGAGACGCGGCGGGACGGGCTGAGACGGGAGGAGACACGCGGCGCCGCAGGTGACGAACAGTCGCACATCCGCCGAGGTCAGCCCGCACACCAGAGACCGGTCCAGACACCGGATACGGTCGTCGTACGGCTCATAACCCAGAGGTCGCCGGTCCTACCGGTTATCCGTAGGGACGCCGCAGGCGGGCCCGCAGTCGGCGGCGCGCAGCCAGCCAGTCGTCGCCGAGCGCCAGCCGGGCGTGCTGCAGGCTGTGCAGCGGGCGGGGCATGAGCTGCGGCGGCCGGAACGCCCGCTGCAGCGCCCGCGCGGCATGCATGCGGTGCCATGCCATGCCGTCCAGGACGGTGCCGGATTTCGGCGTGCTCTCGACCTGTTCTGTGAGCCGGGCGGCGAGCTGCTCTAGCGGCGCGTACCGCTCGTCGCCCAGCGGTGCCCCCTCGCGCAGCGCTGCGCGGACGGCCATGATCTCCGGCTCGCCAGCCAGCTACGCCGCGGGGACGAGCAGGTCGGTGAGGTCAGCGACGAAATCACGGTCCACCGAGGTCGGCGCGAGCAGCAGCGCCGATTCCAGCTCCGGGTCGAAGAAGCTGCCGCCGCCCCAGGCCGGGCGGTCCGGCGTGCCCGGCGACGGCACCACGACCGCCGGGCGGCTGGCGTCCAGCCAGTCCTCCTCTAGCCGCACGCCAGTGCGCCGTTCCACGACGGCCATCATCGCGGCCCGGCCGTCATCCCGGGGGTCGCGACGTGCGGCGTACACCGGTTCTAGCTCATCGTCAAGCGCGCAAATATCTACGCCAGTGCGGTCGTTGTCGGGGAACTCGAAGCGGACTAGGAGATCCCCGAACGCCGCGCAGCCCAGCGACGTCATCATGTTGACGTTCCAAAAGACGCTGCGCGCCCGGCTGTCCTCGCTCAGCCGCCTGAGCACGCCAGGCATCGCGCCGCTATACCCGTTGACCTCGGCGACCATGACCGCAGGCCCGGACTGGGCCAGGTGCGCGACAGCGGCGCCTGGCCCGTCGAAAGCCGCATCCCACGGCATCTCCGTGATCTCGGCAGGGTCCGCACCGAGGCGGGCGGCCACCGACTCGATCGTCACCGGGTTACGGCACGATTCCACGACTGTCCAGCACACCATCGAAAGCTCCCCACGCCGGGCGATCAAGTCGGCGTAGTAGGCGATTGCATCGTCGGTCATGCCCAAGATTGTGGCGCGTCCGGCTCGCGGGCCAACTGGGAAACCAGATTCTCGGCCTGAAGGCCCGTCGCATGCCCGCCGCGTGCCCGATCAGACGGTAAACCGGAGCGATTCACGGTCACTCACGGACAAGCGGACACGCCAGCTACCTGCGTAGGCGCATTTAATCGCTACTGTAGCCGGAGCCTTCTAAGCAGCGGGTCGCGGGTTCCGAACACCGCGCGATCGTGCTAACGCGGATGCTAACAACGACCTTGGACAAGCTTGGATGCACCTGGACCACGCCCACGCGGACGCCCCCGTCCAAGCTGGGTCGGATGTAAGCGATGGACGCCTGCGGACGATCCTCGTTTGACTCGTAATGCGTAGGTCACCGGTGACTCTGGACCCGGCTTGCTGTGCCACAAGCGTGCCAGAACCACCGGGAAACTCAGGACGCCAGCGGTCACACACGGATACGCCGACCTCCGTCTGAACTGGGTAAAGCCAGGTGACACTTCAGTGAAAGACGATCTTCTAAGCAGTAGGTCGGCCCGGCCGGTATGGCTTGGGCCCTGGCGACGGCTGCGGCGGAACGGTCATCCCCGCGAGCCCGCAGGCCCGCGATGACACCGTCGATGTCGGCGCCCGGCCGGTTCTGGCTCAGCT
>DASQVO010000531.1:0-31120 GCA_035640715.1 Streptosporangiaceae bacterium
CCGGGGAGAAGGTGATCTCCTCCACCTACGTCTGGCAGCTGCGCACCGGCCGCCGCGACAACCCCACCCAGAGGCACCTATCCGCATTGGCGGCCTTCTTCGGCGTCTCCCCCATGTACTTCTTCGACGACGCCGAAGCGGACCGCGACGCGATCCCGCCGGAACTGATCGCCGCGCTAAAGGACGGCGAGGTCCGGGAGATAGCGCTGCGCGCAGCCGGGCTGTCCAGCCGGTCCCTGCAGGCCATCAGGGACATGATCGAAAGCGCCCGCACCGTCGAGGGCATGCCCGCCAGCCGCCGGGCCAGGCGTGGCCGGGACACCTAGCCGTACTCCCCCGGCCGGGCGCGACAGCCCTGGCCGGATCCGCCGCAGGTGACCGATGGCGACGGTCCGCTGCCACGAGGCCAAGCGGCCAGCCAATGCCAGCCAGGGTGGTCCGTTGACCGGCTCTATTAATATGGGTTTAAATAGTCGACGCAACACCTATTTCAGCGTGTTCACCGGGGTGCGGCTCCCCTGCCCCATCAGCAAGGGAGCCTTCCTCATGCCCGACGACACGGCCATCCCCAACGCAGCGGACGTGCTATCCCCTCAGCTTCTGGAGCTGGCTGCTACGGACACCAGGCGGCGATGGAGCGTGCACGCGCTCTGCGCCACCACCGATCCGGAGATCTTCTTTCCGTCCACCGGCAGCCTGGCCACCGAAGCCCGGGCCATCTGCGCGCAATGCCCTGTGTGCCGTAACTGCCTGGCCCATGCGATCGCAGCCGGTGAGCCGTTCGGCATCTGGGGCGGACTCGATCCACAAGAGCGACGCGCCGTGCGGCGGCAGCTGCAGCGCCGGAAAACGAGCACGGCCACGGCCACCGGGATCACCGCGTGACCCCCGAACAGCAGCGGCTGCGCGCCAAGATCGCCGCCAGCGCCCGCTGGTCACGGCCCATGGCGCGCGCCGACCAGGCTGATGCCGCCCGGTCCGCTCTGCTGGCCCGGCTGGAACGCCAAGTCGACCCGGACAGGCAACTCACGCCCGATGAACGGGCTCTCCTTGTGCGCGCCGCGGCGAGGCAGCTTTCCGCCAAGCTCAATGCCGCCAGAGCGCGAAAGCGCGCCGCCAGAACATTACGGCATCCACATCACCCATCTGCCCGAATCCGCATTGCAGGCTGGAATGGGCACAATAGCGTCCCGCGATTTCCAGTTTCTGGCGACAGGTCATATGAAATTTCATCTGCATCGTTCCAGTGCAGACAGGAATACTTTCCTGGCCCGGCTGCAGCATTGGGAGGGAGAATACGGCCCAGCCTCCATCGCAATACCCTTCCCCAGCTGGACCGCTCGCTTTTAGCCCTGCTAGGTCACTCGCTGGCAAGCACCCCGGAAAATGCAGAACTGACAAATCCAGGGCTTTCCCGCGTTAGCATTCCGGTAATGGCGCGGCGCTTGTAAGGCGAGTGCTCTAACACTGAGCTATGCGCCCGGCGTCCCGGCCACTCCGGTCGGCGACGGGATCCCAGCTAGAGTACCGGTTCCGGCACTCCAGTGGGCCGCGAGCACCCCCTTCGAGCGCAGTGCCCCGGCAGGCCAGACAGCGGGTCACCTGTTGATCCAGCGGATCGACCAGCCATCGCGGCCACCGTCCACAGTCACCCTGCCGACGACGCTCAACGTCGCGAGCAGCTCATCGCCCGCGCGCTGACTTCATCTGGGACCGCCCAGCGGCTGCCTGCGGCGCTCCGCCCCGCCCTGGCCTGGTCGGCGGAAGGCCACATCCGGCAGGCCGGGTTCCGGTTATGGCCTGCCGGTCCGCGCATCCCCCCGGCGGATTGGACCGACTTACCTGTCGATCGGGCGGAACGTCACCGTGAACGTCGCCGGGACGGCCGGCAGCCGGTAGCTGGGCAGGACACCCGGACCACACGAGGCCGAGCCCAGGCCATTCTGGGCGTAATCGAGATTCAGCCAGATCCGCTCGCCCGTCTCCAGGTCGAACCGATGGCGGGCGGCATCGAGAGCTTCGGTCGTCCACCGGCGTGCGGTGACGTCGATCCAGGGATCCCCGGCCACGGCCAGGCCTGCTCCGGCATCGTCTTGCAACGTCATCCAGCGGACATCGGCCCGGTTCCCGTTTTCCTGCGGAAACACATAGGGCGTCTGCAGCTCATCCACCCTGGCCCGGAACCGCCCAACGCGCACGGCGCACCGGGAGTCCCGGTATGCCTCTCCCGGGCCCAGGCCGAACCATTCGATGTTCTGCAGTTCGCCCGGCAGCGCCATGCGCAGGCCCAGACGGGGCAGCGGCAGCTCCCAGTCGCCATCAGGTGACACCTCGACCGTCAGCCGCAGCGCCTCTCCGTCCGCCGTCCACCGGTACGTGGTGAACAAGCCCAGGCGGGTCGCGGCCGGAGCGACGCGGGTGCGCACGACCAGCTCGTCCGGGCCAGCCGCCACCTCGTCGATCCGGTGCTGCATCCGGTGCAGGCCCAGCTCCCGCCACGCCAGCTCATTCGGGTCGCGGGAGAACCAGCGGTCGTTGTCGATCGGCGCCCGCCACACGTCGAGTTGCGGGCCTTCGACGGGGATGACGCCCAGCCAGCCGAGCCGGCCATCTGCCGCGGCGAATACCCCCGGCCCGACCCGTATGTCCTGAGGTGTGGCCGTCACCGGCCCGCGCGGGCCGGCGGCGCGCGGGCTCGCGTCCCCGGCCTTCAGCTGCCCCCAGCCGATCTCGTGCCCGGCCGGCGCCCACGGGGTGTCCTGCGCCAGAACCGCCCGGACGGTCAGCCATGCTTCCCCGGTTACCGGGGGAAGCTCTGGCAACGGCACCACCACGGACTGGCCCGGTCCGGTGTCCGGCACCTGCAGCCACCCGGTCGCCTGCTCGATGCCCTCGTCCTCGACGGACCACACGAAGTGCAGGTGGGAAAGCCCGAGAAAGTCGTACCGGTTGGAGATCCGCAGCCCGCCGTCCTCGCCGCTGATCCGGACCGGCTCGATGACCTTCTTGTACTCCAGCAGCCCCGGGGACGGCGTCCGGTCGGGAAACAGCAAGCCGTCGGCCACGAAGTTGGCGTCGTGCAGCGGCTCGCCGAAGTCTCCGCCGTAGCCGAAGTACTCGCCGCGCGGCGTGCGGACGCGGATCCCGTGGTCGATCCACTCCCAGATGAATCCGCCCTGGCATCGCGGATAGGTGTCGAACAGTTCCTGGTATTCACTCAGGCCGCCCGGCCCGTTGCCCATGGCGTGGCCGTATTCGCACATGATGAACGGCATGGCCCGGCGCCGGGCGTCCAGTTCCGGGTCCTCCAGCGGTTCCTCTTTACGCTGCCCGATGAGCTCGACCTCCGCGTGCGGGGGGTACATGAGGCTGTAGATGTCGACGTCGCGGCAGGTGTAGTCCCGTTCGTAGTGCAGCGGCCGGGATGGATCACGCTCGCGGGCCCAGCGCGCCATGGCGCGCAGATTGCGGCCGCTGCCACTCTCGTTGCCCAGCGACCACATGATGATGCTCGGATGGTTCTTGTCCCGCTCCGCCATCCGGCGCATCCGGTGCACCAGCTCGTCACACCAGGCCGGTTCGTCGGCCGGATTGCCGGGGATCACGCCTTCCCGGGCCGGGAAGAACCCGTGCGTTTCCAGGTCGCATTCGTCGATGACGTAGAGGCCGTGGGTGTCGCACAGGTCGAGAAAGCGGGGGTCGGGCGGATAGTGGCTGGTCCGCACGCTGTTGATGTTGTGCCGCTTCATGAGCAGGACGTCTTCGAGCATGGTCGCCGCGGTGAGCGCCCGACCCCGGTCGGGGTCGAACTCGTGCCGGTTCACCCCGCGCAGCAGCACCCGGCGCCCGTTCACGGTCAGGACGCCGTCGGCGATGGCCACCCGGCGGAAGCCGATCCGCAACGGGATCCGCTCCGCTTCGGTCGCGAGCTCCCCGTCGTACAGGCGCGGCGACTCCGCCGACCACGGTTCCACCGCAGGGACCGGGACGACCTCCCCGGCCGCGGCGTCGATGCCGAGTTCCGGGACCGTGACGCGGGCGGGGACGTCCGCCTCGACGGTCAGCGTGCCGCCCCCGGTCCGATGCTCGTAATCGGCGTGCAGGAAATAGTCGTCGATGCCACCGGCTGGACGCACCGCCAAGGTCACCCGCCGGAAAATGCCCGACAGCCACCACATGTCCTGATCCTCCAGGTAGCTGCCGGAGGACCACTGATGCACCCGGACAGCCAGAAGTTCCGCGCCCTCCCAGGTCAGGGCGCCGGTGACGTCGAACTCGACCGGGAGCCGGCTGCCCGAGGTGATGCCGATCTCGGTCCCGTTCAGCCAGACCCGCGCGCACGAGTCCACGCCGTCGAACCGCAGGACGATCCGCTGCCCCCGCCAGCTGGACGGCACCCTGAAGGCGGCACGGTAATCGCCGGTGGGGTTCTCCGTCGGCACGCGCGGCGGGTCGACCGGGAACGGGTACCGGACGTTCGTATAGGCCGGAGCCCCGTACCCATGCAGTTGCCAGTGGGAGGGCACGGGCAGCGCCGCCCAGCCGCCGTCGTCAAAGCCGGGTTCCACGAAGTCCAGCGGCGCGTCGGCCCGCGGGGACCAGCGAAATCTCCAGTCACCCGACAGATCCAGCGTGGGCGCGTCCGAGGTGAACCAGGCCCGGGGCGGCCTAGCGCCCGACGTCGGCTGGAAGCGCTCCCAGTATGGAGTGGTCATTACTCGGATCACGGTTCCCTTTCGTGGGATGGCCGGCCAGGGACAAGACAGGGTAGGTTACGGGCCCGGCCGTGAAAGCCGGGTCACTGGGATGACAGGCGGCGGTGCGGTTATCCCCGGATGGCCCCCACCGCGACCCTCTACGCCAGTAGCGCTGCAGGGCCAGGAAGGCGATGATCAGGGGAACGACCGAGACAAGCACGCCGGTCACCACCAAGGCGGTGACGTTCAGCCCGCCACCGCGATCCCGTCCGGATTGGCAGTCACGAACACGACAATCTTTCGGCGCCCAGCGGATCGGTTTTTAGGTGGAACCGGCGCACCGAATGCTTTTAGTCCGCGGGCGGCAAGGGGCCCCGAAAACGGGGTCCCTTGCCGCCCGCCCGTTTACTTCTGGCCGTATACGCCGATTTCGCTGACGGCCATCTGCCCGCCGGTCTGCCCGCCGCCGTCTGGCCGGTCGGCGATGATCCGGATGTACCGGGCGGTGACCGGGTAAGCAAGCTGGACGCCGGACAGGCCGCCCGCAGTGTCCGCATGCCGGGCGACGGTCCAGAATGTCGACCCGTTGAGCGAGACGTCGATGTGCCAGTTGGTCGCGAACTTGTCGTCGGGCTGCAGCAGCGAGATCACGTTGATGGACTCGGGGCGCTGCAGGTCGATCTGCTGGATCCAGCGGTACTGACCGGTGGCTTGCGACCAGGTGGTGGGGTCGCCGTCGTCCGCGTAGGAGGGCAGCGAGTTGGGTTGCATGTCGGCCTGGGTGCCGTCGATGAACAGCGCCTGCGCAGGCTTGTCCAGCGCCAGGTTCGGGTTCCCGCCGGACGGGGCGTAGGCGCCGACCTCGCTGATGGCCATCTGGTCGCCGCGCTGGCCCCAGTTGTCGGGCTTGTCGGCGACGATGCGCAGGTACCGTGCGGTGATCGGGGTGGAAAAGACCACGGGGATGGTTCCCCAGCCGCTGTCGTGCACGGTGCCGACGGTGGTCCAGTTGGTGCCGTCGGTGGACGCGTCGACGTGGAAGTCGGTCGCGAAGTGCGGTTGCGGCATGCCAACGGTCATGTAGCCGAGCGTGTCCTCCTGCTGCAGGTCCACGACTAGCTGCCAGCGGAACTGGCCGCTGGCCTGGACGTAGGTGCTGGGGTTCCCGTCGGTGGCGTAGGAGAGCTGCGAGTAGGGCTGCAGCTGCGCCGTGCTGCCGTCGAGGTACTGCGCCTGCACAGACTTGCCGAGCGCGAGGTTGACCGGGGCACGGCCGGCGGGAGCCTGGGCGAGATGGGCGTAGGCGGGTTCCAGGCCGGCGTTGTCGAGGAGCGCGGCGGGCACGCCGCTGCCATCCGATCCGACCTGGGTGTTGCCGCTGATGGTGGCGTCACTCGGGTTGCCGCAGGGCCAGTCCGGGGTGAGGTCCTCGAAGTAGTTGCCGGTGAAGGAGAAGTCCCCGTATGGTGTGCCGTCCTGCTCGTTGCATCCGCCCATCGACGGGGTGTTGTTGCCGTAGGCGGCGTTGTCGGTCATGGTCACGTACTGGCTGCCGCCGTCGGTGTAGATCGCGTGGCCGCCGCCGGCCGCGTAGCGGACGACGTTCCCGCTGATGACAAGCCCGTTGGCGAGCGAGTCGCCTTCCTGTCCCAGCACGTAGATGCCGCCGCCGTCGGAGCGCTGCTGCATGTAGTCAAAGATCAGGTTGTCCAGGATCTTGTTGCCTGAGGTCTCCGTCGGGGTGCGTCCCCAGCCCCAGTTGGAGCTGATGCCGCTGTAGGGCACGTTGTTGACCTGGTTGTGCTCGATGATGTCGCCGCGGGTGTAGCCCTGGAAGATGCCGACACCGCCGGTGAACTCCACGGCGATGTTGTGCACCCAGTTATCGGCGATCGTGTTGTTCGCAGGAAGCAGGGCGACGTCGGCTGGGTCGGCATCGGTGCCGTTGCCGATCTCGAGGCCGTTGCCGGAGATGTCGGTGAAGACATTGCCGGTGATGGAGGAGTTGTCCACGTCCTGCCCGAGCTGGAGGCCCGCGGCGCCGAGGTGCTGGAAGGTGTCGCCGCTGATGGTCAGCCCGTCGGTGTGGTCGAACACCACATTGCCGGGAGTCATGGTCCAGCTGCCGTAGGGGCAGGTGCCCGGGTTGGTGCTGGAGAACCGGTTGCAAGAGCCCTGGTCCTGCCAGGCGTTGTCGCCGGTCAGGTGCATGTTGGCCTGGACCTCGGAGAATCCGCCGGGTCCACTCGGCGCGGTCCAGCCGACGTACTCGAAGGACAGGCCGATCAGGGAGAGGCCTGTCAGCGGCTGGGACTCCGTGCCGGTGCCCGAGACGAGGGTCTGCAGGCGCGGGATCTCCACGTCCGCCGTCCGCATGTCCTGGCCCTCGCGCGAGATGTAGTAGACGGTGTGCGCCGGCTGGTCCAGGTACCACTCCCCCGGCGCGTTCAGCAGTTCTTTCGCGTTCTCGACGTAGCTGGGCCGGTCGGCGTTGACCCCGTATTGCTTCATGGTCGAGTTCTGGAAGCAGGGCTCGTCCATCGTGACGGTCGTTCCCGAGACGGATGCGACGCCGCAGCGAATCTGGGTCCAGCCCACGTTGTAGACGAACTCCACGTCAGAGATGTTTCCCCAGCTGTCGAGAGTCGTGTCCGAGGTGGTGTAGCCGGTCGGCGTGCGGGTGAACCCGGTCGGATCCGGCCCGGACGCGCGGTTCGCGCGGACTCCGTTGACGTACAGCTGGCGGGTCTGGGTGCCGGGGGGAACCTGCGCTTCCCACACACCGCCCGCGGTCTGCGTCCAGCCGGTGATCCGCTCGCCGCCGCTGATCACAGGGTGCGCGCCGGGCGCGGCCTCGTAGGTGACGGTGTAGCCGCCGGTGCCCGAGTCGCCCTTCGCCGCATCGAAGGCGAGGGTCGTGCCGAGCCGGTAGGTGCCGTCGGCAAGGACGACATCGATGTTGCCGCTCATCGACCGGGTCGCGCGGCGGACCTTCGCCTGGGCAGCGTGGAGCGAGCACGGATTGTGTACGGTGCACGCGCTCCCATAGCCGTCGGGTGAGACGAAATAGACGGTGGCCGACGCGGCCGCGGCGGCCGAGCCGGCTAGTGCACTGGTTCCTGCGACGGCGCCGGCCAGCAGGGCGAGCGCTGTCACGAGCCCGCCCCACAGCCGGGCGTAGCGGGTCCGGCGTTGTTGCATTGCTTTCTCCCTAGACGTCATTGGTCGGGATCGTTGGGAGTGGACTGCTGCCGCTAGCGCGGCAGCCGGAGCCCGTTCATGCCGCCGTCGACGGCGAGCGCCGCGCCGGTCACGAACGAGGCTTCAGCAGAGGCCAGATGATCGCGTCGGCGGCGGTGCGATGGCGCACCGCATCGAGCTCGTCGTCAGCGGCACCGGAGTCGCCCTAACCCTTCGTCGAGCCGGCGAGCATGCCTGAGACGAGTGCCCGCTGTGAGAAGAGGAACAGCACCAGCACCGGCACGATCGCGATGATGATCGCCAGGGCGAGCTCCGGGCTGGTGATGTCGAGCCCCTTCCCGGCCACCGGGTTGAACGACGGCGTGGAGGACAGCAGCTGGTTCAGGCCGACCTGGATCGGGAATTGGCTGCTGCTGGGCAGCACGAGGTAGGGCAGGAAGAAGTTGTTCCAGTTGCCGACGAAGCTGAAGAAGGCGACAAGCCCGATCACGGGCCGCGCGAGCGGGAGAGCGATCCGGGAGAAGACCCGCCACTCGCTGGCTCCGTCGATGCGGGCGGCCGAGAGCATGTCGCGCGGCAGGCTCGTGGCGAAGTAGATGTACACGAGGTACACGCCGAACGGGTAGAACGAGAACGGCAGGATGATCGACCAGACTGTTCCGATGAGGTGGAAGAGGTTGAGCTCGAGGAAGATCGGCAGCACGAGTGCCGCGCTGGGCATGATCATGACCACGAGCGTCACCGTCAGGAGCAGCCTGCGGCCCCGGAACTTCGTCAGCGCCAGTGCGTAACCGGCGGGCACGCTGGTGGCCAGCGTGAGCACGAGGGCGCCGGCCGAGTAGACGGCCGAGTTCTTCAGCCACCCCCAGATCGCGCCGCCCTGGAAACTGGTCAGGTGCTGCCACGCGCGGTCGAGCTGGCTGAAGGAGCCGAAGGACAGCGGGAAAGAGTGCTCCATCTGGTAGGCGGTCTTCGTCGGCGCCAGCAGCAGCCAGATCGCGGGCAGCACGAAGAAGACGAGCAGCGCGGCGAGGATCACGATGACCACGAGCGTCGAGACGAATCTTGAGCTGCGCTGTCCGATGGCCGGGCGGACGCGCTGTGCGGGTGAAGAGGTTGTCATTCATCACCGACCTTGAACAGGCCGGACCGCGTCACGAGCAGGGTGGCGACGATCAGGCCGAGGACGAGCAGGAAGACCGAGATCGCGGCTGCGGCGTTGAAGTCGCCGTACTGGAACGCGAACACGTAGGCCAGCTGATTGGGCGACCACGTGGGACTGACCCGCTGGAGGCTGGCAGTCTCCAGCAGCTGCGGCTCCACGAACAGCTGCGTGCCGGAGGCGAAGGCGAGGATCCCCATGTAGACGATCCATTTCCGGATCATGGGGATCTGGATGTGCCAGGCCGTTCGCCAGGGGCCGGCGCCGTCGGCGCGGGCGGCCTCGAGCACCTCGTCAGGGATGTTGTTGAGCGCGCCGTACATGACGACGATCCACCCACCGGCGCCCGTCCAGAAGGCGATCAGCACGAGGATGACCGGCAGGTTGGAAGGGGCGAGTACCTGGTCGAAGGTACTGAATCCTAGCGCGCGCAGCAGGCCGGATGCGGGGCTCACGGAGGGCGAGAGCATGAACAGCCACACCAGCACGCTGGCGACGCCGGCGAGCGCGCCGGGGAGGTAGAAGAGGAATCGCAGGACCGCTGACAGGCCGGGCCTTACCCGGCTGCGCAGGATCACAGCGGTGACGACGGTCAGGATGACCACGAGGACGAGCCACATCACCAGGTAGACGCCGATGTTGATGAACGCCGACCCGAAGCGGAAGTCCTGGATGACCTTGGTGAACTGGCCCAGTCCGGTGAACTGGCCCTGGTTGTTGGTAAAGGCCAGGTAGATCGAGTAGCCGGTGGGGAAGACGCCGAAGGCGAGCAGCATCGCCGTGTAGCCGGACACGAACAGGTACCCGGCTAGGCCGGCCCGCCGCCGCTGGGAGCGGCGGGCCGGTCCGGCTGCTGCGGGCGCCGTGGAGCGCTCGATTTCGGCGGTGGTCATTTGGTGACGACCGTGTATCCGGCCGACTTGGCTTCATTGACGATCGCGGTCTGCCACGTGGGCAGCGCCGCAGACAGCGACTTGCCCGCGGTCAGGGCGGGCAGGACCGCGTTCGACCACGGAGTCGCGTCGCTGAACTTGGTGTTCGACCAGCCGGTCCACACCTCGTTGGCGGCATTGATGAACACCTGGGTGACATCGTCGGCGAAGTAGTCCTTGTTCGCCGGGTTCGCCAGCCACGCCTTGGCACCGGGGACATAGGCCGGGTAGGTGGGCGCGTTCTCGAGGTTGCTGGTCGACGTGGTCAGCCACTCGGCGAGTGCGGTGGCGGCCTTGATGTTCGTGCTGTGCGAGGAGATCATCCAGATGCCGCCGCCCACGTCGCCGGTGTACGTCGCGGTCTGGCCGTCCCACTTCAGCGGCGGCGCCGCCGCGATCTCCTTAGCCGGGGTCTTGAACGCCGAGTCGAACACGTACTGGCCGTACCAGGACGGGCCGACCGCCATGAGCACCTTGCTGCCGTTGAAGCCCTGGGTGAAGAAGCCCTGGGTGCTTACCGACTTGTCGGCGATGAGGGGGTCGAGCAGATCTGCCATGCGCGTGCAGTCCGGCGAGGACAGATCGACCTTGAGCGTGTTCTGGGCAACGAGCTGCTGCGCCGGGCACTGGCTTGACCAGAAGTACGACTCCTGTGAGTTCGTGTCGCCGATGGAGCCGATGACGTAGCCGGGGTGCTGCTTCGCGACCTTCTCACCGAGGGCCTGGTACTGCTCCCACGTGGTCGGGACCTGGTAGCCCCACCGGTCCATGAGCGTCTTGTTGTACCAGAGCACGACCTGCGCGATGTCGTTGCGCAGGCAATAGGTGTGCCCGCCGACTTGGCAAGGGCTCAGCGACCCCTTGGCGAAGTTGTCGAGGGTGGACGTGGGCACCAGCTGGTCAACGGGGGCGGCGAAAGCCTGCGCGGACGGGCTCGTGGGCACCGATGCCCAGGTCACGTCGGTCGGAGAGGCGAAGACGACATCCGGCCAGCCCTTGCCCGTGCGGTCAAAGAGCTGCACCTTGGTCTGCAGATAGGTCGACCCGTCGGCGCTGCCGTCGTACGTGACGATGTTCATCTTCACGTCCGGGTGCTCTTTCTGGTACTTCTGTACATCGGGCAGCCGGGTGGAGTCCGTCCAGACGGTGATCGCGGAGCCCGGGACCTGCGTGGCCTCCTTGAAAGCGGAGGACGAGCCCGTGTCGGTCTGGGTGGCACTGGCGCAGCCCGAAAGGGCGAGTGCGGCACCGGCCGCGACGGCGGCCGCGAGCGCGATGGGCCGTCGCCGGCGACGTGCCATGGTGATGCGTGATGACCTCATTGTCACAACCTTTCTCGTGATGCGGGGCAGGGCCGGTGGTTAGGCGGCCTCCTGGACGTAGGGCTGAAGTGCGAGCGGATAGTCCAGCCCCGCGGGCAGCGCGATGCCTGGCTCCGCGGGAGCGTGCACCAGGCCGTTCTCGTCGACGGCCTTTTCGCGCACCACGGGGTTGGAGGTGACGAGCGACTCGTAGTACGTGGTGTTCGAGATCGCCATGCACAGGTGGTGGTTCGGGATGTCGGAGCCGTGCACCTCGGCCCGCAGCCGGTACGCGTCGGCGAGGTGGGCGGTGCGCATGGCGCCGGTGATGCCGCCGCGCAGCGTCGTGCTCGCGCGCACGCCGTAGGTGGCCGCTCCCGAGGCGATGAAGTCAGCCGAGTTCATGTGGGCGCCGTCGGAGGTTTCGGCTACCAGCAGCGGGACATCGACGCTGCGGACGAGCCGTCCATAGGCGCTGATGCTGAACTCGCGCATCGGCTCCTCGCACCAGAGGTACTTCGCCTCGGACAGCGCCTGGCCGACGTAGATCGCGTCCGGCAGGTCGAACCCGGCCGACCCGTCGTACATGAGGGCGATGTCCGGGCCTACGTGCTCGCGCAGCGCGAGGATGAGCTCGGCGTCGCGTCGCGCGTCGCCCCAGGCGTGCAGCTTCACGCCGCGGTAGCCGAGGGCGAGGGACTGATCGGCGACGTCGAGAAACTCCTCGATGCTGGCGAATGTCGAGGTCGAGGCATATGCGGGGATCTCGGTGCGGTAGCCGCCGAGTACGCGCCATGTGGGCAGACCCTGGAGCCGGCCGGCGAGGTCCCACAGAGCGATGTCGATGAGGCCGAGGGCGGGCAGCGGGAGCTCGTGGATCCGGTCGAGCTCCCATACCCGGTGCCAGAGCCACTCTCGCTGCAGCGGGTCCTGGCCCAGGAGTTCCGGGCGGAAGACGCGCTCGACGAGATCATCGAGCATGACGGCCGCGCCAGGCCGGGAGAAGAAGGCCACGCCTTCGACGCCAGCGTCCGTGCCGATGCGCAGGATGCCGCCCTCGCCCGCCGGCGCGCTGCCGGCCAGGCCCTCCCGCCAGCGGAACGGCGGATCGGCCGCGGGGACGTGCACACGGAACGACTCGACGTGGGTGATTTTCATCTCAGCTCTCTGGTGTGGGGCCGTGTGAGCCCGTTGGGCGGCATGGGGTAGCGGGGCGGCCCCATGCGAGGCGGCTGGCGGTGGCGGGCTGCAGAGCGGGCTAGCCTTGTCCGCGCAGGTTGAAGAGGCGATCCCTGATTCGCCGCTCGAACTGACGCTGTGTGGTCTCGACGTGCGCGACCATCAGCCCGCTCGCCCGCTCAGCGTCGCCGTCAGCGATCGCCTCGGCGATGGCGGCGTGCTGCTTGCCGGCCTCGGCCAGCGACCCCGGCGCGGCCCCGTGGAAGAGCAGCACATCGCTCTGCACGCGGAACCTGCGCACGGTCGCGGCCGCGGACTGGAGGAACACGTTATGCGCCGCCACCGCGACCGCTCCATGGAACTGCGCATCCGCCTGCGCGAAGGCATCGGCATCCTCACGGCCGCCTACGACCGCTGAGTCCTCCGCCGCCCGGCGGATGGCCCGCACTTCGACCGGGTTGGCGATCGACGCGGCCCGCCGTGCGGTCTCCGACTCGATGAGGCGCCGGTAGTCGAGCAGCATCAGGACATGCTCCATGTCGGTGGGCTGGAAGTGCGCCAACTCGTCCTCGCCGAGCAGCGCGCCGCCCGAGGCGACGAAGATTCCGGCTCCACGGCGGACGCTGAGCCGTCCTATTGCTGCCAGCACCTTCACGGCTTCCCTGGTGACGTTGCGCGTCGTGCCGAGGATGTCCGCAAGCCCCTGCTCGGTGGGCAGCCGGTCCCCGGGCCGCAGATTCTCCTCGGCGATGTACTGAAGGAGCCTCTCGGCGACCAGTTCATAGCCGGGGCGATACCGCTCAGCGTCGTCGCCGTGCTCGCCTTCGTCTGGGTGGGCCGCCTTGGTCGGCACGATGGATCCCTTCATTGGGTGAGGCGCTCCTCCAGATGAGTATGACATATCAGCATATGGATGCAACCGATTCATGGGAAGATTGCCTGAAATTTCGATAAGTCAGACTCATCTGCCGATGATTGTCACCCTTAGTGACGAAGTTGAGAGAAATTGATATGAATCTTTGCTGCGATCAGCGGGGACATGGGCCTGACTCGAGGACGGCATCGGCGGGGCATGAGACGTCGACGGAGGCCTTCGCGTTCACAACTTGCCTGAAGGCTGGCAAGGAGGCCGACTACGAACGGCTCCACGCGCGATCCCAGCCGAGCTTGACCGGGCAATGCGCGAAGCCGGCGAGCCGTGCAGCGCCATGACCGACTCTGCCGGCTACCTCATCTGGGACTTCTCATGGCCGGCCCGCTGAGTCCCCGCCTGGCGCTGGGCTGCGCGCAGCTCGGGAACCTGTATCGTGCCCGCAGCGAGGAGGAGGCCGCCGCAATCCTCGAAGAAGCCTGGGACGCGGGTATCCGCCAGTTCGATACCGCGCCGCACTACGGTCTCGGCCTGTCCGAGCGAAGGCTGGGCGCCTTCCTGCACGGCAAGCCCCGCGACCAGTTCATCGTAAGCACGAAAGTCGGCCGGCTGCTGGTCCCAAGCCCGGAGACGGCATGGCGCGACGACGACGAGGGCTTCGCCGTTCCCGCGGCACTGCGGCGCGTATGGGACTTCTCGGCAGCCGGCATCCGCGCCTCCCTCGAGTCCAGCATGGAACGCCTCGGGCTGGACCGTGTGGACACGGTCTTGATCCACGACCCGGACGAGCACGCCGACGAGGCGCTCGCGGTCGCCGCCCCCGCGCTCGCGGCGCTGCGCGATGAGGGCATCATCGACGCCATCGGCGTCGGCAACCGCGACACAGCGCTGCTGACGCGTATCGCTCGCGAGACGGACATCGACGTCATGATGCTCGCCGGCCGCTACACCCTCCTCGACCAATCCGCGCTGGATACGCTGTTGCCTGCCTGCGCCGAGCACGACGTCGGGGTCCTCAATGCGGCGATCTTCAACAGCGGCATCCTCGCGCAGCGGCACCCGGATGCCGGAGCCCACTTCGAGTACGCCGCGGCCTCATGGGAAGTTCTCGAACGGGCCAGAGCACTCGCCCGGGTCTGCGAGGCGCATGGCACCTCGCTGCCTGCCGCCGCACTAGCGTTCGCCGCCGCTCATCCAGCCGTGACGGCGATCGTGGTCGGCGCGGACAACGCAGAGCAGGTGCGCGGCAACGTCGCGCTGCTGTCCGCCCCGCCGCCGGCGGCGTTCTGGGAGGACCTCCGGGAACTAGGACTAATCCGGATTGACGCGCCGGTTCCGCAGTCACGCGGCCACTAGCGGGTGTCTGAAAAGTCTGAAGCGGTGCTCAAGAGCCGCCTGCAGGTCCCTGGTCCGCTCATCAAAACTGAAGCCCACGGCGCCACGCCTCCAGCCACCAGCGAGGCGACGAAACGGGCCGTCGAAGAGCACGGGCGGGAACTGACACGGGTCTGGCGGCCGCTGTTCAGCAAGGCCCTGGGCGAGGCGGCCAAGGACGAGGACCTGGTCCGCTACGCCTTCTTGACCATCCGCGGCTACCTCAGTGCCGGCACAATGGCGGCCCGCCTCGCACCCCAGCGCCCCGACGGAGCCATTCGCACGCTGCTGCTGCGCGGTGTCGCGTGCGCCATCCGGGAGCGTGCAGCCGAGGCCGGCCTCGGGACCGGAGACCCGCATTAACATCCTCGGCTCCCGGTTAGGCTGAGGGACCGTGACAGCTTCCACCAACCGGCCCGTTCGCGTGGGCCTGCAACTGCAACCGCAGCACGCCGACTACAAGAAGATCCGCGCCACCGCCTCCGAAGCGGAGGAGCTCGGCGCCGACATCGTCTTCAACTGGGATCACTTCTACCCCCTGTACGGTGATCCGGACGGCAAGCACTTCGAGTGCTGGACGATGCTCGGCGCGTGGGCGGAGTCCACCTCGCGGGTCGAGATCGGCGCACTCGTGACGTGCAACAGCTACCGCAACCCGGAACTGCTCGCCGACATGGCACGCACCGTCGACCACATCAGCGACGGCCGGCTCATCCTCGGCATCGGCTCGGGCTGGTTCGAGAAGGACTACACCGAGTACGGCTACGAGTTCGGCACCGCGGGCGGCCGGCTCAACGACCTGGCCGAGGCGCTGCCCCGGATCGAGTCGCGGCTGGGCAAGCTGAACCCGCCGCCCACCCGCAAGATCCCGGTACTCATCGGCGGCGGTGGCGAGAAGAAGACGCTGCGGCTGGTCGCCAGGCACGCCGACATCTGGCACAGCTTCGGCGACCCCGAGGTGGTCGAGCGCAAGGCCGGCATCCTGCGGCAGCACTGCGCCGACGTCGGCCGCGACCCGGCGGAGATCGAGATCTCCGTGGGCGCGAACGGCAGCCCGGACGAGCTCGGCCCGAAGCTGCGCTCCCTCGGCGTCTCGCTGTTCACGGTCGGCGTCGGCGGCCCCGACTACGACCTGTCCAAGCTCCGCGACTGGATCGCCTGGCGCGACACCCAGAACTCCTGAATCACGGCGCGTGGGCGGCCCCGGCCTGGACCGCGCCGGTCAAGCCGACGCGCCGCTCATGCCGAGAGCAGGTGGCGCAGCCAGTTCCGCCGTGCCGCGGCCGCGTCCCGCGGCACGGCGGCCGATCGTCAGTCCTTGATCTCGCAAAGGACGGTGCCCTGGCTGACGGGCTGGCCGGGGCTGACGGCCAGAGCAGTCACCATGCCGGATTTGTGAGCAGTGACCGGGTTCTCCATCTTCATGGCCTCCAGCACCATGAGCAGATCGCCGGGTTCGACCTGGCGGCCGGGCTCGGCGGCGATGTTGACCACAACTCCTTGCATCGGAGATCTGACCACGTCCCCGGCGGTCGCGGCCGGTCCGCCAGCGCGGCGGCTGGCCGCCCCACTGGCGACTATGACTGCGGCGCCGGCGGGCAGGGATACGTGCAGCGGCCGCCCGCCCACGGTGACCACCGCCACCAGGTTGCCGTCGCCTGCGTGCGCGGATGGCGCGTAGGGCGGAATGTCAGCCTGGAACTCGGTCTCGATCCAGCGGGTGTGGACCCCGAAGCCGTGCCGGTTCCCGGTGAACGCGGGATCGGTCACGACGGCGCGGTGGAAGGGCAGCACGGTGGCGACGCCGTCAACCGCCATCTCGGCGAGCGCCCGGCGGGCCCGCTCCAGGGCGTGCTGGCGGTCCCGGCCGGTGACGATGAGTTTGGCGAGCAGCGAGTCGAACTGGCCGCCGACCACGCTGCCGGGCTCCACTCCCGTATCGATCCGCACCCCGGGACCGTGCGGGAGGTCGAACCGGGTGATGGCACCCGGGGCGGGCAAGAAACCGCGGCCCGGGTCCTCGCCGTTGATCCGGAATTCGATCGCGTGCCCGTGCGGCTGCGGGTCGCCGTCCAGCGAGAGCCGTTCCCCGGCAGCGATGCGGAACTGCTCCCGGACCAGGTCCACCCCCGTGGTCTCCTCGGTGACCGGGTGCTCGACCTGCAGCCGGGTGTTGACCTCCAGGAACGTGATCGTCCCGTCCGGCGCGACGAGGTACTCGACGGTGCCGGCGCCCTGATACCCGGCCTCCCGGCAGATGGCCCGCGCCGACTCGTGGATGACCGCCCGCTGCTCGCTGGTGAGGAACGGCGCGGGTGCCTCCTCGAGGAGTTTCTGGTGGCGGCGCTGGAGGGTACAGTCCCGGGTGCCTGCCACGACCACGTTGCCGTAAGAGTCGGCGAGCACCTGGGCCTCGACGTGCCGCGCCCGGTCCAGGTACCGCTCGGCGAAACAGATGTCACTGCCGAACGCGGCCGCCGCCTCCCGCATCGCCGAGTCCAGCAGGGCCGGGACTTCGGCGGCGCTGCGGGCCACTTTCAGGCCGCCGCCGCCGCCCAGCGCGGCCTTGATCGCGACCGGGTACCCGTGCTGGGCGGCGAAGGCAATGACATCGTCCGGCCCGCGCACCGGCCCGGGAGTCCCGGGCGCCTGGGGCGCGCCGACCCGGGCGGCGATGTGGCGGGCGGTCACCTTGTCGCCGAGGCTGCGGAGATCAGCACCCGCGTCAATGGCGTCTACAAGCAGAAGACCACGACCGACACCATGATCTACTCGATACCCGAGCTCGTGGAGTTCCTGACCCGAACCGTGACGATGCAGCCCGGCGACATCATGAGCACCGGTACCTGCGGCGGCACCGGCGTCGGCCGTCACCCTCAGGAATTCATGCACCCCGGGGACGAGGTCACGGTCGGCGTCAGCGGCGTCGGCTACCTCACCAACCCGCTCATCGCCGGCTGGGCCGAAGAAGGCCGGTCATGACCCAGACCTGGATCGCGGGTCATCGACCGCACCCATCACCTTGGGTCCAGTTCCGCCCGACCGCTCCCGCAAGAAGCTCAGCGTGCGATCTTCCGAGACCGCAACCGGCTCCAGTAACAATGGCGACCTGTCTTGCGAATCAATATCTGTCACTTTGTGCTCCCTAGTTTGTTGCGAGATAGCCCGGCGGCGTCCCCTTGCTTCCCGTAACGCACAAGGGGGCGCCGCCGGCGGGACGTCAGCGTGGCGGCCAGCCAACCGCATCGAATACAGCGACCGGGTCGAGGTAGTCCCGCCAGTGCGCGACCTCACCCTCGCGGAGCGTGAGCACGGAGATATACCGGTTGGCGTACCGGCGCCCAGTACCCACAACGTGGCCCTCGGAGGCGTACTCGAGGACCACGACGCCCTTGGTCGCGTCGTGGTGGACGGCCAGATCGAAGCAGCGGTCAAGAATGATCATGGTGCCGTAGGGGCGGTACAGCTCAGCGACTGCGGCACGGCCCTCGATATGCCGCGGGTACCCGGGAACCGTCACCACATAGTCGACGGTGATGTCCTCGGCGAGGAGGTCGAAAAAGTGGCCGGGCCCGGCCAGCCCATCCAGGCCCTGTTCGATGATCCGGAAGAACGGATCGAGCGCGGCGAAGTCCGCGAGGTTGGCGATGGGTGCCTTCACGATGCCAGGTCTACTTCCACGCCGGAGCGGTCGTGGAGGCGAAGTCGGCGAAGCTGATCGGTGCCGCGCCGGTTGCGGCGAGAACATCGCCGTTGGGCTGGGAGCCGCGGCCGCTTGCGATCGTCTCGGTGAGAGTGCGGAGGACCTCGCCGTACTCAGCCGGCACGCCTGAGCGGACCATCGCGCCGGCCCATTCATTGCGGTCGGTGTCCCGGTAGACGATGGTCCGGCCGGCCGCCGCGGAGATGATCTGGGCAGCCTCGTCGAGCGTCAGCGATTCCGGCCCCGTCGGGGCGTACGCGCTGCCGGCATGCCGCCCGGGCTCGGCGAGTGTTGCGGCAGCGACGGATGCGATGTCTTCGGCATTGACGAATGCTTCGGCCCCGGTGCCGCAGGGGACGACGATCTCGTCGTCCACGGGCTTCAGGAACGTCTCGCTGAAGTTCTGCATGAACCACGCGGGGCGGATGATCGAGTGAGTGAAGGAGCTGCGCGACATGAGATCCAGCTCGACGGCCCGGAGCGCCACTTCGGCCGGGGCGTGCTCCATGCCGTAGGCGCTGAGATAGGTGACGTTCTGGACGCCGGCTTGCTCTGCCTGATCCAGGAAATCAGAGACCACGCCGGCGAAGCCGGTGCGCATCACGGGCGAGACGAGATATACCCCCGTTACCCCTTGGAGGGCTCGCTCGAACGTTGCCGGGTTGTCCCAGTCGAAGTGGATGTCAGCACCTTTCCGGGCGGCGGTCCGCACGCTGACTCCCTGTCCGGACAACTTGCCGGCTACCCGCGAGCCGGTCTTGCCGGTTGCGCCAAGGACGAGGACATGCCGATTGACTGTATTGGTCACTCATCCATGATCATGGAGCGGTGTGAGCGGTTCAATGAGTTTGACGCTCATTCTTTTGTGTAAGACGCTCATTGGGTGGACATCCTTCAAGAGCATCTGATCAGAGCACGCGCATCGGGAGGAGTGTTTGCCCGGTCCGTTGCGGTCGCACCATGGGGGCTCCGGCTCCCTGGAACCATCCAGCTTGCTGTTCATGCGGTGGTCCAGGGCCACGCCTGGCTCTGGGCGGACGGGGACGGCGATCCCCTTGAACTGACGCCAGGCGACCTGGCGCTTGTCCGCGGAGGACCGGATCACTTTGTTGCCCACGAGCCAGGCGCGCACTGTGTCTCGCCGGCTGAGTTCCGTTCAGTGCACGCCGACGACGCAGGGTCGCCCGGTCACCGGAGCGCGGTGTTCCTCTGCGGGGCCTATCGCTTCGCGGGCGACATCGGCAGGGGGCTCGTGGAGGCACTTCCGCCGGTGCTGTCACTTCCCGCGAGCGCCGGTGACCCGATCCACCAGGTGGTCACGCTCCTGTCGAGGGAGATGCTGCACGACGAACCCGGCAAGCAGACGGTGCTCGACAGGCTGCTGGACGTTCTCGTGGTGCTGGGGCTGCGAGCCGGCCTTACCCGCAGTGCAACCGCCCCGGCGTGGTTCCGCGCCGCCTCCGACCCGCGCCTGTCGCCAGCTCTTCAGGCGATGCACGCCAACGCTGGAGAACCGTGGACCGTCGAGGAACTGGCGAAGCTCAGCAACATGTCCCGGGCCACGTTCGCGCGCGTCTTCCAGCAGGCGCTTGGCCAGGCACCCATGAAGTACCTCGCAGACTGGCGGATGACCCTCGCCCGAGACCTCCTGCTGGCCCAGGACACAACGCTGGCCGAGATCGCCGGCCGAGTCGGCTACTCATCCGTGTATGCGTTCGCGACGGCATTCCGCCGCCACCACGGAGAGCCTCCAGGCAGCTGGCGGCAGCGAGAGGCGCCGGGCATGCTCGCCGCCGACCCAGCTCATGACTGACCTCTTGCTGCGGTCAGGCCCCTGCGGATGGCACCAAATCTGGCCTACGTCCCTAACAGGTGGACCGGTACCGGCGACTTGTCAGACCCCGGCGTGAAGATGATGGCGGGGGACACTACCTTTCGGCATGGCATTCGCCATGTCTGCCGGCCCACAAACCCCGGCAGATAGCTTGAATCAGATTACGGCCGTTTTGATTACCTCTGACGATTCACCACGGCCGTCAGGTCGGCTACCGCTCCAGGCGCGGGCACCTCGAACAGGGCGAGCGCCGAGCATACTGTTTGGTACACGCCCATTACGGCGACGATGTCGAACAAACCCGTTCTGCCGAAGGCTTGCTCGGCCTCACGGTACAACTCGTCGTCGACACGGTGACGGGTTGACAGTTCGCGCGCGAGACGCGCTGCGATCTTCTCGTGGTCGCTCAGGTCCTCGGGGATACCGCCATTGGCAAGTGTGGTGATGGCATGGTCGGACAGGCCAGCTTTGCGCGCCACGTTGATCTGAGCGTATAGCTCATAATCGGCACCCCAGACGGCGCCCACCGCGATGATCACCACTTCGCGTACCCGCGCCGGAAGCGTCGTGTGGGCCGCCTCGGCGGCCTGGAACTCCGACAGCTTCGCCGTCACCTCGGGGTGCAGAAGGAAGGCGTTGAACGGGCCGATCAGACGACCGTCTTCGGTCGTTGCTTGGACCCCCAACTCGTTGGCATACACCACCCACGTCGCCTTCAGCGCCTCAAAGAGGTCTCGCTGTGCGCTGGTCAAGCTGGCCGGATCGGCCAGCGGTAGACGTCCGCCCAGGGATTGGCTTGGCTTGGTCATCTTGGCTGCTCCTTACCTTAGGTTGTGATCTGCTTTGTGCCGCAGGTTCTCTTCAGCCGTCGGGAGGGACAGCGCGCCTTTTGACCAGGGGATGAGACTCACCGCACCAGACGGACGGTCGCGGGTGGTCGATGTCAGCGGGGCGCGGCGTCCCTCGGAGTGGCCGTCAGAGTGATGCGCCCTTCTCTGTGGCGAATTCGATGCGCATGAGACGGGCGGGCCGAAGAATCCCGTCCGGGGCCAGTTCCACCGTGCCGCCATCGGTGGTGACGTAGGCGACATGGCCGTAATCATCGGGCCCGCGTCCCCAATCGATGCTGGTTGGCCCGATGATCTTGTCGGTGAAGGGATCGCCGGCCACGATGGCGCGCCCCAGACCCGAAGAGCCCGGCTCCAGCGGCACGCGTTCGATGATGTGGTCCGGATGCCTAGTGAGGTAGGCGACGCCGGCGTCTTCATCCAGGCAGAGGTCATCCACGGAACGGACGTCCGCGATGTGTTCGGGCTCCCCGATCGGTTCGTGCGTGGCCGGGTCGACCGCCACACGCATGAAGAGTTCTTGAGACGAGCAGCTGTAGTACACGAAGTTAGTCTTCGGGCCGTAGCGGAGACCGTTGATGCCCGGGAACGGGACCTCCATGGTGGCCGAGAATTTCACCGGCGGACGCCCGGCGCCCGCTGCCATGGTGTCGTGCTTCAGCCACACCCGCGCCGTTGCATGAAGGCCGTCGTCGCTCAGATCGACCCGCCAGATCAGTCCCTCAACACAGTCAGCGAACAGCATCACGCCCGGGGCGAGCAGGCAAGAGCCGTTGGGGCCGGCGGGCGGCTCGAAGTCGAGGACTTTTGCCGGGCTCACTGGTGCGCCGGGCGTCCAGCCGCGCAGGTCGAAGCGGTGCAAGGTGGCGTGGCCATAGGTGGCGACGTAAAAGATATCGGGCTGTGCTTCGACGAAGCTCTGGGCTAGTTGCCCGTCGTCGAAGGTGTGCAGCAGGATTGGCTCGACTGGCAGGCCTTCACTGGGGGTGGGCGCGTACCAGACCTGCCTTTGGGGCGATGCGACGACGAGTACGGACCCGTCGGCGCGCACGGCCAGGTTCTCCAGCATGTGGTGTTCCGGAAACTTGGCAAAGGTGGTGATCTTTGCGGGGGAGGCGGTTGTCATCGCTGTTCTCCTTTACTTGTGCAGTACCGCACGTCAAGCGCGAGGTCCGGGGTTGTCGGGGTTGAACTGCTGTGGGCGCTGGTGGTCCATGCGCACGGTTGGTGGGACGGATCGTGTGCGTGCGGGCGCCCAGCCTTACTTCGGTCCGCGACCCTCGGGTTGGCCCCGGGGCCGGCGACATGATGTTTGATGGGGGTGATCCCGCTGGGGAGCGTTGCGGCCGCTCAGTCTTTCTGGGCGGTCCACCTGTTGGTGGCAGGCGACTGCGTCCCCCACGGAGTTCACCGACTGGGCGCCCTCGGGTGGCTCCAACCCGAAGACGTTCAGGATCGCCTCGACTGTGCGGACGGGGTAGGTCTGCTGCACCTCGGCGAGGCGAGCCAGCGCGGCAGCACCGGCACCGGTCGACGTGACGGCTGCCTCGCGATCGGTTCCCGTCATGCTTTGTTCCTTCTATGACAGCGCTCGTTGACCTACCTGGGCTCGCCGGCGATCCGGGCTGACAGTCAGGTGATGTTCAGAACCATGCGGAACCGGGCCGCACCGCTCATCATCCGGGCGTAGGCGGCGGGTGCGTCGTCGAGGGAGACTTCCTCGATCATCGCGGCCACCCCCTGCTGGGCGGCGAACCGGAGGTTGTCCTCGTTCTCGATCGAGGATCCGGTCAGGGACCCGGTGACGGTAACACCGTCGAAAATAAGCGCCAGGGGACTGACCTGGATCGGTTCGCGGGACGCGCCCAGGACCATCAGCTGGCCTCCGTTGGCGAGCCCGGGGATGAGGGCGGTCATCGAAGCGCCGCTCGCGGCGGTAGCGAGGATGATGTCCGCGCCGCCCAGCTTCGTCAGCTCCGCACCGACGTCGGTGGCGGCGGCGTCGATGTAGTGGTGTGCGCCCAGGTGCCGCGAAAGGTCGGCCTTGGCCGTCCCGCGGGCGATGGCGACCACGTTCGCCCCCATCTTCCGTGCGTACTGCAGGCCCAGGTGACCGAGCCCGCCGATGCCCTGGACGGCGACCAGGCCGCCGGGCTTCAGCGGTGCCTTAAGCAGCGCGTTGCAGACGGTGAACCCGGCACATAGCAGCGGCGCAGCAGCCACCGACGACAGCGGGGCGGGGATCGCGACCAGGCCGGACTGGCGGGCATAAAGGTATTCGGCATATCCGCCGTCGGTGGTGGCTCCGGTGACGGGCTGGTCGGTGCAGGCCGTGAAATTTCCGCGCCGGCACTGCTCGCACACGCCGCAGTGGCCGCCGAGGTAGCCGACGCCGACCCGGTCGCCCACCGACCAGCCGGTCACGCCATCACCGATGGCGTCGATCCGGCCGACGGTTTCGTGTCCCGGCACGACACCCGCCTCGGTCGCCGGATGAGGGTGGACGGAGGCCGCGTCGCTGTGGCAAATGCCGCAGGCCTCGACGTTGATACGGACATGACCGGCGGGCGGCCCGGCCAGTTCTCTTCGCGTCGGCTGGAGCGACCCGTCGGGGGCGACGTGAATCGCGCGATAGGTGGCCATTCCTTCCTTTCCCGAGGAGTTGGCAGCGGACCGGTGCCTGGTCATGCTCGCTGGGATATGCCGTGCACCTCGATAAAGAGTGAGGCCGTCCGGACTGCGCTCGAATCTGCCAGTGGCCAGTCGCCACAGCCAGTCGGCACAACCAGTCGGCGGCCATGCGGCATCAATTGAAGGCGATGGGCGAGTTCGTCATCCGCGCCGCCGACGCGTTTGGGCTCGGCAACCCCCACGTCGTCGGCCCCGACGTCGGCACCGCCGCCGCCCTGTTCGCCGCGGCTCTGTATCCGGGCCGGCTCCGCAGCCTGGTCGTCGGGAGCGGCGGCGCGGCGGTCCCGCTGCAGCTCGGCGGAGTGCTCAAAGACTGGGTCGACGCCCCCGACCTCGACCGCTTCACCTGGGAGGACGCCGCGGACGACTACGCGGCGCTCGTCACCAACTGGTGGGGCGGAGGCTACGGAGGCTACACGGCCACTGGATCGGCGCCAGCACGCTGATCGAGACCGCATGGGGATAAACGTGACGATCGCCGCAGCCGGCCGACTTCTGGGACGCCTGGCCCAGCCGCTCCTTGAGAGAAAAGGGTGCGGCCGGCCGGGGTGCGCTCGTATCCGCCAGTGGCCAGTCGCTGCAGCCAGCCGGCGGGCGGGTAACATTGGTGCCGGGTCAGATGGCGACACATTCCCCGGTCCGAGGACGCGCGACAGGGCTGGTGGGCCGGCGCAGTGAACGCGGCGTGCTCGACCGGCTGATCGATGCCGTCCGCGCGGGCGAGGGCCAGGCGCTGGTGGTGCGCGGCGAGCCGGGTGTGGGCAAGACGGCGCTGCTGGATTACGTGGCCGGGCAAGCGTCGGGCTTGCGTGTGGCACGCGCCGTCGGTGTCCAGTCGGAGATGGAGCTGGCGTTCGCCGGGCTGCATCAGCTGTGCGCGCCGATGCTGGATCGCCTGGAGCGTCTGCCGGGTCCGCAGCGTGATGCGCTGCGGACCGCGTTCGGCGTCAGCGCCGGGCCGGCACCGGACCGGTTCCTGGTCGGGCTGGCGGTGCTGAGCCTGCTGTCCGAGGTGGCCGGGGAGCAGCCGCTGGTCTGCCTGGTCGATGACCAGCAGTGGCTTGATCGCGCGTCCGCGCAGGTGCTGGCGTTCGTGGCGCGCCGCCTGGCGGCGGAGCCGGTCGGCGTGGTCTTCGCGGCCCGCATTCGGGGCGAGGAGCTGGCTGGATTGCCGGAGCTTGTGGTGGGGGGCTTGGGGGAGGGTGATGCCCGCGCGCTGCTGGAGTCAGTGCTGACCGGGCCGCTGGATGCGCGGGTCCGGGACCGGATCGTGGCCGAGACCCGCGGCAACCCGCTGGCGCTGCTGGAGCTGCCCCGGGGGCGGACGCCCGCGGAGCTGGCGGGCGGGTTCGGGTTCCCGGGCGTGGTATCGCTGCCGGGCAGCATCGAGGAGGCCTTCCGGCGCCGGGTTGAGGCACTTCCGGCGCCGTCCCGGCGCCTGCTGCTGCTCGCGGCGGCCGACCCGACTGGCGATCCGGGCCTGGTGTGGCGGGCCGCCGGGCGGCTCGGAATCCGGGCAGAGGCGGCAACGCCTGCAGCCGAGGCGGGCTTGGTCGAGTTCGGCACCTGGGTGCGGTTCCGGCATCCGCTGGTGCGCTCGGCGGCCTACCATCCGGCCTCACTTCAGGACAGGCAGGACGTGCACCGCGCGCTGGCGGAGGCCACCGATCTGCAGGCCGATCCTGACCGCCGTGCCTGGCATCGGGCCCACGCCGCGCCCGGGCCCGATGAACAGGTCGCCGGGGAGCTGGAGCGCTCCGCCGGCCGGGCGCAGGCGCGCGGCGGGATGGCTGCGGCGGCGGCGTTCCTGGAACGGGCGGCGATGCTGACGCCCGGCCCCGGCCGCCGGGCTCAGCGGCTGCTGGCGGCGGCCCGGTCGAAACGCGACGCTGGCGCGCTGGATGCGGCGCTCGGGCTGCTGGTCGCGGTCGAGGCCGGGCAGCTGGATCCGCTGCAGACCGCCGAGCTAGAGCGCCTGCGCGGACAAATCGCCCTTGACCAGCTACACCGCAGCGACGCTGCGCGGCTGCTGCTCAAGGCCGCGAGGCAGTTTGAGCCGATCGATGCCAGGCTGGCGCGGGAGACCTACCTGGAAGCGCTCTCCGCGGCGCTGTACGCCGGCCGTTTGGCCAGCGGAGGCGGTGTGCTGGAGTTCGCCCAGGCCGCACGTGCCGCGCCGCGAGCGCCGCAGCCGCCGCGCGCGCCCGATCTGCTGCTCGACGGCCTCGCAGTGCTGATTACCGAGGGGTATGCCGCAGGCGCGCCGATGCTCAAGCAGGCGCTGAGCGCGTTCCGCGGCGACGAGTTGGCTAGCGAGGAGGGGATCCACTGGCTGTGGTTTGGGTGCGCTGTCACACCCGAGCCCGTCGCACCCGAACTATGGGACGACGAGGCGTGGCATGAGCTGGCCACGCAGGCCGTCAGGCTCGCGCGCAGCGCCGGCGCACTTTTTGTCCTTGCCGTAGCGCTCAGCTACCGCGCGGTCGTGCACGTACACGCCGGAGAGTTCGCCGCTGCGTCGGCGCTGATCGAAGAGGCTAATGCGATCAGCACGGCGACCGGCAACCCGCGCCTGAGGTTTGCTCCGCCGTTGCTCGCCGCCTGGCGCGGCCAGGAGGCTGAGGCCTTGGAGCTGATCGAGGCCAGCTGCCAAGACGCGGCCGCCAGAGGCGAGGGAAGGGCCATCCGCTTCGGCGAATACGTGACCGCCGTGCTGTACAACGGTCTCGGCCGCTACGAGACCGCGCTCGCCGCCGCCCAGCGGGCATGCACGGATGAGGATGTGGGTGTCTTCGCCTGGGCACTGATCGAGCTGGTCGAGGCGGGCGCCCGAAGCGCCACCCCAGAGGTCGCCGCCGGCGCTCTGCGGCGACTCAAGGAACGAACAAGTGTGGCCGGCACTGACTGGGCACTCGGCATCCAGGCCAGGTCATGCGCGCTGCTGAGCGACGGCCAAGCCGCCGAAGCGCTCTACCGTGAGGCGATCGAACGGCTCGCCCGCAGCCGTATCGCTGTTCATCTCGCTCGCGCCCACCTCCTGTATGGTGAATGGCTGCGTCGCGAGAAGCGGCGCCTGGAGGCGCGTGAGCAACTGCGTACTGCCCACGAGATGTTCAGCCACATCGGAGCGGCGGCGTTCGCCGAGCGGGCCAGACGCGAGCTGCTGGCTACGGGCGAGACCGCCCGCAAGCGCACCGCCGGGACCAGCGGTGAGCTGACCGCCCAGGAGGCCCAGATCGTGCGGCTGGCCCGCGACGGCCTGTCGAACCCGGAGATCGGTGCCCGGCTGTTCATCAGTCCGCGCACGGTCCAGTACCACCTGCGCAAGGTCTTCATCAAGCTCGCCATCAGCTCCCGCAGCCAGCTCGACCGGGTTCTGCCCGCCGACCCGGACCTCGTCCCGCCGCGTTAGCCCCGTCGGCCAGCCGCCGTCCCGGCCGGTACGCGGCCAGCCACCGCTGGCTACTGGCTGTGCACTGGCGGATACGAGCGCGGCCCGGCCGCCTATCCATCGACGCCGGCTGGCCGCCCACTGGCCACGTGCACCGTCCATCTGGCGGATACGAGCACGGCCCGGCCTGCTGAATAATCGCAGGTAAGCGGCCGCAAACGGCGGGCCGGCGATGGAATGCCTGCCACGCCGCGTGCGGTCGGCTCCGCACGGCAAAGGGGGCAGCCCGATGTCTGAGCCGGGCATTCGCGAGCAGCTGATCGGGTGCTGGCGGCTCGCCGGATACGAGGTGACCGCCGAGGGGGGCCAGACCGATCACCCGCTGGGCGATGACCCGCTCGGGACCATTCTGTACACCCCCGACGGGTACATGTCCGCCCAGCTGGCCAGCCCAGGACCCTACCAAGACGAGCAGGCTCCGGACGCGTACTACATCGCATACTCCGGTCCCTACGACGTCGACGAGCAGGCCAGGACGGTCGCCCATCACGTACAGGTGTCGGTGATCCCGAGCTGGCGCGGCACCACCCAGATCCGGCAGGTGCAGTTCCGTGAACCGGGCACGCTCGTGCTGTCCACCTCGGAACAGAGCCCTCCCCGCGACGGCGTGAAGACCACGACCACGATCAGCTGGTCACGCCAGCCCCCACGGTAGGACATGACTAGCCCTCACCCACGAACCCGGGAGTCGACATGACGACAAGCCGGCCTCCGCTGAGTTACGACGTCTTCGTCGCACCATCAAAGCCGTTCGCCGCTCCGCCGCCCCGGTTCGGCGATCCGCAGGCCTGGGATCCCGTCACATCCACGTTGATCTTCGGGGCCCGCGACGCCGTCCTCGTGGACGCGCTCACCACCGTCCCCGAGGCCACGGCACTCGCCGACTGGATCGCGCTGCACCAGCGCCGCCTCACCACGATCTACATCACCCACGGCCACACCGACCATTACCTCGGCCTGCCCGTGCTGCTCGACCGCTTCCCGGACGCGCGCGCGGTGGCCACCGCGGCAACGGTGGAGCAGATGCGCACCCAGACCACCCCGCAGGTGCTCAACAACGGTGACCGCGCGCGTTACCCCGGTCAGATCGCCGACACGATCGCATTGGCCGAACCCCTCGATGCGGGGCATTTCGAGCTCGAGGGGCGCCCCCTGGTGGTGATTGAAACCGGGCACACCGACACCGTGGACACCACCTCGCTGCACGTGCCGGACCTGGGCCTGATCGTCTCCGGCGACGTCGCCTACAACCACTGCCACATGTACGTCGGCGCGACGACCGCCGACGGGCGGGCCGAATGGATCGCCGCCCTCGACCAGCTGGCCGCGCTCCACCCCGCCGCCGTCGTCACCGGCCACAAGGACCCCACCCAGGGCAACCCACCTTCGGTCCTGGCCGAATCCCGCGGCTACCTTGACTACTACGGACAGCTACGCGAGGCAGCCCTGCCCGACCAGGAGCTGTTCGACGCCATGGTCAGCCGCTATCCCGACTGGGTCAGCCGCCAGCAGTTCCTGATACTCGGCTTTACGGGGTCTGCCGGCGACCCGCCCGGGCACCCCGTCACCCCGTCAGCCCACAGGTAGACAGCATTGGGTGATCTTGAGCACGCGCGCGGGCCGAGTTGTCTTTCTTTTCACAGTGCCGAGTCCGGCTAGTCAGCCGGGTGCGGGCCTTCACCAAGCTCGGCATCAGCTCACGCAGCCAGCTCGACCGTGTCATGTCCCCGACCCGGGCAGCATCCGGCCGCGCTAGCGCCAGCCGGCGCACTGCCAGGCCGATGACTGGCCACCCGGACTGTGTCCTGGCGGATGCGAGCGCGGCCGTCCCGGCATGACGATGACAGGGACACAGCCGCTGACCGGCAAACCCGGTGCCACCATCTGAGGTCGCCCTGCAGCAGCGAGCCAGAAGGAGAAGGAGAAGGAGAAGGAGAAGGAGAAGGTCCTCGACGTGTTCTACACCCAATCGGCCTCGAGCCGGCACGCTGGCGAGCAAGCCTTCCAGCGCATGTCCGCCAGGACAGAAGACCGGGACCAGGCGACAACCTGGCAAACACGCCAGGCCCAGTACGACGCCGTCTGTGCCTGTGGGATCCCGAATCACGCGCTGCTGCAGAGACTGGCCACCATCGACCAGCCGGTATTCGTGGCCAACGGCGACAGCGACCCCATGATCCTGCCCCACTACTCCTACCTGCTCGCAGGCCTGATCCCGCGCGCCCGGGTAAAGATCTACCCCGACTCCGCGCTCCAGCACCACGCCGAATTCGCCGCCGATGTCGAAGCATTCCTGACCAGGCCGGGCTAACTGCGCACAGGGGCCAAAGGTAACCGCTTTGATTCCTGACAACAGATTGAGCGGAATGCGAGCTTCCCGCTGAGCTCCGAGGGCCGACAGGCAAAGACTTCTTTCACCTCAAAGGTAAACATGCGTAGCTGGAATAACACACCGCACCCCGGCGGATTGAAGGGGACCCCGGGCTCAGCCGCCTCAGACGCACTGATACCGATGGGGCTGATGCAGTCCCCGTTCTGCGTGATCTTCTTCGACACTGAGCTGCGGATCATCTGGGCCAATCAGGCGGCTGCGCGTCTCGGCGACGGCATGCCGGCTGCGGGGTGGCCCGGGCGGCGGCTGAGCGAGGTGCTGCCCCACGTGGACGTTGACTTGATCGAGCAGTCGCTGCGGCGGGTGCTGGCCACCGGCGAGCCCGTGACCGACCTGGAGGTGAGCAGCCGCGCCGGCGGCGATCCCGGCGGTGAGTGTTTCTGGAGCTGCGTCCAGTTCCGGATCGGCGGGCCCGACGGCGAGGCCGCCGGGGTGGCCCACGTGATGCGGGAGGTCACCGAGCGGGCCCGCAGCCAGCGCCGGCTCGCGCTGGCCGACGAGGCGAGCGCGCGGATCGGGACCACGCTGGACATCACCCGGACCGCGGAAGAACTGCTGGAGGTGGCCATCCCGCGCCTGGCCGACGCGGGCGCGGTCGACCTGCTGGCCACCGTCATCGAAGGTGACCAGCTGACGCAGCAGGCGCGCGACGAGATGCTGCGCCTGCGAAGGGTTGCGCTGCGGTGGCAGGCCGGCTCACCCGCCCCCGCGGACTACGTCCGGCACCCATGGCTCGAGACCGACCCTGCGAAGCTGTACCACCAGCGCCTGATCGCCGGGTTGCCGGTCTACCTGCCGGCGTTCGGGGCCATGACTCCCGAACAGATCACGGAGGTGAACTCCGGCACGGGCTTGGATCGCCTGATGGCCGCGCACGCGGCAGGCGCCCACTCGCTGATGATCATCCCGCTGACCGCCCGGGGCGTCATCATGGGCATCGTCGCCTTGTACCGCCTCGCCGGTTCGGAGCCGTTCACCCCCGCGGACCTGGCACTGGCCCGTGACTTTGCCTGCCGTGCGGCGGTCCCCCTCGACAATGCCCGGCTCTACACCCGCGAGCGGGCCACCGCGCTGGCCCTGCAGCGCGGCCTGCTGCCCCGCCAGATCCCCGAGGTCCCCGGCCTGCAGCTCGCCTACCGCTACGTCCCCGCCGAGGCCACCGCCGAGATCGGCGGCGACTGGTTCGACGTCATCCCCCTCCCCCAGGGCCGCTGCGCCCTCATCGTCGGCGACGTGACCGGCCACGACATGCCCGCCGCCTCGCTGATGGGCCAGCTCCGCACCGCCACCCGCACCCTGGCCACCTTCGACCTCACCCCCGCAGAAATCCTCACCCGCCTGGACCAGATCACCGCCAACCTCACCGACGCCGAAACCAGCGCCACCTGCCTCTACGCCGTCCACGACCTCGCCACTGGCCACTGCGACATCGCCCGGGCCGGGCACCCCCTGCCCGCCATCGCCCGCCCCGGCCACCCAACCAC
>DASQVO010000532.1:0-17212 GCA_035640715.1 Streptosporangiaceae bacterium
GGCACGCCCGTAGTCTGGCCGCTGGTGCAGGAGCCGGCCGGAGCGGCACCCCCTCTAGTGTCCAGTCGATTGATGTAGGTGACCCGGCCGAAGATACCGGTACCCCGATTCGCCGTTGCCTTGAGAAGCAATTGCGGAATCGAACCGGACACCGGGGACGACGCGATGGTCGTGCCCTGGACCAACGACCCGTCGGTCGTTGACTCCCACGTCGGACCCTTGTAATGAACAGCGGTCTGGATGCGTGACCTCCCCGGGCCATGGCCCACCAGGTTGGCGGCTGGCTCGACGAAGACCCACGCACCGGCGGTGCACTGATACACCTGCACGCCGCGGCCAGCGAACTGAGCGGTCAGCACGTTGCCCGCGGGCGGCTTCAGGCCGGGGGGCACCGAATCCGCGCCCCGATTGTTCAGGCGCGCGAGGACACCCTGCTGAACGCTCTCGGCGCGGGGAGCCTGGTACGTGCCGGAAGCGGCCGAGGCAGCGCTGCCGGAAGTGGCGAGCAAGACACCGGCCAGCACCCCGGCGGAGGCGATGGCACCGATGGATCCGAACATGGTCCGTGTGCGGGCGATCATGCTCTTGTTTCCTCCTGTGACGTTTGGCGTTACACGCGGCCGGGAGGGCCCCGTGCCAGTTCTCTAGGCTCGCACGTTGATGGTGCTGCGTCTTTGCGGATGGCAGCCAACTTCGCTTACTGCTGCCAGGATTGCGGGCCCCTATGGCCAGCCTTACAGCAGAAGCTGGGGGCCTGATCGTCTGGGCCGGGTGCGCTGGTCAGCCCAGCTGGCTTACGTCCCGGATGACGTCCTGCACCGGGCGGTCCCTGGTGAGCTGGATGTCGTCGGCCCGAATTAGTACGCAAATCCACTCGCCAAGGGCAGCGAACCCGCAGGTCAGCGCGATGAGGCTGCCGATGATCCAAGATCGTGAGCCAAGTCGGGTATTGCTGTCGTCGGATGACGACTAATCGGCAGCGTTCTGTCGCTCTTTGCGTATGACCTTCACCACGCGCGAAACGCTTGGCTGAGGCGGGAGGAAGTCATCTCCTGTAATCCTTGTGACCTCTGACCAGGCGAACGCCGTGCCCAACTGGTCGAGGTCGGTTGACTCGCCTACGGCCAGGACTGCCGTCCGGAACGACAGACGTGGCAGTAGCTTGAGCAGGGATTCCGTGACTGTGTTCGGCAGGTTCCCAATCAGCACGTCGGACGGGATGGCCGGGATCAGCTCCAGGGCGTCGCCTTGCAGCACCCTCGCGCGCGGTGCGTTCTGGCGGATGAAACCGGTCAGCCGCTTATCCAGCTCTATGACAGTCAGGCTGGCGGATGGCGGCAAGACGCGAGCGATGGTGCCGATTCCGGCTCCGGCTTCCACGACGTGATCTGTGGGTCGTATCCCGGCGGCCTCGACCAGTTTGGACAGCTTCTCTTCCGATACGAGGAAGTGCTGCTGTAGCGCCGGGTCAGCGTGGGCGGCGATCTCGTGGTCGCTCGGCATGGGCTGCATCATATGGGGGCCACTTCGAGTGCGGCGCTCAGTTGCGCGGCCTGCTCTTGGAGAGCTGCGGGAACTTTTGCCCGCGTGGCGGCGAGCTGGGCGAGGACGTTCCGGAGGAGGACGACGGCGCGGGCGGAGGCGACTTCACTGGACAGGGGCAGAAGCTGGCGGATGGTTTCCTCGGCGGCCGTCCAGGTCTGGTTGTCGACCTGGGCTTGGAGCAGGTGGGCGCGGTGCACGTACTGACTGCGTATCTCCGGGGCGGGTACCGCGATCACCGATTGCTCGAAATTCGTGATAGCACTGCTGGCTAGGCCCAGATCCCGTTGGACCATCGCCTCATGCCACCACAGTTCCCGTTCATCGATCCACCAGGCCCACGCGGGGTCGCTGTCGCTCACACCCTCCAGGAACAGGGAACGGATCTCGGGGAACAGGCGGAGTGCGCTTTCGTCTCCGCCTTGCGCGAGCGCCCGTGCCTTCCGGGTTAGGAACAGTGCCCGGAGGCGGGGAGAAAGCTGGTAGGCCCCTTCAAGGACTGAGCGCACGATTTGGAGTGCTTCCCTCGGCCGTCTCTGGGACGTGGCGTGCATACTCGAGTTCTGGAGTGTCAGGAGTTCGGTTATCTTGTCCCCGGCGAGGCGCGTGAAATATAGGGATTCCTGGTTCATCTGGCGGGCGAGGTCATGCTGTTCGGCGTCATATGCGAGCCAGCCGGCGACTTCCGCCAGCTCCCCTGCGGCAGAGTACAGGTCATGTTCAAGCTTGGGATCGTAGGTGCCAGCGCCGAGCTGATTATGCAGCGTACGGAAGAACCTCGTGGACAGCCGGACGAGGTCAGCGCCGCCGAACCTGTTATCGAGTGCCACTATTTCGCGGATGTGGTCGCGGATTGACTGGAGGTATGCGGCATCTCCGAACTCCGGCGGAGGGACCTGAACCAGCGCGGGCGAACCAGGGGTGACTAGCGCCGTGGACTGCTGGTCTGAACAGTGGCGAGCTGGCTAGCTGGCGCGGACCGGAACCCTAGCTCTTCCTCGGTTGCCCCGAAGAGGTCACAGTACCTTTTCCGGTACAGCGGGATCGGCATTGTGACGCCACGCTCGTGGCGCCGGACCATCTCTGCGTTGATCCCCACATGTTCGGCGACTTGCTCCTGCGTGAGCCCGGCTCGCTGCCTGAAGTCGGCAAGCCGCGGATGGAATTCACCCCGGCGCGGACGCGCCATTCATGCTCTCTTCCTGTGCGGGCTGGTTTCTGTGGGGGTTTCGTGCGGGGTTTCTCGGTCACCTGAAGGTCAGCACCCGTACCCGGTACGCCGGGATCGTGGAACGCCACATCATCCCGAAATGGGGGCGGCGCAAGCTGAACGCCATCAACCACGCCGACATTGCCGAATGGGTGGCCGACCTCGTGGCGTCGGACCTGTCGCCTGGCACCGTTCGCTACATCCACCGCGTGTTTGCGCTCATTCTTGAGCATGCCGTGCTCGACAGCCGTCTTACAGCTAACCCAGCTAAGGCCGTGTCGCTACCGAAAATGCGGCTCCGTGAGCCGGTATTCCTAACCATCAAGGAGGTTGACCGGCTCGCGGAATGCGCCGGGGATGATGGGATCACCATCGAATTCCTGGCGCTGACAGGGCTCCGCTTCGGCGAGATGGCCGCGCTTCGTGTGGCCGACCTGGACCTGGCCCGCAGAAGGGTGCGGGTGAAAGCGTCGGTAAGTGAGGTCGGTGGCAAGCTCGTCTGGACCTCACCAAAGAATCACCACTCCCGCACGGTGCCGCTTCCCGCCAGCCTCGCGGACAGGCTGACCGAGCTAGTCAAGGGCAAGGGCCGTGACGACCTGGTGTTCACGTCCCCGGCCGGGGGTGTGCTGCGCATCAACAACTGGCGTCCCCGGATGTTCGACCGCGCCTGCGCCGCCGCGGGCATCATGGGGCTTCGCCCGCACGACCTCCGGCACACGGCAGCGTCCCTAGCCGTGTCCGCAGGAGCCAACGTCAAGGCCGTGCAACGGATGCTCGGCCATGCCTCAGCGGCGATGACGCTCGACATCTATGCCGGGCTGTTCGGGGATGACCTGGACTCAGTCGCTGAGGGAATCGACCGGCTGCGCGCCGCCGGGCCGACCATGGACCACACCTTCCCGGCCGCCGATACCCGCACGGATGACGATGACGACGGATTGGGCGGGGTGCTCGTCCCGGCCTCGTAAGAGGCGCCGTGCCCTGAACGTGCCCTACGGGGCCGCACGGCTCCCCGAACGCCAGCAGGCCAGAGGCTACCGAGCCTCTGGCCTGCTAGCTTGCCGGAGCCGCCTATCGGAATCGAACCGATGACCTACGCATTACGAGTGCGTCGCTCTGGCCGACTGAGCTAAGGCGGCGTGCTGTGCCGCCGGAGAGGCGACGCAGAAGAGTTTACCGGCTCGCGGGCACAACCGCAGCGCTGGCGGCCCTTACCCATGGTAACGTCGCGAATCGCATGAGTAACCTCACCCTCTGTACACCGGACTCTGTGTTGAGGCTCAGGATGCTCTCACAGCCTGCACAACTCGGTTTCCGATGATGACGTGTGATCATGGAGCCAGCTAGCTTGCGAACAGATACCCCCGTCCTGCCCGCCATCCCGGAGCCAGCGCGCGACGATCGCGGCGGGCCGATGGCGAGATCCCCCCGGGCCGGCAGCGCGGTCACGACCGCCGCGGGGCTCCTGATACGCACCGTCCGCCGCCACTGGATGCTGACGGTCCTGCTGGCCGCCGGCCTGGCGCTGCGCGTGATCACCCAGGTCGCCTACCGTCCCGCGCTGTTCTACATCGACTCCTACAAGTACCTGGTGCACGCGAAGGGAGCCGATCCGGTGGGCTACCGGGTCCTCCTCAAACTGGTGCTGGGGGTGGGGAACCTGGCCCTGGTCGCAGCGGTGCAGCACCTGCTCGGCCTCGCCATGGCCGCCACCCTCTACGCCCTCCTGATCCGCCGCGGCGCCCCCCGCTGGGCCGCCGCCCTCGCCGCCGCACCCGTTCTGCTGGACGCCTACCAGCTCCAGATGGAACAAACCATCATGCCCGACGTCATGTTCGAGGCCCTCATCGTCGCCGGCCTGGCCATCCTCCTCTGGAACCCCCGGCCCCGGCTGCGGCTCATCGCCCTCAGCGCCATGCTGCTGGGAACATCGACGGATGTCCGGCAGATAGGCGAGGCGCTTATCGCCCCCGCCCTCATCTTCGCGCTGCTCGCCACGCGGGGATGGCGGCGCCGTCTTGGATACCTTGCGGTGACGGCGGCCTGCTTCTTCGTTCCGATCCTGGCCTACATGGGCGCGTCCTACATGGTCGGCGGCCAGTTCGCGCTGACGACCCAGGGCCCGAACGTCGTGTACGGGCGGGCGGCGATCGCCGCGAACTGCGCGACGCTCAGTCTTCCGTCCTATGAGCGCTCCCTCTGCCCGTCGCCGTCGTTCAAGGCGCTCGGCGTCGACCAGATCATCAACACCCCGAGCGGCCCCTACCGGAGCTATAAGCCGCCGGCCGGCATGACGGTCCAGCAGGCCACGGCCGGCTTCGACCTCAGCGTCCTCCGCCAGCAGCCGCTCGCGATCCCGCTGTCGGTGGCCCGTGACGCGGTCAGGCTGTTCGCGCTCACCAGGGACGGCAGCCCGGTCATTACGCCGATCTGGCGCTGGCAGTTCCAGACGGCCTATCCCTATTATCCGCCCGGTGTCACCTACAAGATCGTGGCCAGCGCGGGGGAACGCTATGGCGGCGGCGGCCCGGTAGCGGTCCAGCCACTGGCGGTCTTCCTGCGCGCCTACCAGCTCGATGGCGGTTACACGCCGGGCCCGCTGCTCGCGGTCATGACGGTGGCCGGTGCGCTCGGCTCACTGCTGGCTTTCAGCCGGCGGCGCGGCAGGGCTGTCAGCCGATCCGGCGCACGCATCAACCGGGCGAGCGTGTTCGACCGGCAGCTTGCCCTGGCCACCGCCCTGGTGATGCTATCGGGCACCGCCGTCCTGCTCGGCTCGGACATCTACGAGTTCTCCTGGCGGTACCAGCTTCCCGCTCTTGTCACGCTTCCCCTGGCCGGCACGCTCGGGTACATGGTCATCGCAGGACGCCTCCGGCATGCGCTCGCCGGCCGGCAGCACAGGCTCCCAGCCTGGCAGCGCCGGCTGCACACCGCCCGGCGCAGCGTGCGTGCCCTCGGACCCGGCGCGGAGCCCGGACACCGGGAACCCGTGACGGAACCGGCAAGCTGAGATCCCATCGCGGGCGCCGGAGACCGGGGCCGTTTCCGCCGCGGCCGCCGCGGCGGACTGCAGTCGGCTCACTCGCCTCCTCGGGCGGCCGGCCGGGCCCCCTTCGCCCCGTGCATTGCCTCGTAGGCCTGGCGGGAGCCGCAGACGCTGGCGCGCGGGCACGCGCACGCGCGGCCGTCCGCTGCGAGCTTCACGACGACCCTGTCGGCGGGAACATTGTGCCCGACGACGGTGCCGGGCCCCTCCGGCGTGTCGACCGCCTCGCCCACCTGCGGCGTGTTCTTGCGGAACTCCTGATACAGCGGATGCTCATACTTCAGGCAGCACATCAGCCGCCCGCAGGCGCCCGCGATCCGCATCGGGTTGACGGGCAGGTCCTGCTCTTTGGCCATCCGGACGGATACCGGCTCGAAGTCCTTGAGGAACGTGGCACAGCACAGGTCGCGCCCGCACGGCCCGATGCCGCCCTGCAGCCGCGCCTCGTCCCTGGGGCCGATCTGGCGCAACTCCACCCTGGCCCTCAGCTGGCTGGCCAGGTCGCGGACGAGGGCGCGGAAGTCGACCCGGTGCGGTGCGCTGAAGTAGATGGTGAACACGTTGGTGGCGTGGACGTAGTCGACCGCGGTCACCTTCATGGGCAGCCCGTGCGTCCGGATGAACCGCTTGGCGGCGAGCCGGCACTCCGCCCGCCTGCGGCGGCTGGTCTCGTCCCGCTCCAGATCCTTCTCAGTAGCCAGCCCGGCGCAGACCGGCAGGCCATCTACGTCGTCGGAGATCCACTGTGGCGCCCACACGCACTCCGCCACCTCGGGTCCCGCGTCGGTGGGGACGAGCACCTTGTCGCCGATCGCCGGCGCATACGGCCCGGGATCGAGGTAATAGAGCCGACCGTGCCGCTCGAAGCTGACCGCCATCATCATGCCCACCCGGCCAGACTACGGCGCAAACCGGACGCGCCGCTGCCCCCAGACATGTGATCCGTCCCCGTTTCGTCATGATCATGGGTCAAAATCCACGGCATATGCGGAAAATAACCAAAGATCATGGAAAATGGGTCAGCCGGCCGTCAGGGAGATGGTCAATTCCTCGACAGCAAGGAGCGGGGCGACGCTCGCGGCGAGCCGCTCCCGGCAGCGCATGACCGCCTGAATCCTGCGCAGGGTTGCCTCCGGCCCCGATGATGCCGCCAGTTCCCGCAACTCGTCCTCGTGGTCGGCGTTCGCAAGCTCGACCCCGGCGCCTATCTGAATCATGAGCACGTCGCGGTAGAAGCCGGCCAGGTCCAGCAGCGCCCGGTCGAGGCTGTCGCGCTTCAGGCGGGTAGCCCGGGATTTCTGCCTGTCTTCCAGGTCCCGCAGCGCGCCAGCCGCCCCGCGGACCGCCTTGGCGACCCCCTTACCCGTCGAGCCCTCGCCGAACGCCTGGCGCAGGGCCTCCCGCTCCGGCTCGTCGAGTTCATCGGTGACGGCCTGAGCCTCTTCCTCGGCGGTTCGCACCAGGGCCGCCGCGGCGGCTAGCGCCGGCCCGAGAGAGCTGGCGCGCAGCGGCACGGCGAGCACCTCGTCACGGCGCTTCCGCGCGTCGGGGTCGATGGCGAGCCGGCGGGCACGGCCGATGTGCCCCTGTGCCGCCCGGGCCGCGGCGAGGGCGCGCGCCGGGTCGATCCTGTCGCGAGACGTCAGGACGCTGGCTACCGCCTCCGATGACGGTATCCGCAGCCTGACCACCCGGCATCGCGACCTGATCGTCGTCACCAGATCCTCCGCCGACGGCGCGCAGAGCAGCCACACCGTCCGCGGCGCCGGCTCCTCGATGGCCTTGAGCAGCGCGTTTGCCGCCTGCTCCGTGCACCGGTCGGCGTCTTCGAACAGCACCACCCGCCAGCGTCCGCCCGAGGGGGCGCCTGCCGCCCGCAGCACCAGGTCCCGGGTCTGCTTCACGCCGTAGGACAGCCCGTCCGGCTGGACCACCATGAGGTCGGCATGAGTTCCGGCGCGGACCTGGTGGCAGGCCGCACAGTATCCACCCGGGGGGACGCTCCCCCCAGATCCCCCGGCGGAGCCACCGCAGCCCCCGTCCGGGCACAGCAGCGCCGCGGCGAAGGCCCTGGCCGCTACCGAGCGGCCCGAGCCGGGCGGCCCGGTGAAGAGCCAGGCGTGAGTCATCCCGCTGGCGGGCGCGCCGGCCAGCACGCGCGCCGCCGCCCGTGCCGCCCGCCGCAGCTGTGCGACGACCGCCTCCTGGCCGGTCAGGTCCGCGAAGACACCGTCGGGCTGCCCGGCCTGGGCAGGAGCCGCCAGATCCCGGGCCCCCAGATTCCCGGCCGCCAGGTCCGTGGCGGCCGGGTGCGCGATATGCGGCTGGCCGTCCGTCATCGCTTCTGATCGGTTATCGCGGGGAACGTGCCGGTGGCAGCTTCTGCTGTCGAGGGCACGGGGTCGGGCAGCAAGTCGCGGACCCTGTCCTCTATCTCTGCGGTCAGTTCGGCCGCGGGGCGGGTGGCGTCGAGCACGAGATAGCGCTCAGGCTCCGCCCTGGCCTGGGCCAGGAACCCGGCGCGTACCCGTTCGTGGAACTCCGACGGCTCGGCCTCAAGGCGGTCGGCGGACCGTGCCCGGCGGCCGAGACCCGCCTGCGGCGGCAAGTCGAGCAGGATCGTCAGGTCCGGGACCAGGCCGCGGGTCGCCCAGCGGCTCAGCCAGGCGACGTCATCGGTCCGCAGGCCCCGCGCGGCACCTTGGTAGGCGAGCGAGGAGTCGGTGTAGCGGTCGGTGATGACGACCGCACCGCGCGCCAGGGCCGGGGAGATGACAGATGCCACGTGCTCGGCACGGTCGGCGGCGTACATGAGGGCCTCGGCACGCGGCGACATCCCCGCGTGCGCGGTGTCGAGCAGCAGCGCACGCAGCCGCATACCGACCTTGGTCGCACCGGGCTCGCGGGTGGTGACGACGTCGAAGCCCTGCTCACGCAGCCGGATCGCGAGCATCCTGGCCTGTGTCGTCTTGCCGGCGCCCTCCCCGCCCTCAAACGCGATGAACAGCCCGCCCCGGTGCGGCTCGTAGCCGTTGGCGTGCGACTGCGCCGCCTTGAACGGCTCTCCCCTGATCGCGGCGAGCAGGTCCTCGAGCAGCGGAATGCCCTTCCGGTCGTCCATCTGCCGGTAGGCGGTGATACCGAGGACCGCAGCTACCAGCGCGCCGAGCAGGAAGACCACGTTCTGCCCAGCCGACGCGTAGACGATGTGGCCGATCTTCAGGTCGCCGGATCCGGTCACGCTGGCGATGAGCTTGGTGATGCCGGTGGACAGGAACCCGGAGGCGGCGATCAGGAGGAAGAGGATGATCTGGGTGGCCGACTGGAAGAACGCGAACGTCCGCCCCCTGGTGTCGTCATTCACCTCCAGGCCCACGATCGTGAACCCGGTCGAGTAGGCCATGCCCGCGAACGCGCCGAGGAGCGCGACAAGCAGGGTCACGATGATGAGGTTCGGGATGAGGCCGGCCAGCGCGAGCGGCACCGCCGCGCCGACGATCGCCAGGCCGAACAGCCGCTTCCGGCTGAAGTCCTTCAGGAAGCGGGAGGCCGGCACCATCCCGAGCGCGAGCCCGATGAAGATCGCGGCGAAGACGAGGCCCCATCCCGCGCTCCCGCCGTGCAGCGTGTTGGTGATGTAGGAGTAGCCGAGGCCGACGACCACGCCGGCGGCGGCGAACGCGCCGACCAGGCCGTAGGTCAGGCCGCGCAGGACCGGGGTGCGGCCGATGAGCCGCCAGCCCTCCCAGATCGACTTGGCCGCCGACGGGACCGAGATCGCGCCGCTGGCCTGCCGCTTCGGGATCTGGCGGGTGACGAAAATGGCGAACGCGGAGATCGCGTATGAGGCGGCGTTGAAGTACAGCGCCAGATCCACGTTGTTGGTACGGAAGTACGGCGAAATCCCGCCGAGAGCCGAGCTGACCAGCGCCAGCACGCTGAACAGGCCGGCCGCCACCGGCGCGGTGCCATAGGTGGTCAGCAGGCTGAGCTGGTTGGCACGCTCCAGCTTGTCCCGCGGCACCAGGTTCGGGATGGAGGCGTTCGTGGCCGGCGTCCAGAACAACGTGGCGCACCCGGCCAGGAATTTCGCCGTGTAGATCCAGGTCAGGTTCGGGAAGAACGGGATCGAGAGGAACAGCAGCCCGCGGATCACGTCCCCGACGATCATCGTCATGCGCCGGTCGAGCCGGTCCGCGATGGCCCCGGCCAGCGGTCCGAGCAGCAGCGCGGGCAGCAGCGTCGCGACCCAGACGCCGCTGACCGCCGCGCTCTGCGCCGCCACCGCCCCGGCCGTGGACTGCCCTGCCAGGTGCTTCCCGGTCAGGTTGGCCGCGAGCACGGTGAGCGCGAGGATGCTCAGCCAGTCGCCCAGGCTCGACAGGGACAGGGCGACCCACAGCCGCCGGAACGGCTTCACCGACAGCACGCCGGTCTTCTTAGGGGGCTTGGGCGATCGCCGCTCCCCGTGGCCGGAGCCGTCGGGATTCGGGGAGGTGCGGAAGTTCACGGCGTTTAGCGTATCGGCAGATCGGCCATGAGGCCTGATCCAGTCCTGGATCGTGATCTCGGCCCGGTGCGCGGGCCACGTCGGCCCCCGCCTCCGCGTGATCCTGTCCGCGCCGTCATTCGTCCGCCCTCCCTTTATTTCCGCGTCTCTTTGCCGTCCGAACGGGCCGACGCGGCCTTGCCCGCTGAACGGGCCGACGCGGCCTTGCCCGCTGAACGGGTGGACGCGGCCTTGCCGGCTGAGCGGGCCGACGTGGCCTTCCCCTGGCGCGCGGCCGGGCGGGACGGGGCCGTGGCCCGCCGCTCAGCCAGTAGTTCGGACGCGCGCTGCGGCGTCAGCGACTCCACATCATCGCCCTTGCGCAAGGAGGCGTTGGTCTCCCCGTCGGTCACATACGGGCCGAACCGGCCGCTCTTCACCACCATCGGCTTGCCGGTGTCCGGATCCTCACCGAGCTCGCGCAGTGGCGGCGCGGCGGCGCGGATCCGGCCGCGCGTCTTGGGCTGGGAGAGCAAGTCCTTGGCCTCCGCGAGGGTCAGGGTGAACAGCTGATCCTCGCTCTCGAGCGACCGGCTGTCCGTGCCCTTCTTGACGTACGGGCCGTACCGCCCGTTCTGCACCGTGACCTGCTCGCCGTCCAGCTCGCCGATCACCCGTGGCAGGCTGAGCAGCTTCAGCGCGTCATCCAGGGTGACCGTGTCCAGGGACATCGACTTCAGCAGCGAGGCGGTGCGCGGCTTGGCCGACGCCGGCGCGTCGTCACCGAGCACCTCGGTCACGTACGGCCCGAACCGGCCGGATTTCGCGACGATGGGGCGGCCGGTCGCGGGGTCGTCGCCGAGCACCACGTCCTGGCTCGGCTGGCTGAAGAGCTCTTCCGCCTTTTCCGGGGTCAGCTCGTCCGGGGCCATGTCCTGGGGCACGTTCACCCGCTGGCCGTCGCGCTCCAGATACGGCCCGTACCTGCCGACCCGGACCGTTATGTCCGTGCCCTCCAGGGGGAAAGAGCTGACCTCCCGGGGGTCGATGCCGTCGATGTCGCTGACGAGGGACTTCAGGCCGGCATCGCCCGCCGCCGCGGCGGTCGCTCCCGTGACGCCATCCTGGGCCGCCGCCGCGCCGTCCATGCCGCCCGCGCCGCCCATGCTGCCCGCGCCGTCGGGGCCGAAGTAGAACCGGCGCAGCCACGGCACCCGGGCCGCCTCGCCACGGGAGATCTCGTCCAGCACGCCTTCCATCCGCGCGGTGAACTCATAGTCCACGAGCTGACCGAAGTGCCGCTCCAGCAGCGTGACCACGGCGAAGGCGAGGTACGAGGGCACAAGCGCGGTGCCCTTCTTGAAGACGTAGCCGCGGTCCAGGATCGTGCCGATGATCGACGCGTACGTCGACGGCCGGCCAATCTCCCGGTCCTCCAGTTCCTTGACCAGCGATGCCTCGGTGTACCTGGCGGGCGGCCGGGTCGCGTGCTCGGCCGCGGCGAGGCGCAGCACGTCCAGCGGGTCATTCTCGGCCATCGGCGGCAGCCGGCGCTCGCGGTCGTCGCGGTCGGCGTCCGGGTCGTCGGCCCCTTCCACGTAGGCCTTGAGGAAGCCGTAGAAGCCGATGATCTTGCCGGACGCGGCGAACTCGGCGTTCTCGCCCGCCGAGGAGGTGCCGGCGATGCGCACCGACACGGACTCACCGGTGGCGTCCTTCATCTGGGACGCGACCGTGCGCTTCCAGACCAGGTCGTACAGGCGCAGCTCGTCCCGGGACAGGCCGTCCCGTGCGACCTGCTCCGGGGTGCGGAACCGGTCGCCGGCCGGCCTGATCGCCTCGTGCGCCTCCTGCGCGTTCTTCACCTTGCTGGTGTAGGTGCGCGGGGCGTCCGGGACGTAGGAGTCGCCGTACAGCTCGCGGGCCTGCTGGCGGGCGGCGTCGATCGCGGTCTGCGACAGCGTGATCGAGTCGGTCCGCATATAGGTGATGTAGCCGTTCTCATACAGCCGCTGCGCCACCGACATCGTGTGCTTGGCGGAGAAGCCGAGCTTGCGCGAGGCCTCCTGCTGCAGGGTCGTGGTGCGGAACGGCGCGTACGGGGACCGGCGGTATGGCTTACGCTCCACCGACCGGACGGTGAAGGCCGCGTTGGCCAGCCGTCCCGCCAGCGCACCCGCTGCGGCGCCGTCGAGGTGCAGGATGCCGGTCCCGCGCAGCTCCCCAGCCGCGGTGAAGTCGCGGCCCTGCGCGATCCGCTGGCCGTCCAGAGAGACAAGCGTCGCACCGAACGAGGACGGGGTGGCACTGTCGGCCCCGCCGCGGTCCTCGTCCGTGGCGCGGGTGCTGAATTCCGCCTCGAGGTCCCAGTACTGGGCGGCGCGGAAGGCGATCCGCTCCCGTTCCCGGTCGACGACCAGCCGGGTGGCCACCGACTGGACGCGCCCGGCGGACAGGCGCGGCATGACCTTCTTCCACAGCACGGGCGAGACCTCGTACCCGTACAGGCGGTCGAGCACCCGCCTGGCCTGGTAGGCGTCGACCAAACCCTGGTTCAGGTCACGCGGGTTGGCGACGGCCTGCGCGATCGCCTCGGGCGTGATCTCGTGGAACACCATCCTGCGGGTGGGGACCTTCGGCTTCAGCTCCTCGATCAGGTGCCAGGCGATGGCCTCGCCCTCGCGGTCCTCATCAGTGGCGAGCAGCAGCTCGTCGGCGTCCTTCAGCAGCTCCCTGAGCTTGGAGACCTGCTGGCGCTTGTCGTTCGGCACGACGTAGAGCGCCTCGAAGTCGGCGTCCACATTGACGCCGAGCCGTGCCCACGGCTCCTTGCGGTACTTGGCGGGAATCTCGGCCGCCTTGTCCGGCATGTCCCTGATATGGCCGATGCTGGACTCGACCACGTACCCGTTGCCCAGATAACCCGCGATGGTGCGCGCCTTGGCCGGCGACTCGACAATGACCAACCTGGTGCCGTCACCGTTCCGGCCGGCGGCGCCTCGCACCGCCCTCCCTCCCGGGGCCGACGGCGACCTGGCACCCGCCGGCCTGGCGGGTCCCCTGCCGGAACCTCTCGACGGCACGGCCGCGGCCGGGCTGGCAGTGGCTACGCTGCCGCCTGCGGCCTCTTCCCTCGCCGCCGTATCCTTCGCGGCACCTTTCTTTGCTGGCACGCTTTCCCAACCTCGCATCCACGCCAGGGCCGCCCGCACGGCGCCCACACCGGGCGCGCTACCCGGTGTAGCCCGAGACGCCCATCCCTGTCGTAATTTCTCCAACCTCGGATCCAGCCCTAGGTGTTCCCTCCTGCGCTCGGTCAGGCATCCGGCCGACCGGGCATCCGGCTCCGCGCAGGGTGGCAGACAGGCTGACAGTAGCGGTTTTCTCCTGGACGCCGATTGAATTACCGGTGACGTGGAGCACAATAGGAGGTGATGGCCGAATACGCATACCTGGTGGTCTACCTGCCGCGCGGAGTCTCGCGCGATGCCGCTCGGCGCATCCTGACGGATCACGCGGAGTACGGCGAATGGGAACTGTCGAGACTCCGCCTGAATGCCGATGGCAGCAGGAAGGTTACACTGCGGCGGCGCGTCATACGGGCAGTCCGCACGCCTTGAGCGCGGACACCCGGGGCCGTGGATTCCCAGCGCCCGCAGCCCGCCGCCGGAGTTCCGCCCCAGCGCGGGAGTGCCCGGACAGGGCGCCCGGGAAAACAGGCTGTCCCAGGTCTGCCGCCATGGCGGGCAGTTTCGTTGTTACCGCCCACGACGTCCGGGTTCCGGGTGTGCCGGTTACGGCTGCCGGACCGGTATGACCGGCGCCGCGGCGCCCGGGCCGGCGAAACACCGGCCCGGGCGCCACGGCCATTGCGTCAGGGCTCAGATGCGGCTGGCGAAGCGGCGGCGGCGCACCGCGATCAGCGCAACCACACCGGCCACCATCGCGCCAAGCCCGACGGCCAGCAGGCCGAGCAGGTCCGCACCGGTGGTGGGCAGGGTACCCGGGCTGCTCAGCGTAGTCGGGCACCCGGCCTGCGAGGACGGGGACCCAGGCGAGGACGGGGACCCAGGCCGCGAAGGCGAGACCCCACGCTGCGAGGACGGGGACCCAGGCCGCAAAGGCGAGACCCCACGCTGCGAGGACGAGAGCCCGCGCTGCGAGGACGAGAGCCCCGCTGCGGGCGGGCAGCACTCCTGCTCCCAGGCCTGGTAGGACTGGGACTGCGAGGACCGGTACCCCTGCGACGGGCATCCGTGCTGCGCGGGCGGGCATTCGTTACCTGAGGAGTCGTACCCCGAGGACCCGTGCCCCGAGGACGGGCACCCATGGTGCGAGGGCGGGCATTCGTTCCCCGAGGATTCGTACCCTGAGGACCCGTACCCCGAGGACGGGCACCCATGGTGCGGGGGCGGGCTCGAGACGGGATTGCCCCCGCAGTCCGCCGTCGACGTACCGAGGACCGCCACCGCGTTGCCGCAGGCACCGACCGGTGCGCCGACCGGTGCGCCGACCTGGTTACCGCCGCCCACGGAACCGCTCCCGCTGGTCGTGCCGCAGGGGCAGTCGCCGCCGGAGACCACGGCGCCGCCGGCGCAGTTAGAGGTCGCGTGGCCGCCGGCTGCCACGGAATTGCCGCAGATGTTGACCGGCACGCTGACCGAGATATTGACCTGGTTACCGCCGCCCACGGAATCGCTCCCGCTGGTCCAGCCACCGGAGCCACCGCCGCCGGAGACGCTGGCGCCGCCGGTGCATGCCGCGTCCGCGACGCCGAGGATCGCGATGGCGTTACCGCAGACGTCCGCGGGGACGCTGACCGGCATGTTCACCTGGTTGCCACCGAGCAGTGAGTCGGAGCCGGAGGTTGTGGCGGGACCGGACACGCCGCCCGGGGTCCCGTTGCTGTCGTGACCGCTGGTCACCTTCGCCCCGCCATTGCAGCGGGCGGATGCGGTGCGGCCCAGCGCGGCAACGGCGTTACCGCAGACGTCCACGGGGGCGCTGGCCGGCACGTTCACCTGGTTGCCACCGAGCGCCGAGTCGGTGCCACTTGTTGACCAGCGATCGCTATTAGGGTGGAGCATGCTGCTGGGCGCGACGCTGGCACCGCCGGTGCATGCCACGTCCACCATGCCGAGGATCGCGATGGCGTTACCGCAGACGTCCACGGGAGCGCTGACCGGCACGTTCACCTGGTTGCCGCCGCCGACCGAGCCTGACCCGGTGGTGGTCCCGGCAGCCGCGACGCCGGTGCCGGACAGCGCGAATATCGCGCTGAATATCGCGATCTTTTTCGCGCCTTTCGTCCATAGAGATTTATTCATCCCTGCTCCTGACTGAATGGATGTCTGGACCGACTGGTGTGCACACTGCCGGCTGCCGCGGGCCACGGCGGCGCCGCAACGGGAACCGCGCGCATCCGTTACGCCTTACGGCCCTGGATGCGGCGCCCGGCCATCTTGAGAGCGACGGCCCCGGCCATCAGGGCTCCGATGGCCAGGCTGTAGAAGGACGTGGCGCCCATGCCAGCGGTCAGCGCGCTGGCGGACATCGCTTTCCCGGCGGCGGTCCTGCCGGCGGCCACCGTGCTGGCGGACATAGCTTTCCCAGCGGCGGTCCTGCCGGTGGTCAGCGCACTGAGGGCGGCGGGTGCCGCGCCACTGGTCGGGCCGGGCGTCCCGGTTACCTCCGGGAGCGCGCGGAGGGCGGCAATGCCGCTGGAGGCGGCCTGCCCGGCCGCACCCTGCGTCACGGCCGCGTTGCCCGCCCAATGCGAGGCCGTCGCGCTGCGGCCGCCTCGCCAGTGGCTGATCGTCTTCTTCCCGCGGACGCCCGGCCTCCGCTTGGACACCTCCCGCAACGTTCCGAGCGGAAGGCGCCTGGTCCGGTGCACACGTGAAGCCTGCGGCAGGTGCACGCCACCGGGCAGGGACGGCTGCCACGCCGGGCCCGCGGAGGCCGCCCGTGATGGCAGCGCCGCAAGCGCTGACATGACGGGAAGGGTCGCGAGACCGGGAATGAGCGAATCCGCCGCGGGCGGGACCGCGCTCAGCCGCCGCATCGGGATGGCCCCCGGGCTTCCCGGCGGCGTCCCTCCCAGCAGAGTTGCTTCCGGCAGTGTCTCTCCCGGCCGCGCGGCCGAGGCGCCGACCCGTTGGACCGCGGCCGTTTCCTCGCAGCCTGCCGCCGAATCGCCGAGCACGGCGGCTGCGTTACCGCACACGTTCACCGGCACGCCGACCGGGACGCTGGCCTGGTCGCCGCCGAGCACGGAACCGCTACCGGAGGTGCTGCCTCCGGCTCCACCGGTTCCAGCGAAGGCTGCTCCCGAAAAGGCCGCCCCCGCTGTGACAAAGGTGGCGGCGAGCAGGGCCGTCTTCGCTGACCAGTGCGCCCATGTCCACATGGGTTTACTCCTCATCCATTCAGGAACTACAAAGCCGGGCCGACGTGCGGGAAACGCCGGCAAGGTGCGGGAAGGAGGTAAGTCAAGTTACGAAAAGTGACATATTTCCTACGTAAAGTAGCCGGTAAGGGGCGCGACAAGGCCAGTCAGGACGGATACCGTCCGGGCTGGCCCGGTCAGGGTCTCGAGCTAATGCGCGAGCCAGGCGTCCGGCACCCAGCCATGGGCTCCGGCGACCTGTTCAGACGAGCTGTCCGCTCGTCCTCCCACACAATGCGTCACTGTAACACCACGGGATGTTGCGAGCGAAGGCATGCCGAAGAAAAACTTCCCAGGGCACTAAGGCCATTTCGCCTTACACGTGCCCTGACCTCGGGCGGAGCGTTAGCAACGATTTAGAAACGCGTCCAGAACTCGAACGCCGAAACGCAGGCCGTCGACAGGGACCCGCTCATCGATGCCGTGGAACATTCCGGAAAAGTCCAATTCTGCAGGCAATTGCAGCGGTGC
>DASQVO010000533.1:0-21024 GCA_035640715.1 Streptosporangiaceae bacterium
CCAATTTTTCTCATAGGCCACCAACACCCGCCTTTATCACCGCTGGAACGACCACCGCAGGGCGTTCGCCTGAACCAGGAGAACGTCGGCGAGGTCCTCGCCAGGATCAAGCGCTCCATGGCTAGAGCAAGGCCCTTACAGACCACTGGTCACTCTGGCAGCAGCGCCCTGGCTCTGATCGCGGCGGTCGCGGTCGCAGCACTGACCGACCTGATCCGGGCCGCACGAGCCCGCGAGCACATCACCGCGTGGTGGCGGCCGCTGGCCGCGCTGCTGCTGGCCCCGCTCGGTATGCTCGGCTACTGGGCATTTACGGCCTGGGCGCTGCACCAGCCCGGCGGATGGTTCTTGCTCGAGAAGCAAGCGCACAACAGCTTCGACTGGGGACAGAGCACACTACTTACCCTGAAGAACGCGATCATCGACGGGCCTATGGCACCTGTCGCACTGACCTTGCTGGTGATCGCCGCGGCCATGGTGCTCGCCCTATGCAGCCTGACTGAGCGCATGCCCGTGGACCTGCACGTCTACACGCTGGTGGTCGTCCTGGTCGCCATCGCCACGGGACCTTACTACCTTGGCTCCAAGCCGCGCTTCCTGCTGCCCGCCGTGCTGCTCGGCCTCCCACTGGCCCGCCTCCTGGCCCCGGCGCGAACCTGGGTGCTGATTCCCCTGATCGCTATGCTCGCCGCCGCGTCCACCTGGTTCAGCCTCTATCTCATGACCATCGGATGGGCACCCTGAGCACGGCTCAGGTACCCACCCGAGTCCCTGCCCGTAGCGCGGCTTCTGTTCCCTCACCGGCACGGCGGAACAGTCCTGCCCTCCTGAAGCGCACGCGCACGCCGTTCGGTGCGGTCGCGGCTCAACGCGGCGACGTTTACGGACGGTGCCCGAAGGGGAACGTTCGGCTTGAACCGGGAACGGCCGAGCCGTCCGCGAGCGCTCCCGCTCCCGGTCCGGGCATCGCAAGGCGTCTGGCCGCCCCGCCCCGGCATGATTTCCGGCAGATAAATGAATCACATGATCTCGTGACGCGCTGATTAAGTGACTGGAAATAGGGTCAAATCAATGAATAGCTGGCTTGAGCGGTCAATCGTGGACACCGGAAGACTGCGGCTTTTCTGCTTCTTTGTGTCTCTCATTGCGGCGTTTCTGTTTATCCGTTTCAGCGTCCGGATGATCCGCGCCCAGGTGAGGTGGTGGCCAGGTAGCGTCACGCGGGGCGGAGTGCACTTCCACCACGTCGTCTTGGGCCTGGTTTTCATGTGTGTCGGCGGTGTCGGCGGCCTGGCCGTGCAGGATCCCCGCTCAGGCTGGGCGGCCGGCGCTGCCGCACTGCTGGGCATCGGCATGGCGCTGGTGCTGGACGAGTTCGCCCTCGTCGTGTTCTTGAAGGACGTGTACTGGAGCGAACAGGGACGGCTGTCGGTGGAGGTCGTCTTCATCGTCGTGGCCGTGTCCGGCCTCACCCTGCTCCACTGGGTCCCGCTGGGCATCACCTCCTCCCCAGGAGGGGGAACGCGCCTGGAGACCTTCCTGTGGGTTGCTCTGGCCCTGGCCTTCAACCTGGCCTTCACGGTCATCTGCCTGCTGAAGGGGAAGGTCTGGTCCGCCGTGATCGGGATCTATATCACCCTGTTCGCCCTGGTCGGTGCGATCCGGGTGGCCCGGCCCGGATCTGTCTGGGCGCGTTCGCGCTATCCGGAAGGCTCGCGGAAGCTGGCCAAGGCGATCGCCCGGGAGAAACGCTATGTCCGGCCGGTAACCCACTTCATGACCTGGATCGAGGATCTCATCGCGGGCGGCCCGGATCACAGCAGTGACTGACCAGGCCATGCACCGGGAAGCACACCCCGGCCGGTCCCCCGGCCTCCATCGCCAGTGCTGCCGGGTCGACCCCGTCGAGACCGGTGAGCGGCCCCGGACTGGCGTAGTCGATCTCCCCGGCCATGGCGCCGAGCATATACCCGCCGGCACTGGGTCAGTCGCTGGCGAAGTGCGCCTTCTGGATGACCCCGTGCACCCCGGTGGTGCGGTCAACGACCTGGGATACCTCGAAGTCGGCGGCGGCGGACAGGTAAGCGTAGGCGACGGCGCGCTGCATGCCGAGGTCGTATTGGAGGAAATTGAGGGCGTTGACCACCGCCCGGCGCATGGCGATGTTGAGGTCAGTGATCTGGCCGTGCTGGGAGCCGTCCGGGTCGGACAAGCCGATCGGCACCCATGCGTCGCTGGTTTCGGCGAACGGGTAGTAGAACGCGACCGAGGGGGCGTCCCCGGAGCCGGGTTTGCAGACGGTCAGCCGGAAGGTGGCCCGCATCGAGCCTTCCATGGCGGTCAGCGCCACCTCGCCATTACCCATGGCCATATGCGGGTCGCCGGTGTAGAACAGTGCGCCGTCGGCATAGACCGGCAGGTAGAAGACGGAACCGGCGGTGAGCAGGTTGATGTCGATGTTGCCGCCGCCCAGGGTGGGCGGGATGGAGTTGAGAGCGGGGTCGGTCAACGACGCCGAGGCGGCGAAGGCCACCCCGGTCATGCCCATGAACGGGCGCAGCGGGAACCTCACCTCCCGGCCGGCGCCACCGGGCATGGCGCCCACGGCCCCGCCAGGGCCCGATTTCACCGGGGTGAAGACGAACACATCCCCGTACTCGGTGGGGATGCCGGTGCTGCGCCCGTCGGTGGCGACCGGGGGCATGATCTCGTTCATGGTGATGCCGGCCGGGACGCCGCCGCCGGGCAGGCGGGGCAGGGCGCCCTTGCCGTGGCGGCTGGAGACCACGCCATAAGGCACCCGCGGCAGGAACGACAGCATCTCGATCTTCAGCACATCCCCGGGCGCCGCGCCGTCCACATAGACCGGGCCAGTGACCACGTGCGGGCCGTCGACGTCGAAGTTGCGCGTGGTCCGGTCATACCCGGACGCGATCGCAATCGCGTCCGTGAGCACCTGGCTGGCGGGAACTCCGTGGGACCCGAAGTAGGCCACCGGGTCGCGGCCCTGGTCCTCCAGAATGCCCTCGTGTGACACCGTGTCGACGGTCAGCGTCTCACCGGACTTCATCCGCAGCACCGGTGAGGCGGTCAGCGGCGGCACATACCCCCAGGTGACCTGATCGGGCAGGGATGGCAGGTAGTGCTGCCCATGGACCGGGCCCACCCCGGGCTGCAGGATCTCCTGGGGCATTGTGACCCCGGGCCGCGGCGATGACGCCGCCGACGCCGGGCCACCGGACAGCAGCGGTGCCGCGGCACCGGTGGCACCCACGGCCGTCACCGCCCGCAGGAATCCCCGGCGCCCCACACCGCCCACGATGATGTCACGCGCATGACGCCCGAACCCGGCTTCGTCCACTGATCCCTCTCTTGAGTAATTGGACCGGTCTTGAGTGATTGGACCGGGGCCATGTGGCCGCCATTTGGTCCGCGCCACTTCTATGCAGATCTTCTTTCCGGCGCATTGCGTGATGATTTCTGCCCTGTTAATCACCGGATGGCATGGATTGAGGCCATTGCCCGATGCCACCGCGCCACAGGGACGGCAGCCGTGCGTACCGGTGCCGCCGCCTCTTGACGCGCCCGCGGCAGAAGGTCGAATATGACAGGCGACTCATCTCTCAATTCCAGGACGTGCATCATGACCACCCTGCTGCCCGGCGTGATCGCACGCCGGATCGACACCAAGCGGCTGACCGTCAACGTGCTGGAGATCGAGGGCCGTACCGGCGCGCCGGTGCTATTCGTCCACGGCAACGTGTCGTCGAGCCTGTTCTGGCAGACGACGATGCTCGCGCTGCCGGAAGGATTCCGGCCGCTGGCGCTGGATCTGCGCGGCTTCGGCGATACCGACCCGGAACCGGTGGACGCCACCCGCGGGCTGTCCGACTACGCCGACGACCTCGCCGCGCTGGTGTCCACAATGGACCTCGCGCCGGTCCACCTGGTCGGCTGGAGCATGGGCGGCGGCGTGGCGCTGCGGTACCTGCTCGACGAGCCGGCGGCGATCGCGTCGCTGACGCTGGTGAACCCGGTGTCGCCGTACGGCTTCGGCGGTACCCGCGGCACGGACGGCGAGCTGTGCCACCCGGCCGGCGCTGGCTCCGGCGCTGGCAGCGCGAACCCGGAGTTCGTTCGGCGACTGGCGGCCGCCGACACCAGCGGCGATTCCCCGCTGTCGCCGCGCCAGGTGCTGCTCGCGCACTACGTCAAGCCGCCGTGCGTGCCGGAGCACCTGGACATGCTGGTCGAGTCCATGCTGTCCACCCGCACCGGCGACGACCACTACCCGGGCACCGCCGCCACCACGGACGCCTGGCCCGGCATCGCGCCGGGCGGCCGCGGCGTGCTGAACACCATGTCACCCGTCCACTTCCGGATCAGCGATCTGTCCACTGCAGACCCAAAGCCGCCGGTACTGTGGCTGCGCGGCGCCGACGACGTGATCGTTTCGGACACCTCGCTGCATGACTTGGCGTACCTGGGATCGATCGGCGCGGTACCCGGCTGGCCGGGTACGGAGGCGTTTCCGCCGCAGCCGATGGTCGCGCAGACCCGCGCGGTGCTCGGCACCTACGGCAACTACCGCGAGGTGGTGATCCCGGACTCGGGCCACGGGCCGCATCTGGACCAGCCGGCCGCGTTCCGCGCCACGCTCGTCGCACACCTCACATCGACCGGGTGACCGGCGGTGTGCCGTGCCTGGCGCGTAGCGGCAGCGCCTGCGCTGTGCCAGATCTCAGGGAATCCAGGGACGGGATCGTGAGTTTGAGGCGCTAGACCTGGGAAGGAGCCATAGCTGAAGGCGGTCACCGGATGAAAGCGCATCAGGATGACAGAGCGTAAGCCGCCAGGGATGAGCTTCACCTCGTGGATAGACCAGCAGATCATTGAGGCGGAGAAACGAGGTGTATTCGATAATCTGCCCGGCGCGGGTAAGCCGATCCCTGACAGGGGCGAAGCGGATTACGGCCAGGCCTGGCTGCGGGACTACCTGCGCAGAGAGGGCGTGTCGGCAGAGGAGTTCCTGCCTACGCCGCTGAAGCTGCGTAAGGAAATCGAACGGCTGACCGAAGATGTGCAGAACCTGCACTCTGAGCAAGAGGTACGTGATACCGTCGAGGATCTCAACCGGCGAATCATGGATTGGCGCCGGACCTCGCTGGGCCCGCCCATATTTGTGCCATTGGTGAATAAAGAAGTAATGGTCGGCAAATGGAGAGGCGAGCAGTCCGTAAAGCCGCCGGCTTCCTCCCCGGCGGATGTTGACCGCGAGACGAGAGACATAGCACCGCCGCAGACCGGGTGGTGGCGTCGCCTCAGCCGCCTTGGGCGACATTTACTACCTGCCGGGGCTTGGTCCCGGCGGATCAGGCATCCGCACAGCCAAGCCGCCGCGGGCTTGCCTGAGCCGTGTGCCGCGATGAGTGGTACGCATGGTGCAGTGGGCGGAGCCCTGGCTTTTGCTTCGGCCGAGTAGCCTGACTCTTAGTGAGAGAAATCGGACTCTCAGTGATCGGAGCGGATATGAAGCGCTACGTGAGTGGGACAATCGCCGCGCTAGCGGCCCCGGCAGCGGCCGGGGCGCTGTTCCTGGCCCCTTCGGCAACAGCGGCCGCCGGCACCACGGCGGCCCCGGCGCCGGCACCGCGGTGCCACGTCTCGGTGAGCAACACCCGGCCGAGGGACCGCACCGTCACGTATGTGAACGTCAGCACTGTGAGAGGCGCCACCGTCACCGCTGCCGCCCGCTACAGGACCGGTATCCAGCGGCGCACCGCCAGGGCGGACGCCAGGGGAAACGCGAGGATCGCCTACGCAGTCGGCAGCGCGACGCCCGGCTACCCGGTGCGTGTGACCGTGACCGTCATGTCGGGCAGGAGCCGCAGCAGCTGCTCCACGTCGTTCATACCGCGCAGGTAGCCCCCGGCGAATCGGGAGCATGCTGGCGGCGCACCGCAAGACGCTGCCAGCATCCGGAGCCCCGCGGAAGGCAGTTATCGCCAGACGCGTCTGCGGCTCCAGCGAGGGGGCCGCGAAGAACTCCTTGCGGCCCCCTCGGGCCGAACCCGGTCATCGTGCCCGCGTGATCGCGATCCCCGGTGGATGGCTTTTAGACTGGGCGGCCATGGACTTGCTGCAGGGAAAGCGCGCGCTGGTCACTGGCGGCACCACCGGCCTGGGCCTGGCTATAGCTGAGCGTTTCCTGCACGAGGGCGCACGGGTTGTGATCACCGGCCGCGATCACGATCTCGGCGAACGCGCCGAGCAGGCGCTGGGGCCGGGGGCCCGCTTCTTCGCCGCGGACGCCGCCGACCCGGACGCCGTCGCGTCCTCGGTGAGCGCCGCAGCGGAACATCTCAGTGGCCTGGACGTGCTGGTGAACAACGCCGGCGTGGGGGTGACCGCCCGGCTGATCGAAACGCCGCTCGCCGACTACGACCAGGTTATGAAGGTCAACGTCCGCGGCTATCTGCTGTATGCGCAGCACGCCTACCCGCACCTGGCCCGGCGCCGCGGCTGCATGATCCACATTGCCTCTGACGCAGGGATCTGGGGCGAGCAGGCGACGGGCCTGTACTCGGTGACCAAGGCCGCCGTCGTCATGCTGGGAAAAATGCTCGCGCTGGACGGCGGCCCAGACGGCGTGCGCTCGAACGTGCTGTGCCCCGGCGACATCTGGCCTGGCATGCGGCACATGGCGCCACCTGGCGAGAAGGACAGGGTCGAAAGTGACGGCGACTGGCCGGTGCCGCCGGTCGGCAGGCTCGGTGAGGCCCGCGACGTCGCTGCCGCGGCGGTATTCTATGCCAGCGAGGAGGCCGCGTTCATCACCGGGACCACGCTGCTGGTGGACGGCGGGATGACGGCCGGCTACCTGCAGCGGGAACGCAGTCCGCAGGCCGGCGTCAATGCCGCGGGGCGTACATGATGACGGCGACACCCGCCAGGCAGATGAGAGCGCCGATGATGTCGAAACGGTCCGGGCGGTAGCCGTCGGCGATCGCTCCCCAGGCCAGCGAACCGGCGATGAACACACCGCCATAGGCGGCCAGGATCTGGCCGAAATGCGAGTCGGGCTGCAGGGTCGCGGCGAATCCGTACAGGCCGAGCGCGATCACCCCGGCACCAATCCAGGTCCAGCCCCGGTGCTCGCGCACCCCCTGCCAGACCAGCCACGCCCCGCCGATCTCGAACAACGCGGCCAGGACGAACAACCCGATCGAGCGCACGACGAGCACGAGCATCCCTCTTCCGAAGGCCGCGCAGCGGCCTGGCTGATACGGGGCCGGTGCTAGCCGGCTGTGCCGAACATATCGGCCAGCAGTTCGCAGCGTCGCGCAACGGGCTGCGGCCCCCGACCATCGTGGTCAACGTCCTCGCATGGGCGGCGGGCCGTCCGCCGTATCAGGCGATGCTGTTCAGCTCCGTCAGCTCGCCCTCGGAAAGGGTCAGCGCAGCACCCGTGACGTTCTCGCGCAGATGCGCCACGGACGAGGTCCCGGGGATGAGCAGGATGTTCGGTGAGCGCTGCAGCAGCCACGCCAGCGCGACGGCCATCGGGGGAGCGCCCAGACGGGTGGCGACCGACTTCAGCTCGCCGGACTGCAGTGGGGAGAAGCCACCGAGCGGGAAGTAGGGCACGTAGGCGATGCCCTGGGCGGCGAGGGAGTCGATGAGCTCGTCGTCGGCCCGGTGGGCGAGGTTGTAGAAGTTCTGCACGCACACGACCGGGGCGATGGACTGGGCTTCGGCGATCTGCTCGGCACTGACGGTGCTGAGACCGAGATGCTTGATCAGTCCCTCCTGCTGCATCTGCGCCAGCGCGGTGAACGGCTCGGCGATCGACCCCGGCTCCGGGCTGTCGAACCCCCCGACCCGCAGGTTGACCACGTCGAGCACGTCGAGGCCGAGGTTTTCCAGGTTGTCGTGGACCTGCGCGCGCAGCTGCTCGGGAGCGCGCTGCTGCGGCCAGCCGCCCTCGGCGTCGCGCACCGCTCCGACCTTGGTCACGATGTGCAGCTCGTCCGGGTAGGGGTGCAGGGCTTCCTTGATGATCTGGTTCGTGACGTGCGGGCCGTAGAAGTCGGCCGTGTCGATGTGCGTGATACCCAGCTGCACGGCCTCGCGCAGCACGGCCACGGCGGCGTCGCGGTCGGCCGGCGGGCCGAACACGTGCGGGCCGGCCAGCTGCATCGCGCCGTATCCCATCCGGGTAACCGTCAGGTTCTCGGCCAGGGTGAACGTTCCGCCGGGAAGTGTGGTCGATGCCATGAGAACTCTTTCTCCGCATTAACGATGTCCGGGTCCGTCCCGGACGATGAGGCCGGCCCACGAGGGCGCCGGCACCTGATGTCCTTCATAGTGCCCGCCGCATTACCGGACAGGCAGTACCCCGACGATCCTGGGAGTGGCAGGGACAGGCAGCGCACGACCTGCGCGGTTACCGTGATTGATGTGAGCGAGAGCTCCGACTACTACCTACGACTCGAGCAAGGCCGCGACCGTAACCCCTCGAGCCAGGTCCTCGAGGCTCTTGCCCGTGTCCTGCGCCTCGAACTCGCAGGGCAGTTCGGCGTCAGCATCATGAGACCTCTACCTCCGGCGGCACTGGCCCACATCCTCGAACCAGCAGACCTCGATGCATAATTAAACAAAAAGCCCAATTCAGGGAAAATTATCATGTCACATGATTCCGGAACTGGAACCACCTGGGCCGACCGCCGCCGTGCGCAAGCTGCCGCATTCGACCAGATTGGTGAGCGTTACGACGAAGCATTCCCGCATAAGGAAGGGCAGGTAACGGCTGTCTCTTGGCTGATTGACCAGCTCAAGCCCGGTGCGCGGATTCTGGACGCAGGGTGCGGGACCGGTGTGCCGACAGCCCGGCAGCTCACCGAAGCAGGCATGAGCGTCATGGGTATCGATATCTCCCCGGTGATGCTGAGCCTCGCCCGGAAGAATGTGCCCGGGGCCACGTTTACGGAAATGGACATCATGGATCTCGCCCCCGAGATCGGCAAATTTGACGCGGTGGTGGCGTTCTTTTCCCTGCTCATGCTCCCGCGCGGGGAGATCCCGCCGGCTCTGGCTCGGTTCCGTGAGATCCTCGTTCCCCAGGGGCGGCTCGTACTGGGGATGGTAGAGGCCGACGTCGACGACATACCGATCCCTTTCCTGGGCGCTCAGGTCCGGGTCGCCGGTTACACCCGCAGCGGGCTGCGGGATGTCGTCACCGCAGCCGGCTTTGCAGTACTCCAGGAGAACAGCCTGTCCTATGATCCCGCAAGCGCCGGCCTGCCTCCCGAGACCCAGGTCACACTGTGCTGTCAGCGGGCCGGCGACTGACCATGTGCAAAAACTCAGCATGGCTACACCCCGCCGATCCGCTTGCCCTGGCCTGCCCACTCGCGTTCGCGCAGCACGAACTTCTGGACTTTGCCGGTTGAGGTCTTCGGCAGCGGCCCGAACTCTATCGCGTCGGGGCACTTGTAATGGGCGAGGCGCTCACGGCAGAACGCGATGATCTGCTGCGGGGTCGCCGTGGCGTTGTCGTTGAGCGTGACGAACGCCTTCGGCCGTTCTCCCCAGTGCGGGTGGGGGATCCCGATGACGGCGCATTCGAGCACGGCGGGGTGGGCGGCGATCGTCTGCTCGACTTCGATGCTGGAGATGTTCTCGCCGCCGGAGATGATGATGTCCTTGCCGCGGTCGCGCAGCTCGATGTTGCCGTCGGGATGCCACACGGCGAGGTCCCCGGAATGGAACCAGCCGCCGCGGAATGCTTTGCTAGTGGCGGCTTCGTCGTTGAAGTAGCCGCTCATGACGTTGTTGCCGCGCATGATAACCTCGCCCATCGCCTGCCCGTCCTGCGGGATGTCGTTCATCTCCTCGTCGACGACCCGGACAAGGTCGGATGAGATATAGGCCTGCCCCTGGCGCGCCAGGTACGTGGCGCGCTGGGCGAGCGGAAGCTCGCGCCACGCCTCCTGCTCGGGGCACAGGGTGATCGGGCCGTAGGTTTCGGTCAGGCCGTACACGTGCACGATGCGGAAGTTCAGCTCGCTCATCCGGGCGAACAGCGTCGGTGAGGGAGGAGCGGCGGCCACCATCGCGGTTACCGGCCGCTCCAGGCGGTGCGCCCTGGGGTGGTTGAGGATCGTCAGCTGGATAGTCGGTGCACCGTTGTAGTGCGTCACGCCCTCACCGTCGATCAGCTCCCAGACGCGCTGCGGGTCCACCGCGCGCATGGTCACGTGGCGCGCCGCGACTGCGGTGACCGCCCACGGGAAGCACCAGCCGTTGCAGTGGAACATCGGCAGCGTCCACAGGTACACCGATTCGGGGCTCATGCCGGCGAGGATCGCCTCGTTGAGTGCGTTCAGGTACGCGCCGCGGTAGGTGTATTGCACTCCCTTGGGCTGGCCCGTGGTGCCGGAGGTGTAGTTGATCGAGATCGTCTCCTCCTCGTGCTCAAGCCAGCTCGCCGGCCTCGCCGGGGGCGCGCCGGCCAAAAGTTCCTCGTATGGATCTTCGGGGCCGCCGGTGCCCGCGCAGCGGATCACGTTCACGCCAGTCAGCTCCAGCGGCCCGGCCAGCGCCTCAAGCTCGGTGTCGAGCAGCAGGTAGCATGCGCCGCTGTGCTGGAGGATGTACCCGATCTCGGCGCTTGCCAGGCGGTGGTTGACCGCGACGAGGATCCCGCCCGCGGCCGGCACGCCGAAATGCGCCTCGAGCATCGCCGGCGAGTTGAACAACAGCGTGGCGACACGATCTCCCTTGCCAAGGCCCGCCGACCTGAGCGCGTTGGCGAGCCGCCATGAGCGCTCCGCGAGCTGCCGGTAGGAGTACCGCCGTTCACCGTCCACGACCGCGGTCTTCTCCGGGTACATGTACGCCGTCCTGTGCAGGAAATCGACGGGGTTGAGCTCCGAGCGGAACACCTTGCCCGGTACCGCTTCGGCCCAGGGCGCACCGGTGGTCGCATAAAGTACGCCACTCATCGTCTGTCTCCTTCGTGGCTGAAGCTCACGGCTCCGGCTGGCTGCATCAAGACCCCCGGGTTCATGATCCCGGCGGGGTCGAGCTCAGCCTTTGCGCCGCCGAGCGCGCCAGTGAACAGTTGCGGCACCTCGCGCAAGTACCAGCGGCGATGGTCGCGCCCGACTGCGTGGTGATGGGTGATCGTGCCGCCTAGTGCCAAGATCGTCTCCGAGGTGGCGAGCTTGATCTCATCCCACTGCTCGAGCTCCTGGCCGGGACGGCCGGGCGCGTAGACCGAGTAATACGGCGCGGGACCGTCCGGATACACGTACGCGAAGCGGCACGAGACCGCGCCGCCACCGCACGCCTTGCGCACGGCCGGCCTCACGGCAGCCAGTACACCCTCGTGGAATTCCGCGAAGCGGTCCCAGGTGACCGCCGTCTCGAAGGTCTCGTGGACCAGCCCGAGCCGCGTGAAGCCGTCGCGCAGGTGCGGGCCGCGCAGGAACGCGGCGCGCCAGATCGCGGCGGGGTCGCTGTCCTCCTCACGCACCTCGCCGCGGTGGCTGGCGCAGATCTCCAGCGCCCGGGACAGCCATGGCCCCAGCTCGTGATCAGCGGACTCAAAGCCGAGCACGAGAATCGAGCGCGACCCGTCACCGCTTCCCGACAACAGCGCCTCGTCATGGCCGAGCAGACGGCAATTGGCCGGATCAAGCCCGGACTGCGCGAGTTCCCGGGCTGCCTCCACCGCATCGGCGAAGCCGGCGAAGGACACCGACGCGCCCGCCCGGAACCGCGGCCGCGGCTGAACGCGCATCCATGCTTCGGTGATCACGCCAAGCGTGCCTTCGGAACCGCAGAACAGCCGCTCCGCAGACGGGCCCGCACCCGAGCCCGGCAGCCGCCTGGTCTCCAGCACGCCGCGCGGCGTCACCACGCGGACGGCCTCCACAAACTCATCGATATGGGTGTGAAGGGTCGCGAAATGGCCGCCTGAGCGCGTCGCTATCCACCCGCCCAGCGTCGACCACTCAAACGACTGCGGGAAATGCCGCAACGTCAGGCCGTGCGGCTTCAGCTGAGCCTCCAGCGCGGGGCCAAACGTGCCGCCCGCGATCCGCGCGGCCCGCGAGGTACGGTCGATCTCCAGCACTCCCTGAAGGTGGCGAAGGTCGACGCTGACCGCGCCGCGATAGCCGTCACCTACGTCAGGCTCGACACCGCCGACCACGCTGGAGCCGCCGCCGAAGGGGATCGCCGCGGCACCGGCATCGCTGCACCATTCCAGTACCGACACCAGCTCGCCCTCGCCGCGAGGGAACGCCACAAGATCGGGCGCATGCGCGAAGTCACGGCGAAGGGCGCGCACCAGATCGCGAAACGACCTCCCATAGGTGTGGGCCGCCCGGTCGTACGGGTCAGTGCTGAATCCCGCCTCAAGCGACGCTGGCGGCGCCAGCCGCGGCGCGTGCAGTTCCAGCTCATCCACTCGCGGCGGTTCCTGGACTCCCGCGCCATCGATCCCGAAACGCCGGGCAAAGGTGGCCCCGAGCTGCTCGATCTCGCTCACCGCCAGCCCCTCGCCCTCCAGGCCCCAGCCCCAGAACTTGCGCCTCGCGGCTGGCTGCGATATCCGCGGCGACGATGACGCCGCCGACATCCCGTCATCTGTTCCGCTAGCGCTCACCATCGCGCCTCCCCCACAGACCCGGCCGGCTGGCCGCAGCCCCCGGCCGAAAAATCACGGCCGGGGGCCTCAAACCGCCGGACCTGCGGCCCGGTCCGCGAACGGCGCTGCCATGCTCGTGTGCGTTCGGCGCTTGCTCACGGCATGTACTCTCGGCCTAGCAATAATGGAAGGATCCCGCCGAAGGCGAGTGCGCGCTAGGGACCTTCGCCCCGCTGACCGGCCTGTCCTGCCGGGCAAGGTCGGAACTGTCAAATAGTCAGCTACTGGCGGCCGTTGACGCGCGACGAAGTGGCCGCGATCTCCAGGGCCTTGTCAAGGTAGACGCGGTAACCCAGCTCAGGCCGGAAACCGTGGATTTCCGGGATGTCGAGGCTTCGCATGAACGCCAGGATTTGCGGGCTGAACAGCTGGCCCGGCACCAGGACGGGGAAGCCGGGCGGGTACGGGGTGACGAACGTCGCGGACACGACCTGGTCACCGTTCTCGAGACGCTGCTGTACCTCATCAGGCATGAGGTACTCGCAGTAGCTGTCGTCGTAGGACAGGTAGAAGGCACGTCGCAGGTCGCCTTCGGGGGTGGACGGCCCGCCGCCGTCGGCGAAGCTGGGGTGGAAGCCGCTGAAGTCGGGCAGCGGCGCTGAGGGGACGGTGAGCCGGAGCACCGCACGCTCATGGGCGGCGCGTTCGGCAGGGCTCATGTCGATCAGCTGGGCGTCCAGCTCGCGGGCGATGCTCACCAGGACCTCGATCAGGTACGCGACCGAACTGCGGGTCGTGCCGATGGTGGTCATGAACAGCACGGTATTCCTGGATGTCTTGTTGATCTGGACGCCGTAGCGGTCCATCAGGTGGCATCGCTTGAACGCATCGCCCTCAATACCCGTGGGGCCGATGTAGATGGTGACCCGGGACGGGTCCAGGACGAATTCGTCGGCGTCCCAGGCCTGGATCATGCTCGGCAGCCCCGAGCGCAGCGGCTGGTCGATGCCTGTCGGCCGGTATTCGGCCGGGATCAGGTCGGCAGTGGTGAGGCAGCGCATGTACTTCTTCAGCAGCGGATGGTTGTCCACCGCGTCCCGGAGCCGCATCGCGTTCTCGATCTGCTTCTGCACCAGCTCGAAACCCTCCAGCGCGCCCTGGCGGCGGCCAAGGTCCAGGGACGCGAGGATCTGGTAATTGGGCGACGTGGAGGTGTGGGTCATGTAGGCCTCGTGGAACGTCGCCTCGGCCTTCTGGCTGAAGTCCTGGTCCAGTACGTGAATCATCGACCCTTGCCGGAGCGAGGTAAGCGTTTTGTGCGTGGACTGGGTGGCGTAGACCCGGACGCGGGCACGGGCTGGATCGGGGAGCAGCCGCCGGTCCAGCAGCGCCTGGTCGTCGTCGGGAGCTATCCTGGCGAGCTCTTCGGCGAACTTCTCGCAGCGCGCACGATACTCAGGCAGGCGCAGCCGCTCCACAAGCGTCCGGGCGGCCCGCATCGCGGTACGCGGACGGTAGACCGGATGGAACCGGGCGAAGGCGAACCAGGCCTCGTCCCAGAGGAACACCAGGTCGGGCTTTATGGCCAGGCATTCCTCCATCACCCGCTCAACGTCATAGACGATCCCGTCGAAGGTGCAGTTGGTCAGCAGCAGCATCTTGACCCGGTCGAGCTTCCCGGCCCGCCGGAACGCCAGCAGCTTGCTCTTGATCTCCCGCAACGGCACGGCACCGTAAATCGAGTACTCGTCCAGGCGGTACGCGTCGAGATAAGTCACCATGGCCCCGGACAGCATGAGCCCGTAGTGGTGCGACTTGTGGCAGTTCCGGTCGACCAAGACGATGTCCCCGGGCTGGACGAGAGCCTGCACGACGATCTTGTTCGCCGTCGACGTGCCATTCGTCACGAAGTAGGTCTGGCGCGCGCCGAACGTCTTGGCCGCCAGCTGCTGCGCCTCGCGCAGCGGGCCGGTCGGTTCCAGCAGCGAGTCGAGCCCTCCGCAGGTAGCCGACGTCTCGGCCAGGAACATATTAAGGCCGTAGAAGTCAGCCATGTCGCGGATCCAGTGCGAATTGACGATGGATTTGCCATGCGAGACCGGCAGCGCGTGGAACACCCCCGTCGGCCGGTGACTGTAGCTGCGGAGCGCGCTGAAGAATGGCGCGCGGTACCGTGCCGCCACGCCGCCCAGGATGCTGAGGTGCAGATCCAGCAGTCCTTCACGGGCGTGGAAGACGCGCCGGAAGTGGTGGCTCAGCCGTCCGGCCAGATCCTCGACCGAGATCTCGGTCATCAGATACAGGTCGAGTTCCGGCCGGAGTTTGGCCAGTGATCTGGCGAGCACCTGAGCGCGCTCATCCGGCGAGTGCTCCATCAGGTCGTCGGCGCCGGAGTTGCCGACGAACTGCCTGAGCAAGGATGAGTCGTGGCGGGACCGATGGGCGAACCGGCGGCGGACCACGCACGCCTGCAGGCTGAAGTTGAGCCGGGCGGCCATAACCGCATCCTCGAAGCTGCGCACCACGACCACCTCGTAGACGAACTGGTCGTCCGGGCGGCGCCACCGGCGCAGCTCCTCGCGCAGCGAGCGCTCCTGTGCCTCGCTCATATCCTCGACGACGAGGACCTCGAAGTAGGGACGGTCAGGCCGGCCCTGCTCCACCGGACGGGCATCACCGCCATACACGTCATCTTCGCCGCCAAGGTCCTCCAGCTGGCTGCCCCGGTACGAGTCAGTGACCAGTGCCCGGTTGATCCGTGCGATCACGGCCGCGAACCGGCCATACTTCCCGGCCACCAACAGGCGCCGTACCTCCTGGAAGGCCTGGGTACCGGGAAACGCCCAGAACCGCTCCATTGGCTCCAGGACATCCAGCAACCCGGCTACCGTCTCCGCGAGCTGTCCGACGGAACGCTGTTGTGCGCCGGCGAGAGCCAGCTGAGCGGCCGATTCCTCCAGGCTCGACCAGGCATCGGCCCTGAGCTGCCACAGGCTGTTGTACGCCTGCGGCTTCTCGTTGACGGCCATGGTGACCACCTCCGTGATCTTCCTTCCGGCGACCCAGCCGTCCGCCAGCCGCCGTGAACCCATCATCCCCGCCGCTGAGGGAGAAGAGAGCCTTGCTAGCTGGTCTATCGCAGTCAGCGTCAGCCTCCATACGCCCCTACGCGATCCTTGCGGGATTAATACGGTTTCCTGTTGGCCGGGAATGGTTCTGCATACCCGCGGCGGGCCGGCAACAGGCCGGTTGCTACGGGCCTGCGTGAGCCTGGTGACGGTGTCGAGCAGGCCGGGGAAACGCTGCTCGAACTCGGCGCGGCGTAGCCGCACGAAGGTACCGTTGCCCGCGTCGCGTTGCAGGATGAGGCCGGCCTCGCGGAGCACGCGCCAATGGTGGGTCTTCGTCGATTTCGCCACTGGCATCGGGAAAGATGCGCAGGCGCGCTCGCCGTCGTCGCGGTCGGCCGCCAGTTCGGCGATGACGGCGCAGCGCAGCGGATCGGCGAGCGCGCGGAACACCTGGCCTAGGTCGACCCGCTCGATCGGCGGCACGGGCACGTCCATCAGGCTCCCGCTCGACATAGGTACGATCAATTTCGTACCTTATTGGTACGCAATAGATCGTACCTTGGAGATCCGGCATGCTCTGCGTGTTCGACGTCAACGAAACGCTGCTCGACCTGACCGCCCTCGATGGGTTCTTCACCGAACTCACCGGCACGCCCGAGGCGCGGCCGGAATGGTTCAACCTGATGATCCACAGCGCGCTGACGCTGACCGCGGCTCGCACCTACCGGCCCTTCGGCGAGATCGCGGCAGCGTGCCTGCCGCCCGTCGCGGCTCGCTACGGCCATACCGCGACCCATGATCACCAGCGTGAACTGGGCGAACGGTTGCGCCGGATGCCTGCCCATCCCGACGCCGGAGCCGCGATACGCCAGCTGCGCAACGCCGGGTTCGGCGTGGTCACGCTGACCAACTCCACCGCCGAGGTCGCGGAGGACCAGCTGCGCAACGCCGGGCTCCGTGACCTGCTCCATGCCGTCTATTCCGCAGACGAAGTCCGCATGCTCAAGCCGGCTCCCGAGCCCTACCACCACGCACTGAACAGCCAGCACGCCATCCCAGCCGACGCAGTCCTCATCGCCGCCCACGACTGGGACATCGCCGGGGCCGCGGCCGCCGGCCTCCGCACCGCGTTCATCACCCGGGACGGACGGGTCCCGCTGCCTGCATCCACATCACCAGTCATGTCCGCGACCAGCCTGCAGGCCATCGCGACTGAGCTGATAAACCAGCAATCCCCGCACTGAGGCTGTCGCGCCGGCCCTGGATGGCGCCGACGGCGGGTATGCCGGGACGTTTGCGGGAACGAGGATCGTGGCCCGGAAGACCGGCGGGATTGCCGGGCACCTGGAGGCTGGTCCGGGGAATCGGACGGCACGGGCCGGCCAGGCCAGTCATGCCAGCGGGGAGGGGCGGCACATGCGGGTGGGGCTGCACGCACTGGGCATAGGGGCAGGCGCCCAACCGGAGATCATTCGGGCCGTGGCGGTGGCGGCTGAGGAAGCCGGGTTCGCCACTTTGTGGTCGGGGGAGCATGTCGTGCTGGTGGACGAGCCTAAATCCCGTTACCCGTATTCCGCCGACGGCACGATTGCCGTCCGGCCTGACGCGGACTGGCTCGATCCGCTGCTTGGCCTGAGCTTCGCCGCCGCCGTAACGAGCCGGATCGGGCTGGCGACTGGGATTTTGCTGCTGCCGGAGCATAACCCGGTGCTAGCGGCCAAACAGGCCGCGACGCTGGACGTGCTGTCCGGGGGACGGTTCACGCTCGGAGTCGGAATCGGCTGGTCAGCCGAGGAATTCGCCGCGCTCGGCATCCCCTTCGCCCGGCGCGGCGAGCGCACGGCGGAGTATGCCGCGGTGATGCGGAAGCTGTGGGCCGAAGACACCGCCTCCTTCAGCGGCGAGTTCACACGGTTCGAAGCGGTGCGGGTCAATCCCAAGCCGGTGCGCGCGCGGCGCATCCCCATCGTCGTCGGGGGTAACAGCGATCCGGCGCTCAAACGCGCAGCGGCCTTCGGTGACGGCTGGTACGGCTTCAATCTCCAGACCGATGCGGTCACCGAACGAATTGGAGCACTGGCCGGATACTGCCGGCAGCACGGCCGTGATCTGAGCAAGCTGAGCGTGGCCGTGGCGCTCAGCGACGGACGTCCCGACGCGCTGCCCGAACTCGCCGCCACCGGCGTCAGCGAACTCGTCGTCGTAGCAACGCCGCCCGGAGACCCAGCCGCAGCCACCGCCTGGGTGGCGGAACTGGCAGACCACTGGGGCACCGCGCACCGGCACTAACACCCAGCCAGCGGACGCTACTGCATCGACGCGCGACGTACCGCACTGCGGCATGACCGAGCGTGCCCGCAGCGGCCTGGATCAGTCCGCATCCGGCACGCTCAACTTCCCGGCCTGACGGCCTCGATCCGGTTTGCTACGGGATGTCCGGCAGGGCGGGGATGGTTTCATCGGGCCTTCCCCACGACGGGGACGAGGCCGATGAGGGGGTGCGTGCTGTGGTTCCGGGATTCAGGTCGCGGTTGATCACCCTGGCGATCGCCTCGACCGTGGCCACCCCGTAGGCCATGCTCGCGTTGTCCTGGGTCAGCACCGCAATGCTGTAACCGCCGCTGCGGCCGGTGAAGCAGCCGATGCTGTGAATGCGCCAGCCATGGGTGGCGCGGGGCAGCCAGCCGTTCTTGACGTGCACGGTCAGGCTGGCCGGTGCGCCGGCCGGGACACCCCACCGCTGGGAGGGTATGACATGGGCCATCAGGTTCAGCGCGTAGTTGCGTGAAGCAGTGTCGAGCACTGAGTTCGGGTGCAGCAGCAACCGCAGCAGGAGCACCTCGTTGTGGGCGGTGATCTGGGTCAGGCCCCAGTAACCGCCGGGTCCCAGAGCTGTCTGCCTCATCAGGGCCAGGTTCAGGAAGTGCTGGAGATAGCTCCGCCCCAGCTCGGCCCATAGCGCGGACGCGGCATTGTTATCCGACCTGGTGATCATCGCCGTGGCCAGAGCGGCCTCGTTGCTAGTCAGGTACCTGTGCTGGTCCTCGGCCTTGCGGAGAAGCGCGCCGAGAATCGTCACCTTTACCACGCTGGCGGAATCGAAATGCTCGGAACCGTTAAGCCAGCACGTCACCCCCATGCCGGGATCATCGACCCCGACCGCGACGGCGGAAACACGGCCGCGGTGGGCCGCCTGGATATCCCGGGTGAGCCTGGCCGCGAGCGCGGGGTGGGAGGACGACCCGCACACCGCCGAGGAGGCCGTGGACGCGCTGGCCGCTGGGGCCAGGAAGGGGACTGCCGCCGATCCCAGCAAGAGGGCCGCAACAGCCCGGACCGATCCACGCCAGAGCTTCATCGCCATCCTCCGCACCAGCCGTGTGATCACATGGGCGGGCTGTCAGGCCCAGTGATGGACGCGCCCGGTCCGGTTATGTGCGAAAAAGCCCAATCGCGGTCGCGTACGCAGGATCGTACAGCCTGCGACCGCTGCAGGCCAGCATTTCGGTATTACCGGACAAGCCGGATTTCAGACGACCCGGGAAGCCGCGGAGATCGGCGCCGGGTTCCCCGTTGCCATGACCATCTGGCCGGAGCGTCATCGGCCACCATCTGCACGTAGCGCCGGGAGCCGGCCATTGTTAGGCGGCGGCGAGATCAACCGAGACGTCGAGCACACCCAGCTCAGCCGGGGCGTACGACATGTGCCCGGTCCCGGCGAGCAGGGCCAGGGACGCGCGGTTGCCTGCCTCGACGGCCGCGCGAAGCCGCCTGACCGCCGCTGGGCGCCGCTGCATCAGCGCCGCGACGAGCGCCGCGCCGGCGCCGCGTCCCTGCCAGTCGTCGGCAACGGCGAAGGCGATGTCGGCCGTGGCGGGATCGGCGGAGTTCTGAAGGAGACGAGCGATGCCGGCCGGCCGCTCCTCGCCATCTGGCGGCAGCACGGTGAGGACGAGCGCTATGTGATGCACCCCATCGACGCTGTCGACGAGGTAGCGGATCATTGAGTCGCTGAGGTCAGTGATCGGGGTGAGGAACCGGCGCCGCCGCGACTCAGGCGACATGCGGCGGAATATGTCGCGCACCGTCTCGGTATCGGTGGGCAGCAGCGGCCAGATCATCGCGGGAGTGCCGTCACGCAGAAGGAATTCGCCCGGCAGCATCTGATCACCGGCGCTGAGGCGGGCCGTGCCGGGCGCAGTCGTAAGGCGTGGCGACGGGTTCTTCTCCACACATCAAGGATTGCAGCGCATGCGGCCCCGGCGCATCGGCGCCAGCGGTAATTTGCTGTCTCGCCTAGCCCGGCTAGCCGGATTCCTGCTACTCGGGGGAGCTGGATGATCGTCCCCCGCCGCTTGCCGGCGTCTCACCGCCCGCCGGCCGAAGGGAAGAAATGGGTCGTGGGGCGCTCCAGTCTCTGGCCGTCGAGGAAGATGTCGACCTTTTCGTTGTAGAAGGCGATCAGGCCGGCGATCGGTGACAGCTGGCGGGTCGGAAAGTCATAGGACCAAGCGAGGTCGGGATGGACGGTGCCGCCGGCACGGATCGACCAGTAGCCGCTTGTGGTGCCCTTGTAGGGGCACGAGGTGATGGTGCCTGTGGGGATTAGGTGCTCAAAGCTGACCTCTGTCCTGTTGATGTAGTACCGGGTGGGCAGCCCCGTCTCAAAGACCATGACCGGTGACGACGACTCGGCCAGCACGGCACCCTCGAGCTCGACGCGCACCGGCCGGGCCGAGCGCAGCGCGTCGACCCGCACATACGGGTTGCGGGGGTGGACGAACACTTGCTCATCCTCCTCGAACCAGGCATCGAGGGCGGCCCACTCGAAGCGCACGGTGCCGCTCAGTCCATCGATCGGCGAGTCGGCGAGCAGTTTGGCCGCGCGCGGCCGGTGGGTTTCGCCGACGCGCAGCCCGTGCAGCTCAACCTTGCCGCGGCCGGTCTGCTGGGCATGTTCCTCCGGGACGAGCACACCGGGGCACACGTCGGCGGCCGGGATGTAGTACTGCGGGTAGTAGGGCCACTCCCACACATAGAGCGCCTGCGTGGTGTCGAGCACTACCTGCCCGGCGAGGAACGCCCGGATACGGCGCGGAACCGGCTCGACATGGTTGACCTCGGCGATCATCGCAGGATACCCGTTCACTTGCCCCCTCCTCCGGTACCGGGCACGTCAGGGGCGGATTTCACGGCGGTGGCCCCGCCCCGGAATGCGCCTCTTCATGAAACAGGATGCGCGAGATCGCAGTCGCGTGCATCACGCATTCGCGTAGTTCCGCCCAGACAGGGCGG
>DASQVO010000534.1:0-4465 GCA_035640715.1 Streptosporangiaceae bacterium
CCTTCGCCTGCACGGCCGGCCCGTGCAGCGTCACCGGGCTGACCTGGCCGGTGCTCATGTTGAGCGTGCCGAGGTAGGCCGCCTTGCCCGTCGGGGTCACGGCGACAAAGGCAGTGCCGGGACGGAACGGGCCGGTGACCATGTTCACCGTGTCGCCGCTGTTGTCCGTGACGAAGAGCCGCCCGTGCGAGCTGGTCGCCCAGGCCGTGTCGTCGATGGTCTGGGAGAGGTTCAGCACGGACAGGGTCGGGTGCTTCGTGTCGGCGTGCTGGACGTAGATCTGCTGCTGCTCAGCCTGGCTGGTCAACTCGAAGGCGCCGCGGAAACGCGGCGCCACCGGCGGCACGACCGCGTTCGAGTCCGGATCGGTCAGCCTCAGCTTGACGGTCTTCCCGGCACTGGAACCGGAGTTGGCGACCGTCGCGCTGGCCTCGTCGGAGAAGAGCGGCCGGACCGTCGCGACGTGCGTGCGCGAGTTCAGGCTGACGACGTAAACGGCGGGGTAGGCCGGGTTCGGCGCGGCCGGCCCCCCGGTCGTGCCCGGCGCCGACGCGCTGACCAGCACCTGGCCGTGGTAGACGGACACGGCATCAGTGCCGCCGTTGTGCAGCAGCCGGTTGTAGGAGTAGTGCTGCACCTGGCCGCCCCGGCGATGCGGAGCGATCGTGTACAGGCTGGTGTTGCCGTCCTCGTCCACCGTGGCGATAACCCTGCCGGTCATCGGGTCGGCGCCGATGCCGTCGACTTTGCCGCGAAGGTCCCACTGGCGCACCACCCGGCCGCCGGGCGTGAGCTCGACGACCGTGCTGTCGAGGTTGCCGTCCGTGCTGGCCTGCCCCTGCGGACCGACGCCGTTCTGGAAGGCCGCGTACACATTGCCCCAGAGCGTAGTGATGTCGTCGGGCCGGGTGAGCGGCTCGGTCTTGGACTGGCTTGACCCGGCCGGCGTGTACCGGTGGGTGAGGTTCTTGCCCGACACCAGCTGCGTCACCGTATACGAACCGGTCCCGTGATGGGCTGGAGCAGCACCAGCAGCACCAGCAGCACTAGCGACGCCAACGGACAGGACGGCCAGCGGCACGGCCGCCGCTGTCGCGGCAAGTCCCGAGCTTTTCAGATTGAAGCGCATGTGTGTATTTCCCCCAAGGGATCACATGGTGGTCATGGACGCTCATTTCTACCCATAAAGACCGGCACGGCGCCGGTGATCAGGCGGCACCCTGGTGAACAGCCGATGACAGATTACGCGCGATACCGTGCGTTCTTCTCGGAACTGGCCGCAGCCGCCTCCTACCGGGGGCTGAGCTCCCGCTCGTAGCAGACCTCGGGGACACCGCCGAGACCGTGCAGAACGTGCGTGGCCCCGGACAGGCGGAAGCCGGAGCGCTCGTAGAACCGGCGGGCCCGCGCGTTCCCGGCCAGCACCCACAGCGTGATCCGCTGGTAGCCCTCGGCGCGCACCTCGTCGAGGACCCGCTGCATGAGCGCCCGCCCAGTGCCGGTCGACCACCAGGCGGGCAGCACATACAGCGCGTACAGTTCCGCGACCGCAGCTTGCGGCGAATCCGTGGCGGCCGGGCACGGGCCAGGAGTGCCATCCAGGTCTCGTTCGGGCCCATATGACGCATAGCCGACGATCCCGGTGGCCTGGCCGACGGCGGGATCCGGCCCTGCGGGCAGCGTGCCTGCATCCGCCCCGGTTCCCGCGGCCCGCTCCCCCGCAGGCTCGGTTTCCGCGACGAACATCCGGCGCCATGGCCGCGACGCGAACACGGCGCGTTCGCGCGCGGCGTCATACGGGGCGGTGACGCGGTCGATGATCTCCGCGCGGATGATGCCGGCGTAGGCCGCAAGCCAGGTCTCCCGCCGCACCAGCGCAACCGCCTCGGCATCCGCGGTAGAGGCGGGGCGGATGTATACCACGGCGCCAGGCTAGACCCCAGGCGCCCGGCCGCCAATGGCAAATCAGGCTGGCCCTCCCGGCCGTCCGCTGACCACGTGACGGCCCGGCCCGGCTAGGTCAGCGCAGCGGTCACATCGACCTCCACGAGCTGCCCCGGATGGCCGAGCTGCGCCACCCCGAGCAGGGTGCTCGCCGAGCTGAACGCGGCGGCAACAGCCGACTCGCGCAGCATCAAGCTCACCTCTGCCAGGTCGCCGTGGTCGGCGGAGGCCACGTAGATGACGGTGTGCACCACGTCCTCGGCGGTGGCACCGACGGCGGCCAGCGCCGTGGCGATGTTCCTTGCCACCTGGCGGGTCTGTGCCCGCAGGTTGCCAGCCCCGATCAGGTTGCCTCGCGCGTTGAGCGGCGACTGGCCGGACAGGAACACGAACTGCGTGGCATCGGCGATGGTCGCATGGTGGTAACCAGGCGCCTGGTACAGGTCAGGGAGCTTGATTCGGCGGATCACCGGGTTAGTGTCGCATCAACGGCCGCCCCGCGCGGCCGACTGCGGCGCGTCGCGGACCGCGGTTCTTGCCTACTGGTCCTGCGAGGCTTCACGGAACTCCATGCCCCGGGCACCTCGTCCTCGGCGACATCATGGCCTGGCTCACCCATGCCCGCAGGGCAAGTCCTGAGCCTACTTGCGAATCCTGTCCCTGAGCAGCGAAAGCTCGATTAGCATGGAGTCCAGATTGGCGGCCAGGTCGGCCTGCGTGCCTGCTGGGTCTTCCAGGAGGCACGCCACGCATGTGTTGTGCTCACGCAGGTGCTGGAGGACAAGCCGGGCATCCCCCCGCACGACCTGCGACAGCGTGTCATACATACGCGTGAGCGTATCGGCCCGCCGGGCCGCCCGCATTGTGGCTGGCGTTACTCTTGACCGCCTGTTAACCGGTACCCAAACCGGGCAATTCTACACAGGAGACTCCTCCTAGCAGGAAGGGCACTCCTGCTGCTGGTCGGACATGTCCTAGCTGGTGGTGTACCCGGACGAATGAGGGAGCTTTGTACACCATTTATCTTTGGCTCGCAACCGGATCGGCAGCTTAACCGTCTCCAGAGATCGTGATTGTCCCGATCTAAGGAGACCTCCTCATGTCACGCCGTCTCACCGCACTTGCCTTCGGTTCCGTCTGTGCCGGCGCCATCGCACTGACCGGCTGTTCCTCTAGCGGCGATTCCGCGCCGTCGGGCACGCCCGCGAAGACGTCCCCCGCTGCCGTCGCGTCCGTCGCCGCTACCGGGTCCGCACTGCCCTCGCCCGCACCATCCTCGCCGTCGCCGGTACCGTCGCCGGGCGGCGCGCTGGCCGTCTCGATCACCGGCCTGCCCACCCAGCCTGTGCTCAGCCTCGGTGGCGCGCCTCTTGAGTTCACGGTCAGCCTGCACAACAGCACCACCGGCACCTATGACAACATCACGCCGGTCGTGTCGCTGGCGCACTGCACCTGCAACAGTTCGCCGGTCGAGATGGCGCCCGGCGGCACGATGCAGGAGCGGGACCCGGTCACGGGCGACTGGCGCAGCGTCTTCTACGACGCCGAGGGCACCGGAACCGACTTCCTTAACGTCACCGAGCAGCCGGGCTTTACGCTCCGCCCGGGCGGCACCGCGAGTTTCGTGTTCCGGATCGCGCTCTACCCGCGTAAGCAGCAGCCCTCCATTCATGATGGCCAGACTGCTATCGATGTGACCGTCGAAGCACTTCCCGCGCACGCGGTGATCGGCGCGCAGAAGGCCGCGACCGCCACGGTGGCGGTGATCAGCGGAACCGGCTGACGATCCGGGCAGTACGCGGCGGGCCGGCGCCTGGCAGGGCCGGCCCGCCGCCGCGCATACAGCATCCGCAGGCCAGAGCCCGAATGGGGACTGCCGTACCAGTCCCCAGTACAGGGTCCCAGAGCCCAGGTCAGGGGAGCTTGATTCGGCGGATCACCGGGTTAGTGTCGCATCAACGGCCGCCCCGCGCGGCCGGCTGGACGCGCGACATCGACTCAAGGAGGCAACCGGACATGAGCCTGGGCGGGCCCACGCGACGCACGCGCCGTGGCCGGTGGTCACGCTGGCGAGCTGCCTGCCGGTGACCCCCACCGCATCAGGGAGCAGCCGGAGGATGCCGGCACTGACTGCTTGCGAGGCTGCTCGCCGCGAGCGCTCCAGCAAGCGCTCTCCTGTCCGGTCACGCAAGCGCCTGGCCCCGGCGACCGGAGAGCAGGCCGAGACCGTGTTCTCGGCCTGCTCGCTGCCAGTGAGCTGCCGTCGCTCCGGGCGATCCGGCGGGAGCTGCACGTCGGTGCACCGCGAGCACAGCGGCTCCGTGACCACCTACAGCATGTCCTGGCTGGTCAGGCAGTGGAAGCGGCATGAACTGGAAGGCAGGCGCCGGGGGTGCAGGTGAGCTTAGGATGACCGCGACTGAGGAGGAGCCAGTGATCGGGAACATCGGCGACGCTAGCTTTGATCCTGTCGGGGATATCCACAATGACCCGACTGCGGACGTTTACCTGGAGATCTGGG
>DASQVO010000535.1:0-2915 GCA_035640715.1 Streptosporangiaceae bacterium
ACCTACCGCTGACCGTGAGAATCAGCCACCAAACGCGGGCATGGTTTAAGTGCCCGTGGCGCTTGGGGAACGGGCCTGGTCAGCGGGTTCGGGTTTAGGCGGTTGCCTCGGTGATGGTGACGTTGAGGCCGAGGGCCTGGAGCTGGCGGAGGTGGGCGCGGATCTTGCGGTCGCGGTCGGCTGTGCGCTGGTGCCAGTCGGGGCCGAGGTCGGTGAACCGGGCGTCGGGGCTGGCGAGCAGGTGCCAGATGATGACGAGGATGGAGCGGGCGACGGCGCACTTGGCCCGGTTGCCGCCCAGGCGGCGGGACAGGCGGCGGAGTCTTTCGCCGAGGAAGGTTTCGGTGCGGGCGGCGCCGTTGGCGGCCTGGGTGCAGTAGCCCTTGAGGTAGGCGTCGCCCTGCCCCTTCTTCGGCTTGCGGTTCCGGGGCCCGGACTGGCGGGCAACCGGGGCGAGCCCGGCCCAGGAAACCAGGTGATCCGCGGTCGGGAACCGGGTCATGTCCAGGCCGGTCTCGGCGATGATTGCCATGGCGAGCTTGCGGCTGACACCGGGGATCTCCGCGAGCCGCTCGACCGCGGCCAGCGCTGCGGCGCCCGGGCCGGGGTCGGGGGACGGGACGCCGTCGGCGCTGATGCCCCAGGCGGCGGGGATGGCGTCCAGGGCGGCGTCGATCTCGTCCTCGACCGCAGCGATGGAGCGGTCCAGGAACGTGATGTGGTCCAGATGGACCCGGATCAGCATGGGGTGGTGGCCGCCGAGGAGCATGCCGTCCAGGGACCGCTCGACGGCTTCCCTCCCGCCCTTGACCTGACCCGCGGCCAGTGCGGCCAGGGCCGCAGGGTCGCGCTGCCCGCCGGCGAGAGCCTCCAGGATGTCGCGGGCGGTCTTGGCCCTGGACATCCGCGACACCGCCGATGACAGCTTGACCAGGGCGCCTTCGAGGAGTTTTTCCAGCCGCTGCCACTCGCGGGTGCGGTCGCCGGCCAGCTGCTGCCTGGTCCGGGTCAGGTCCCGCAGGGCCCGGATCTCCGGCGGCGGCACGAAGCTGGGCCGCAGCAGGCCCATCTCCGCCAGCCGGGCGATCCACTGCGCGTCGAGCCGGTCGGTCTTGGGCCGCCCGGCCAGCTGCCGAGCGTGGGCCGGGTTGACCAGCTGCACCTTCAGCCCGGCGGCCTCCAGCAGGTAGTACCAGATCCGCCAGTAATCCGATGTTGCCTCCATGATCACGAGCTCGACCCCGTCGGCGAGCAGCCGCCCGGCCAGCGCCAGGATCGCCCTCGCTGTCGCGGGGACCTCTTCCAGCCGCGACGCCCGGCGGGCGCCCTCACGGGCCGGGGGCAGCCGGGTGCACACGTCCGCCTTCGCCTTCGCGACGTCGATCCCGGCGACCCGCTCGTGCCGGAGCTGGTACTCCTCGTCCTCTACCAGCTGCGCGGGAATCTTCCGTGCTCTCGCATGACCCACCCGAAGCCTCCTATCCTTGAACCGGGTAAACCAGGCGGGCTGCCCGGGGACCCCGGTCATCTGGCTCAGAGGCCGCGAATGTTGACCGTCGTGCTCACAGGCGACAAGAGGCGACCCTCAGGTCAAGGTCCCGCGCCAGGCTTAGAAACGGGCTCGCATCCCAAAAAGGCTCGGCGTCGCGGGCAGCCCGCACCCATCGTTGCAGCCTGGGCACGCCCGCGCCGCCCGATCAGCCCACCGCGCAGCCCGGCGGAAAACCGCGCCACGGAGCGGCAGCGACCCGCGCCAGGCGCCAGCCCGCAGCCACGCACCCAATTCTCAGGGCAGCGCGACCGCCACCGCGATCAGGCTTAGGAGGTCGTTTTACGGGTGGCGGCTAACTGCCGTGTTGCAGGCGAGAGCCGGTTTCCTCGTCATCTGGCTACCGCTCGATGTCCGTCGTTTCCGCCCCGTTCTGGCACGTGGCTGGCACGGGGCGGCTGAGACGGGATGCTGTGTCGCACTGCTGCATGTCTTCAGCGTTCTGCCGCGCTCGCTACCCCGTGAAATCCGCCAAAGTCACGCCGTCAGTTCCCTCGATCGGCCCCGAAGGCTACCGCCGAGAGGATTATGAGCCCCACCCCGACGATAAAGATCACCACGTGTTCCGACCACGACCCCCTGCCCAAGGTCACGACGTTCAGCAAGGATGCGCTGCCGACTCCGGCGTCTGCGGCGGCTCTCCAGCGTCGGCCCCGCATCAGGTCGCGCGTAAACACCGCGCCCCATCCTGCTCCGATGAACGCCGCGAACAGAGCCGTGATGTCCACGTTCATCTCCTGCCGTCCGCTTACCGCCGAGGACCTGTCCCGGGTCATTTTGTCCGCTAGCGCCGATCATCGCAACAGGCCGATGCGCTGCCCGTCAGCAGTGCGGACTTGAGCCTGGCGAGTTCCCGTTCGGCGTCGCGGAGGTCGGACGGGTTCTGTCATGAGTGGGCGTTAGCCCATCGCGCAGCGACGGTGTCGTTGACAGACGGCGCAGGCGCTCTTAGGTTCCGGGAGACATCCACTATTGCCGCTGGTAGTGCGTACACCACCCGCCCGGGCCGGCTTGAACCCGGGTCTAAGATGAGGCGCCTATTTCCTCGGGAGGCATCCGGGGTGGCCCTGTGATGTTGCCCATGACGGCGCCGGTCTCGTCCAGTGCGTTGATCTGATAGGGGGACCACCTTTCGGCGCACACTACCCAGGCTCCGAAGTAAGACCGCAGTTCTAGAGTGAGAGGCCGGTGCTCACATCTGGGATATCGGCTCACTGTTACGGGTAGGCGCGCCTCCCGTGATTCACCGAGATCCACTTGAGAGTGGTGAGTTCCTCGATGCTCGACGACCCGTTCAGCCGTCCCAGCCCGGAGTGCTTCTCGCCGCCGAACGGCACGATCGGCTCGTCGGCGATGGTGGTGTCGT
>DASQVO010000536.1:0-2401 GCA_035640715.1 Streptosporangiaceae bacterium
CGGCTTCCATGAGCGCGAAGTAGGTGCCCAGCTGGGCGGGATCGAGCGGCTGGACGCCGTCGGTGTTGGTGCCGGGGTGGGGGCCGGTCATTCCCCCACCCTACATGTTGCGAATTCAAAGCACCGTGACGGGCGTCACCCGCTGACCTTCCCGCACATCCCGAACTTTGACCTGGCCGGGGTCATCACCGAGGCCGGCGAGGGAGTGCGTGGCTGGAGCGCCGGGGACGTGGTGGTGGCGTTCCTGCCGATGACCGCGCCCGGCGCGGCCGCCGAGTACGTCGCCGCACCGGCCGGACCGCTGGCTGCCGCGCCCCGTACGGGCGACCTGACCGACGCCGCGGCGCTGCCCTCGGCCGGCCTGACGGCTTGGCAATCGCTGTTCAAGCACGCCGCCCTGCAGGCGGGGCAGAGCGTCCTGATCAACGGCGCGGGCGGCGCGGTCGGCGGGTACGCCATCCAGCTCGCCAAGCGGGCCGGTGCCACCGTCACCGCGACCGGCAGCGCCCGCAGCATCGACCGGCTGCGCTCTTACGGCGCGGACCGGATCGTCGACTACACCGCCACCCCGCTCCTGCAGGCGGTGGCCGGGCAGCACTTCGACGTGGTGCTGAACCTGGCGCCCACCAGCCCGGAGGAGACCGCGCGGCTACACCGACTACCCCACCCTGGCCGACCAGGCCGCCATCGCCGCCTGACCGCCCCGCTATCCACACGCCCCGTCCCCGCCGCACCCCGGCGGGACGGGGCCTTCCGGAAGGATCCCGTCATGAGTCTGCCGCTGCTGTTCGGCGTGCCGGTTCGCACTATGTGAGAGCCCTGGCCGGCCCAGGGCAGCTCTCGGGGCCGCCGGACCGGTCAGATGGAGCGGGACGTGGCGTCGTCCCTGGACAGGCGCAGGCCAAGCGACGCGAACTGCTCGAACGGCCGGTGGTATCCACGCTCGATGTGGTGCACCCCGTGCAAGGTGGACGGGCGGTCGGCGACCGCGGCCGCCAGCACCGCGGAGAACCCGGCCCGCACGTCTGGCAGCGTGACCTCCGCGCCGCGCAGCTTGGAGACCCCGCGGATCACCGCCGAATGCACTGCGTTACTGTCATGGAACCGGCACGCCGGCCCGCCGAGGCAGGCCGCGAGCACCTCGATCTCGCAGCCCATCTTCTGCAGCGCGGGCACGTATACCAGCCGGTTCTCGAACACGGTCTCATGCAGTACCGACATCCCCTCCGCCTGGGTGAACAGCACCATCAGCGGCTGCTGCCAGTCGGTCATAAAACCCGGGTGAGTATCTGTATGCACGGCCGCGGGCCGTAGCCCCTCCGGCGCCGACGCGGTAATCCAGTCATCGGTGATGTCGAAACGGGCGCCCATGCGTGCCAGCGTGGTGATCGCGGTGACCAGGCGGTCCTGCGGGCAGCCGTGCACCCGGACCTCCCCGCCGGTGATCAGCCCCGCGACGAGGTAGGAGAACGCCTCCAGCCGGTCCCCGGCCAGCCGGGTCGAGGCAGCGCGCAGCCGGTCCACTCCCTCGATCACGATCCGCCGGTCCGGGCTGAGCTCGATGTGCGCGCCCATCCGTTGCAGGAACAGCGCGAGCTCCACCACCTCCGGCTCGGTGGCGGCGTTGCGCAGCACGGTCTTGCCCTCGGCGAGCACGGCGGACAACAGAACCGTCTCGGTCGCACCGACGCTCGGGTACGGCAGGTCGATGCGGGCACCGCGCAGCTTGACGGTCCGCGCGGTGATTCCCGCGGGCCTGAGTTCCACTTCCGCCCCGAGCGCACGCAGCGCCGCGACGTGGAAATCGACCGGCCGGCGCCCGATCGGATCACCCCCCACGAGCGGGACGAACGCCTCACCGGCCAGGTGCAGCAGCGGCCCGAGCATGAGGATCGGGATCCGGTTCAGCCCGGTGAACGCCTCCGGGACTCTGGGCATCACCGCGTCGCCGGGCGCTACCGTGATTTCCCCGTCCGCCCGGCCGACCCGATAGCCGACGGACTCCAGCATGGCCGCGGTGATGTCAACATCCCCGACCTCGGGAGCGTTGCGGATCACGCTCGGCCCGTCGCCAAGCATCGCCGCCACCATGTGCTTGGTCACGGCGTTCTTCGAGCCGCGCACCGTGATGTCCCCGCGAAGAGGCCCAGACGGCTCCACACGCCACATCTGCGCCACAGAGCACACCTTATCGCGGCCACCCAGGCTGCGGTGACAGTTGCCGGGAAGTTGGTACCTGTCGCCGTTGAGCCCGCAGAGTAGACAGTGGGCAAGGGCACGATCAACGAGGACCTGTCGGTCGACTACGAGTGGTATGAGGTTCACTGGCGGAGGTTCGCCATGCGCTTCTCGGCCTGGCCTTCGACCGGCTTGTCAATCAGCCAGTTCTTTATCCGCGGAA
>DASQVO010000537.1:0-4015 GCA_035640715.1 Streptosporangiaceae bacterium
CTCGATCACCGCGGTGAACTGATCAAGCGTTTCCAGGACCGAGAAGTCCAGGCTCGGAAGGAAATTGGCCGGGAACACCAGGCGGCCGTGCCGGTTGATCACGAACGGTTTCACCGATCACCCCAGTGACGCCGCTGGCAGACGACTGCTACCGGACTCCAGCACCGCATCCAGCCAATCAAGCCATTCCCGGGTTCCCACCGGATCGGCGTCGTCCGCCATATCGCCTCCTAAGTCTCCTGCGCCCGCGACCAGCTTCCCGGCCGCCAGAACGGTGGCGGGCCCGTTCACGGACATCATCCCGCCGGGCAGGAACTGGCCCCATCCTCTCCGCAGGCGCTGGACCTTCCCACACGCCAGCACGCGAAGCACAAGATCGGCAAAGTCGCTTGTGATTCCTGTCTCATAGGGGAAGGAAGAGGAGAGCCGCGATGGTGAGGCAGGGCGATGCCTGGCTGGTAAGCGCCGACGGCGGGCTCGGCCGTTATGCGGGCCTGGCTGCGGTTGGTACCTTGCCGGTCATGATGTACCCGCTGCCGAACGCCACCTCGCGGACGTGGACGTCCTCGGTCAGCTGCTCCAGATGCCTCCAGGGCCGGTCGAACCCCTCGAAGCTGCGCACATAGGGCGCATGAAGCCTCCGGACCCACAGGTTCAGGGCCACCATCATCCGCGCCGCCCACTTGCCGCCCCCCGCGGCTACCCATGCCCCCGGGCGTAGCTTGCTCACAACATTCCGCAGGGCGTCCGGGGACTGCAAGATGTCGTGCACGGCGCAGAACAGGGCGGCGTCTGCATCATCTACCGGGATCTGGGCATCCTCGGCCGGTGACTGCACGAGCGTGACATTGCCCCAGCCTTCGCCGGCGATGTGCTCACGCGCCACCGCCAGCATCTCGGGAGATTCCTCGATGCCGATGACACCTCCGTCCGGGCCCACCTTGTCCCGGAGCATTCCGCAGCACAAGCCCGTCCCGCATCCCACGTCGAGGACCACCTCCCCCCGGCCGAGCGGGAGCGCGCCGACGATGGCCCGGCGGTAGGGCTGGAACGCGCCGGTGCCGGATTCATAGGAGCGGGCGTGTGCGCTGTAGGCCGGCAGCCGCGCCCGCGGGGCCTGTATATGGGCTACTGGCGCAGCAGTACGTGATGTGATCATGGCTGGTCGCCCCTCCTTGAAGGAGTGGCACTTCCTGACGCGTTATCCTCGCGCCAGCCGTAACAGGATTCAAGGTAGCCGTGACTCGCAGTATCCAGGTTAAGGGCAGGTAAGATTTGAGTTACGTACAGTTGCTCTCCTGCGCCCTTGTGACGGAGGCGGCTCGCTGTAGGAAACAGCCACGTGCCAGGTTTGATGTCACGTGGATGAATCTTCAGATGGCGTCCCGGCGCCATGCGGAAGATGGCACCGATGATGGGCTCTGCATGACACCGGACGCTTCAGCTGCGCACATCACTTACCGGCGGCTTCGGATCAGGGGGCTGGGCATACACGCCGAGATCTGCGGGGAGGGCGAGCCACTGCTGCTGCACTCTGGCATGTGGGCAGAGGCCGGGCTGTGGGGGCCCTTGCTGCCGTATCTGGCCGGGTACCAGGTCATCGCGTTCGACCCGCCGGGCGTCGGCCGCTCGCAGATGCCCACCTTCCCGCCGGGCATGCGGGAACTGGCCTCCTTCGGCGCCGCCGTGCTGGATGAGCTCGGCATCGAATCGGCCCACGTGCTCGGCGCATCATTTGGCGGCGCGGTAGCGCAGCAGATGGCGATCGGCCACCCGGACCGGGTGCGCCGCCTGGTGCTGGTCTCGACCTCCTTTGGCGGCTTTGCCGTGCCCGGTGACCCGGCGGCGCTGTGGCAATTCTTCCAGCCGGCTAATTACTACGATCCGGCGCAGTTGGCGAAGGTAGCCGGCGCGACGTTCGGCGGCCGTCTGCGGGCCGAGCCGGAACTCGTGCACACCCTGCAGATCCGCCCCCCGCAGAGCCTCCGGGCGCCCCTGTACCGCATGGCCCCGCTGTTCGGCTGGACGAGCCTGCCGTGGCTGCGGGCCATCCGCCAGCCGACGCTCATCGTCTCCGGCGACGACGATCCGGTCACCCCGCCCATCAACCACCGGATCATGGCCGCCCTCATCCCCGATGCGCAGTTCCGCACGGTCAAGGGCGGCGGTCACCTCATGCTGATCGACAGTCCGGCCCGCGTCGCGCCGGTCATCACCACGTTCCTCAACGGTAGCCAGCCATGACGGGCTGCGGCGCGACCTTCAGTGCCCGCGCGGCCGGGCAGCATCGTGGGTGTCCCGGCCGGTTGCATGACGGGAGCAAGCCGGTTGCACGGCGGGAGCAAGTCCGCATAGGCGGGCCTGCGCGTCCGCACCGGCCCGGCCAGCGCGGCATCATGCAGCAGATCCGGCAACGGCGTCAGATCACCCGGCGAACAGCTCATGCGCCCGGCCCCCATTTATCAGCGAACGTAACCCCAGTTATCAGCGAGCATGGCCCCAGTCTTCGCGCCCGCCACCAGGACGTGTTAGGGAAGAAGGTCCCTTGTTCGCGCCCATCCGGCTGCCTGCGCGGGACGGACATCACAGGGCATCTGGGTCTTTCGCCTCTAGCCCCCTGTGAGCTGGCCGGGCTGAGGTGAAGGTGAAAGGTGACGGGAAGGAACCGGGCGAATAAGACCCGGAGAAGCGGAACCGCGGAACGGCTCCGCGCACCGGGCAGTCAGGATCCGCGAGAAGCGGAGCGGGGGCTTCTTCCCGTCCTTGCCTGATCCGGCGTGTCCTGGCGGCCCTTGGTCCCGCCAGGACACGCCGGACGGACCCATCAGCCGGGCCGTTTGCCGCTGACGGCTCCGCCCGGATTCTCGTCAACTGGAATCGCAGCGATTGATGAGAAGAGGCGAGCACGATGAGCGCCAGAGTACGGGACCTCATGACCACGCGCGTGGTGGCCGTTTGCACGAACGCGTCGTTCAAGGAGATAGTCGCCACGCTCCGTGACCGATGGCCCCTGTTCTGAGGCAGGGATGAAGCCGACGCCGGGCGGCACGCGGCCCTGGCTGGAGGATGCCGTGTCCGAGTTCACCTGCGACCTGCTGCGCGATGATGCCGATACGCGCTGGGTTCCCTACCTGGACGCGGTGGCGTCCCGCGAGCACAGCGCTGACGTGGCCAGCCTGCGTCATGTATTCCAGCCGGCCTCGGTAGCCGTGGTCGGCGCCAGCCGCCGCACCGGGACGGCCGGCCGCGCCATCCTGCACAACATCGTCACCGGCGGCTACCAGGGCCGCGTCTACGCGGTCAACCCGCACGCTACTCACATGGAGGACGTGCCGTGCCTGCCGTCGGTGGCCGCGCTTCCCGAGCCGGTCGATCTTGCGGTGATCGCCGTGCCGGCCGCCGCCGTGTCAGCCGTGGCCGATGAGTGCGGCCGGCGCGGCGTCAAGGCCATGGTCGTCATCACCGCGGGACTGGACACGCCGCAAGGCGCCGACCTGCTGGCGATCTGCCGCCGTTACGGCATGCGGCTGGCCGGCCCGAACTGCTTCGGCATCGCCGTCCCCGGCATCGGCCTGGATGCCACCTTCGCCGCCCGCCACCCCAAGCCGGGAACGGCGGGCCTGGTGATGCAGTCCGGCGGGCTGGGCTTCGCCCTGGCCGACCGGCTGTCCCGGCTGGGCGTGGGCATTTCCTCCTTCGCCTCGGTCGGCAACAAGTACGACATCTCCAGCAATGACATGCTGATGTGGTGGGAGCAGGACCAGGCGACCAGGCTCGCGGTGCTCTACATCGAGTCGTTCGGCAACCCGCGCAAGTTCGCCCGCACCGCGCGGCGTGTCGGCCGGACCATGCCCGTGCTCACCGTGGAAGCGGGCCGGCCGGAAGCCGGCCAGCAGGCCGCCGCCTTCCGCACCGCCGCGGTCACCACACCGCTGGTGACCCGTGAGGCCCTGTTCGGGCAGGCCGGCATCATCGCCACCGGCAACCTCGGCGAACTGCTTGATGCCGCCGCGCT
>DASQVO010000538.1:0-4263 GCA_035640715.1 Streptosporangiaceae bacterium
GGCCCGATTCCGCCCACGTTCGCGGGCGCTACGTTCACCGGGATCGAGCTGGTGAGGAAGGACCAGCTGATGACCGAGGCACCCTTGGCGATCACCGTGTACACGACGAACCCCAGCGGGATCATCACGAGCACGAACGCCAGCACCATCAGCACGGTCGCGATGCGGTTCTTCCTGCGCCGCCACGATGGCGGCTCTCGCAGGTCGACCTGCTGCTGCCCGGCGACGGCGGCCATCAGGCACCACGCTTCCGCCGGGCGGATCGCTCCACGATCCCCCGGGCGACGACGTTGATGATGATCGTCATGAGGAACAGGAGCACCCCGAGCCCGATCAGCGCGGCGCGGAACACGCCGGAGGCCTCGCCGAACTCGTTCGCGATGACCGAGGGCATGCTGTAGCCGGGGGCGAACAGGTGCGACGTGATCGTGGCCGACGAGCCGATCACGAGCGCCACCGCGATCGTCTCGCCCATCGCCCGGCCCAGGCCGAGCAGCACCGCCCCGACGACGCCGCCCTGGCTGTGCGGCCAGACGGCGCCGCGGATCATCTCCAGGCGTGTAGCGCCGAGCGCGTACGCGCCCTCCTTGTCGATCGCCGGTACCGTCGCCATGACCTCGCGCGACAGCGAGGTCACGATCGGCGTGATCATGAAGGCCAGGATGATGCCGGCGGTGAAGAACGAGGCCCCGCTGGTGGGCGGCCCGAGCAGGGGGCCCAGCACCGGGACGCCGCTGACGCCCAAGCCTATCGACCTGTAGATGTGCTGGATCCACGGTGCGAACACCAGGATCCCCCACAGGCCCCAGACCACGGACGGGACCACCGCCAGGAGGTCGATCACGTACACGATCGGGCGCGCCCACCGGTATGGCACGACCTCGGTCAGGAGCAGGGCGATGCCCACGCTGACTGGGACGGCCATCACGATCGCGATCACCGCCGAGATGGCCGTGCCGTAGATGAAGGCCAGCGCGCCGAATTGGCTGGCCACGGGGTTCCATCTGCTCGAGAAGACCTTCGCGCCCTCGGTGGAGAACCACGACGATGCCTGCTGGGTGGTCGATACGGCGATCAGGGCCAGGATCACCAGCACCAGCAGGCCGGCCGCGGCCGCGAGGATCTGGAAGCCGCGGTCACCGAGCGGCCGCCGCTGCGACAGGGAACTGGCGGATCCGGCCGGGATGGCCGGATCCGTCTGCGTCGCGGTGCTCACGATGGCGAGCCGATCTGGTACATCTGCAACGCTGTCTTCATCACTACCTACCGATCTTGCTGAGCTGCGCCTTGGCCCTCTGGTCGATGTTGGCGGGCAGCGGCGCGTAGTTCAGCTGGGTAAGCAGTTTCTGGCCGTCTCCGAGCAGGTAGCCGATGTACGCCTGGAGCATCTTCGCAGTCTTCGCATTCGGCTGAGTTTCGTAGGCCAGGTCCCATGACTGATAGGTGATCGGGTACGAGCTGGCGCCGTGGGCCCAGATCGCGCTGAACGTCAGATCGGGCTTGACGGTGGCCTGGCCGGCGGCGGCAGAGGCCGAAGCCGGCGACGGCGCGACGTACTGGCCGGCTTGGTTCTTGACCGAAGCGAAGGTCAGCCCGGAGGCCTTGGCGTCGGCGTAGTCCACGTACCCGATGGCCCCGGGGGTGGACTTGATGATCTGCGCCACCCCGCTGTTGCCGTTGCCGCCCCGGCTGGCGGCGGGCCAGTTGATGACCGAGCTGGTCCCGAGCGTCCAGACGCCGGGCGCGCCCTTGACCAGGAACTCGGAGAAGTTCTGCGTGGTGCCCGAGGAGTCCGAGCGGCGGGCGACGGTGACCGGGGTGCTGGGCAGGGTGACGCCAGGGTTGTCCGCCTTGATCGACGGGTCGTTCCAGGACTTGATCTTGCCCAGGAAGATGTTCGCGATGACCGGCGCCGACAGCCGCAGTGGCTTGCTGAGGCCCGACAGGTTATAGGAGGCCGTGATCGGGCCGATCACGACGGGGAAGTAGAGCACCGTCTTGCCCTTGAAGTTCGCCTGCTCCTTGGCGGGGATCGGCGAGTCCGAGCCCGCGTAGTTGACGACCCCCGAGGCCAGGTCCGTGCGCCCCTTGCCAGAGCCGCCGCCGCCGTAGTTGACCGTCATGCCGGACTGGACCGACTTGAAGCTCGAAATGGCCGCCTGCTGGAAGCTGAGCTGGAACGTCGACCCGCTCCCGTTGACCGTGCCATTCAGGGCGGCGCCCGACGAGGATGCTCTGTTTCCCGGCGAGCCACTGCTCGACGATGAGCCGCAGGCGGCAAGGAACAATACCGTTCCGGCAAGGGCAATCCCCGCCGTCGTGACCCGCTGGATGCGCAAGTGTTTCATATCAGAACACCTTTCATCACCAGCAGAGCGTTCCCACGAGGATTGCCTTGATGGTGCGACACGGCACTCTGCCCGCTCTGCTACATAGGCTGGTTCTCGCGGCGAGGGCACCAAGCGGCGCAGGTAATCCCCATCGGGCTTGATGTCCAGCCCGCGATCGCCGCCTTGGCCGCCTCTGTTGTACTGTGGGTCATTCCCGCGCGAAATAGTCAATTCGGATAATAGAAGCATTGCCGCCGAAGGCTGCTGCCGCTACCATGATTCTCTCTTCATGTGGACTTCATCATTCTCCGACATGTGGCAATGTAGTCCCATCACCGGAGCGCCCGTCAGGGACGAAAGTCCTGCTTCATGGATACTGAAGGCCTTCTATCCAAGCGGTGATCGCCCATACCCGATATATCGAGAATCCGGTGCCGGGCCGGATATAAGCCCTTGGCCAAATTCTTTCCAACGTCGGTTGCTGTTCATTCTCTCGTCATCTGAAATTCACCTTCATGTCACTTGTCTGGCTCCGGCCAGAGCGCCGCCGGTCGTCTCGCCCGGCCACCGATGCGCCTGTCCCGTGCCAACGAGCGGTGATTGTCCCGGCGTCCTCTACCCGCAGGTGGTTGGCGCGTCGCCGCGGAGCGCGGCCCGCCATCTGCTACGCCGTGGTCCGTGTGGGTGACACCTGCCCGCCCGGTGCACCCCACCCAAATGCTGGCGGTCGCGCGCCCCGGCCAGCTTCCGGGAAGCTGAGCCGGCCACGCGAAGCCGCTGGCCGTTCGGGAACCGCAGGCAAGCAGACGGATGTCATGGCATGCCGAAGGCCATAGCGGTCAGCCCGGCCAGCGCCGGGAGCGGGCATGACTCCAGGTCAGGAAAGGTGCGCCGCCAGGGGGCTCGATAAGGGCCGGCGCGACCAACGTTGACAAGCCGCCAGCGACTAGGTCCGGTCTGACGAGCAACCGTGGAGCAACGATGGTCCGGAAACGCCTCGACGAGGCGACCAGGAATGGGTAAAACCCCACGTTAGGACGGGTACGTCGCCAGGGACTTGAACCCCGGACCCGCGGATTAATCTCGGGCTTTCTCCTGGGACTGGTATAGCTTGATCGTTTGCATATAAAAAGTGCATTTGGCCTAGGAGGATAGGGCTTGTCGAAGGTCCAGTCCGCGCCTTGTTCTCCCGTTGCGAGACGTAGATCACAAGCGACTTTGCCGGTCTCGTGATTTATCCCTGGAGCTGAAGGTAGAGAACCCGGTGAAAAGACTGTCGGCGCCGCGGCTGTGCCAGCGGGAGGAAATAGCCGATGGCGTATCGCTTCTCCGTTCCTCATCGATAGGGAGTGTCTTATGCACCGCATGCTCAAACGCGCCGCGGTCAGCGCGATCCCCGCCTTGGTTGGCCTGGCGGTTTTCCCGGCCACCGCCATGGCCGCACCTCACACCAGCCGGGCGGTCGCGGGCCCGGCGAAGGGTGGCCGGGAGGCGCATGAGCGCCACCTGGCGGGCAACACCGGCACCGCGAAGACCACCGCACACACCCCCTGGTTCAACGGCACCGACGACGAATTCGCCGCCACCCCGGCGACCCCGGTCATTGCGGTTGGCGGGCCCGGTATCGGGATCCTCGTCATGGGCAGAGATGATAAGTCCATCGGCAACCAGATCGCCGACAGCGGCGGGAGCGGCAACACCATGTACCGGGACATCACTGGCAGTGAGACCGGATCGGTCGGATCGACCGGATCGACCAACACTGGCAATGGGGCCGGAGCGAACAGCACTGGCACTGGGGCCGGATCGGCCACAACTACGAGCAATACTGGCAATGGTGCCGGAGCGAACAAATCCTTGAACAAAACTGTCACCGTGCCGGCTCCCTGAAGGGACATGCCGTCGCGGCCGGGCGCCAATAACGACATTTAGG
>DASQVO010000539.1:0-7693 GCA_035640715.1 Streptosporangiaceae bacterium
CATGGGCTACGGTTTCGCCTGCCTGGAGGACCTGGCCGAAGACGCCGGCCAGATCACGGCGGCCAACCTCGGCGAGTTCAAGCTGCCCTCCATGCACGACGCACCGGTGCTGCGCACGGTCCTGCTGGAAGGCGGCCAGGGCGTGACGTCGGCCAACATCAAGCCGGTCGGCGAGCTGACGAACGTGCCGGTGGCCGCCGCAGTCGCGAACGCGGTAGCCGACGCCACCGGATGCCGTATCCGGGACCTCCCCGTCACGGCCGAGAAAGTGTTCTGGGCCCTGCGCGGGCCCGTGAAAGCCGGCGGGCTGGCGGGCGCCGGTGCCCCCGGCGGGAGGCGGTGACAGTGAAGCTCTCATTCACGCTCAACGGCGAGGCCGTGAAGGCCGAGACCGAGCCGGGCGTGCTGCTGGTCGATCTGATCCGGGAGCTGGGCCTGACCGGGACCAAGGAAGCCTGCGGGGTCGGCGTCTGCGGGCTGTGCACGGTCCTCGTGGACGACCTGCCGGTCAGCTCGTGCCTCTACCTGGCGGCCTGCGCGGACGGGGCCAGCGTCTGGACGGTGGAGGGCCTGGCCCGCGAGGAGCCTGAGCTGGTCCGGGCGTTCGCCGAGCAGGAGGGGATGCAGTGCGGGATCTGCACACCCGGCCAGGTCGTGGCGGCGGCCGCCCTAGCCAGGGAGAATCCCGCCGCGACCGAGGAGGAGATCCGCGAGCACCAGGCCGGCAACCTGTGCCGGTGCACCGGGTACCAGACGATCGCCGCGTCCGTGAGGGCCTACCTTGCCGCCCGCTGACATGGTCTTCTCCGCGCCGGTGACGCTGAGCGAGGCGCTCGCCGAGCTGGCCGGGGAACAGGACGCGATCGCCATGGGCGGCGGCACCTCGGTAGGCCTGCTGCTCAAGAACGACCTGATCGAGCCGGGCAAGATCGTATGGCTGGCGCGGATTCCCGAACTGCGGCAGCTCGACGCCGGCCCCGGCGGGGACGTGCGCATCGGCGCCACGGTCACCCTGCGGGAGATCGCCCGCTCCGGCGTAATCCGCCGGCAGCTCCCGGCGCTGGCCTACGCGGCCGGGCAGGTGGGCAACCCCCGGGTGCGCGCGGTCGCCACACTCGGCGGTGCGCTGGCCCACTCCGACGCGCGCCAGGATGTCCCGCCGATCCTGTACGCCCTGGACGCCCGGATCCGGATCGCGGGACCGGCGGGGACACGCGAGATCCCGGTCGCGGGCTTCCACACCGGTTTCATGGAGACGGTCCTCGCCGAGGACGAGCTCGTGACGCACGTCGTCATCCCCGCCGTCCCCGGCCGGCGCGCGGCCTACGCCCGGTTCACCCCGGGAAGCGATGATGATTACCCGACGGTCAGCGCGGCGGCGAGCATCGTGCGCGGCGATGACATGCGGGTCACCAGCGCCGTCCTCGTCCTCGGCGGAGTCGGCCCGGCGCCGATGCTGGTCCCGCAGGCGGCCGGGCTGACCGGGACCGTGCCGGGTGCGGGGGAGATCGAGGCCGTGGCGGAAGCGGCGGAGGCGGCAGCCGACCCGGCCGACGACCAGCGCGGCTCGGCGCGCTACAAGAAAGCCATGGCCCGCGAGTGGGCCGGGCGGGTCCTGCGTGCCTGCCTGGACGCGGGCGGCGGGCAGCAGGTGCCCGGCCTGACGGCCGGGTAGGCAGATAGGCGGGGCGGCGAGCTCGCGGCCGGAGCTTGTCAGGCGGCAACGGCGCAGGCACCGGCGCAACATTGTGAGATGCGCGGAGAATCAATCTCTGATGTCTTCAAGCAGCCAGTCATCGGGGATGTCGTGCCCTAGGCCCCGCTCGGCTGCCAGCCGCAGCGCCTGGCCACCCACTGCGGCGAACTGCAAGCCCTGCGTGCCGGTCGCGACGAACAGCGTGACCTCCTCCGGGGATGTCCGCCCTGGCGCACGCCCAGCCTCAACATCGGTCAAGGTGGGATACTCGCCCGTCTGGTGCACCCTGCTCGGCGGGATCACGGCTCGTTCTTCTGGCCGACCTGCCACGTAGGCCGCGATCCCTCCGGCCTTCCACTCCATCATCGGCACTGGCGTGCCGTACGGGACCGTGTGGACACCGAGCTGCACGATCCGGTCGGCCCGCTCTACCAGTGCGTCGCCGAGCTCCCGGCGGGTGACGCACACCACATGGGCTCCCGGCGACAGCCACGCCGGATCGAACGTCGGGAGCATCGAATCGGTTGCGCTAGCCACGATGCCGGCGCCACGCACTGCCTCCTCAGCGCTGTCCACGGCCCTGACCGGCACGCCTAGCGCTTCGGTCATCTCAGCGGCGTATGTCTCGCGGTGCCCAGCATTGGGGCTGTAGACACGTACGCCGCGAATCGGCCGTACGAGAGCGAAGGCGTGCAGGAAGGTGCGAGCCATGCCTCCGGAGCCAACCATCCCGATGATCTGCGGACCCGGCCGGGCGAGAAGGTCGGTTCCGATGCCCGCGGCGCCGCCTACTCTCATGTGCTGGAGATAGCCGTCTTGGATCAGGGCGGCAGGCACGCCAGTGCTCGCGTCGAACAGCATAATCAGCCCGCAGTACAGGCCCGGACGCAGGCAATACTTCTCCTGGCTGCGGCCGTCCGGCCAGCTTACGATGTCTGACTTCATGCGGATGGCCACGACGCCGAAGTGGCGGGACGCCCCCACCATCGAGCCCCACTGGTAATAGTCAGAGGGCCGGCCGGTGGGCAGGTAGTAGTCAATCCTCGGTCCGTAGCTCGCCTCACCGGTGTGTAGCTCGGCGTATCCGGCTCGCAGCGCCGCCATCGTCTCGGTCATGCCGAGAACGCTGCGGACATCATCATTACTCAGTACGCGCATGGCCACCTGCCTGCTTGTGTGAGTAAGGGAACCCGGCCGGTTAGCCACGCCATCGACCGGAACCGGCTACGACACGCACCTTAACGCGAGACCTTGTTCTGAAGACCGAATGGTATTACTTTTAGTCCACGCGGTCCCGCAATGCAAGGGCCCCGCGCCGCGGCCTCCTCTACGCCCCCCATGCAGGCGGCCGCTGTGCGGCCACACCGTCACGGCGGCCGTCCGCGGTTACGGTAATCGCCTTCGTGAAAGGAAGGGAACGTCCATGAGAATGGCATGGCAAAGGCGCCTGCCACTGGCCTCGGCATGGGTGACGGTGCTGTTGCTGGCCGCAGCCTGCGGTAGCAGCGGGCCAACCAGCAACGACAATGCGTCATCGAAACCTCAAACGCAGCAGGAGCTGCTTTCGGCTGCGAACAAGGAAGGCACGGTCGCGTGGTACACGACCTTCTCCAGCAAGGACGTAGCCCCGATGATCGCCGCTTTCAACAAGGTTTACCCAACGATCAAAGTTCAGGCGCTGCGCCTGAGCGCCGACCAGTTGCCAGCCAGGGTCATCACCGAGCAAAGAGCCGCCAAGTACAACGCGGACGTCGTCTCTGGTGAGTCCGTCTATGTTTCCCAGCTCATTTACGCGAATGCGCTGGCGCCCTATAAGGCGCCGGACGAGGCGGCGCTTCCCGCTGGCCTCAGTCTGCCTGCCGGCTATTCCGGGGTCGTCTACGCGAACACCACTGTCATCGCCTACAACCCCACTGCGCTGAAGGCGCATCACATACCTGTGCCGCAAACATTTCAGGACCTCGCGAAACCGCAGTGGAAGGGAAACTTCTCGATCGACCCCAGCGCGGTGAACCTCTATCAGGCTCTTATCTCCTCCATGGGCCACACCAAGGCACTTGCCCTGATCAAGGCACTTGGCAACAACAGCCCACGTTTCGTCACCAGCCACACCCTGGCGTTGACGCAGGTTCAGTCGGGCGAGCCTATGGCGACCGCGACTGCCTACGGGTACCTGGCGGCGAGGCTGAAGAAAACGACTCCCAGCCAGATCGCTTTCGTCAACACAAACCCGCTTCCCACGTCGCTCTCACTGATCGACATGGCGAAGAACGCGCCGCACCCAGATGCCGCCAAGCTGTTCATCGACTGGATGGAGTCGAAGACAGGTCAAGCGGCCATCGTGGATGTCACCAAGCACCTGTCGCTGCGCGAGGATGTCAGCAACGATCCGACGGTGTGGAATCCGAGCACGTGGCCGCCCGCATGGGTCGGTGCCCTGCCATCTGCTGAGTACAACACAGATATGAGCGAATACAAGCAGGCACTGCACGCGTCATGACGCAGGCCGTGACGGCACAACGGGCGCCCGGGCCGGCGCGGCCGGCCCGGGCCTCCCAGCCCGCCCCAGGGGAAGGTTTCTGTCTATGAGTATCGCTATCGGCCGCCCGGGGCGAGGATCAGGCCAGGCTCCGGCACGGTTCGCCGCCTCGATCGGCCGGCTGCGCCGAGAGCCCAAATACCTGATCCTGCTCCCGGCCGCAGTGGTGGTCGCCTACCTGGCGCTCGTCCCCATCGGCACCATGCTGGTGGCCAGCTTCCAGTCGTCGTTCCTCGGCACCGGCCCTTCCCATTGGACGGCCAGCCACTACGCCGAGACGTTCACGTCCCCGGGGTTCGGGCAGCTCGTCACCAACTCGTTCGCGTACGCGGCGGCCACCGCCGCCGTCTCGACCTGCATCGGCTTCGGCCTCGCGTGGCTGGTCAGCCGCACCAACACCCCGGCGAAATCGTTCGCTCGCGTGGCTGCGATCGTCCCGTTGATCATCCCCGGCATCCTCAACACCGTCGCCTGGGCACTGTTGTTCGCTCCGAGCACCGGCCCGCTCAACTCACTGCTGCGCGACCTGCATCTGCCGACGTTCAACATCTACTCGCTGCCCGGAATGGTCTTCGTGCAGACGATGCACGTGACTCCCATCGCGTTCCTCATGGGGGTGGCCGCGTTCACATCGATGGACGCCTCCATGGAGGAGGCCGCGCTCAGCTCGGGCGCATCCCCCTGGTGCGTATTCCGTAAGATCACTTTGCGGCTCGTCGGGCCGGCGATCCTGTCCGCAGCCCTGCTGATGTTCATCCAGACGATCTCCACCTTCGAGGTGCCGCAGCTAATCGGCGTGCCGGGCCACACGTTCGTTTTCGTGAGCAAGATCTACGACGCGCTGCAGACGTTTCCCCCGGACTACGGCACGGTCGGCGTAATCGGCGTTTTCGTGCTGTGCATCGCCGTGGGCGGCCTGTGGCTGTCACGCCGGCTGAGCAGGGGATCGGTGACCGCGACCATCACCGGGAAAGGCTTCAGGCCCTCGGTGACCGACCTGGGCCGCTGGCGGCCCGTCGGCCTGGCCGCCTTCATACTGTTCTTCCTCATCGCTGTCGTGCTCCCACTGGTGATCCTGTTGTGGTCGTCCCTGCTTCCTGGCTATGAGCCGCCGTCGGCGAAGGCACTGCACGACATCACCCTGGCTAACTTCCGGCAGATCTGGACGGCACCGAACCTGCTTCGGTCCGTTCGCAACAGTGTGCTCACCGCTGTGATATCCGGTACCGTCGTGACGGCGCTCTCTGCCGTGGTCGCCTACATAGTGGTGAAGACCCGCATCCGCGGGCGTCATCTGCTGGACGGCCTTGCGACGATGCCGATCGCGGTCCCGAGCATCATCATGGGGGTCGGGATCCTTTACTGGTACCTCGTGGCTCCGCTGCCATTCCACCTGTACGGCACATTGATCATCCTTATCGTGGCCTTTATCACGATCAGCCTGCCGTATGGCCTGCGTTACCTGGCGCCAGGCATGGCGCAGATCAAGGACGAGCTCGAGGAGGCCGCTACCGCAAGCGGCGCTTCCTGGCCGCAGTCATTCCGCCGGGTGTTCGTGCCACTACTGATGCCGTCGTTGCTCGCAGCATTTCTCTACACGATGATCGTCGCATTTCGTGAGATCTCCGCTGCGATATTTCTCTATACCCAGGGAAACGAAGTTATGTCGGTGACGGTTTATGACCTCTGGTCAAATGGTGACTATCCCGTGGTTGCTGCCCTCGGCGTCCTTATCGTTGCATTCCTCGCCGTTGTGGCTGGGATCGTCCAGCGGCTGGGCGGGCGGCTGGGTATCGGCAGTCGCTGACCCGGATCAGCACGGGCGACCGCTGACCGGATGACAGATACGAACCTGCTACCAACGGACGTGGACAGACGTGGAGGTTGGACATGATCAAACTCGCGGGAGTGACGAAGCAGTTCCCTGATCGGACGGCCACGGTCCGTGCCGCCGACGGCATCGATCTGGAGGTCCCGGAAGGCAAGCTTGTGACGCTGCTCGGGCCGAGCGGATGCGGCAAGACGACCACGCTGCGCCTTATTGCGGGGCTCGAGCGCCCGGACGACGGAGAAATCCACATCGGGAACAGAACCGTCTACTCTTCGCAGCGCAACATCTATCTTGGCGCACATCAGCGGCCCATCGGCGTCGTGTTCCAGTCCTATGCGATATGGCCGCATATGACCGTGCTGGACAATGTCATGTTCCCGCTGCGTGTGGGCAGGTCAAAAATCGGCCGCAAACAGGCGGCCGCGCGCGCTCTCGAGGCGCTCGAGCTTGTCGGCCTGCGCGACCTGGCGAACAGGCCGGCCCCGGCGCTGTCCGGTGGCCAGCAGCAGCGCGTCGCCCTTGCTCGCGCGCTGGTCAGGGAGCCAGAGGTGCTGCTGCTCGATGAGCCGCTGAGCAATCTCGACGCCGGTTTGCGCGACCACATGCGGGACGAGATCAGGGCGCTGCAGCAAAGGCTGCATATCACCACCGTCTTCGTTACCCATGACCAGGACGAAGCGCTCGCGATATCCGATGAGGTTGTCGTGATGAACGGCGGGCGCATTATTGAAACGGGCCTACCGCAGGAAATCTATGCCTGGCCGCGGCAGGAGTTCACGGCGAGGTTCCTCGGTGTGTCCAACAGGATTCCCGGCGTCGTGCAATCGCTTTCCGGAGATGTCGCAGAGGTGAAAGTGGCCCAGGGTACGCTGCGCTGCCGCGCGTGTGCGGGATTGGCCGCCGGGGACCGGGTGAGCGCGTTCATGCGGCCGGAGAGCTTCCGGCTTTCCCGGCGGCAGCGCAGCGAGAGCTCGTGGCCCGGCCGGGTTGAGTTCAGCATCTATCACGGCGACTGCTGGGACTACCACGTGCGTGTGGGGAGCGAGGTCGTGAAGGTCCGGATTTACCAGGAAAAAATCGGGCTGTCCCACGGCGACGCGGTGTACCTGACGCCTGACGAACAGTCGGTGATCATCATGCCATCTGGCAATTACGCCGGTCCAGCGCGCCATGTCTCACCGGAAGTCGCGACCCCCCATCCGCCGGGCGGCTTGGAGTGATCATTTCTGCCGTTCAGGCGATAATCTCCACTGCGCCGGTGTCCAGGCTGTAGTACCCTCCGACGGCCATCAAGTGACCGTTAGCAACCAGCTCTCTGAGCAGCGGGTCCTGCTTCAGACGCTGGACGGTGAGTTTCGTTTGCGCCCGTACCATGTTGTCGAGCAGGTCCCCGCTTTGCTGTTTCGCCACCCGGTAGGCGGGCTTCAGCGCATCTACCACTGCCTGGATATGGCCGGGCGCCGGCTTGCCGGTCTCGATAGCCGATATTGCCGCGCTCACCGCGCCGCACCGCTGGTGGCCGAGAACGAAAAGCAGCCTCGCAGACTCGTAGTTCACCGGCCCGTATTCGATACTGCCGAGAACCACCTGATCGTCGAGGGTCTGCGCACCGGTGCGGATCACGAAC
>DASQVO010000540.1:0-25104 GCA_035640715.1 Streptosporangiaceae bacterium
GAGGTGGGCCCTGTGGGTGTTGCGATCCGTGCGGTCCTACGGTAGAGGCAGGAGAGCCAAGGCCGTGTCGGCGATCGCGCGCAGCGAGTCGGGGCTGCTTCCACCTTTGCCCAGCGCTTCGATTCCTCGCAGCACGGCCAGCAGGAGTGCGGCAAGTTGGGCGGGGTCCGTGTCCTGCTTGATGTCGCCCGCCCGCTGCGCTCCGGCGATGCAGGAAGCGATCAGTTCCTGGATGGCTGCGAACGTCTGGCGGGCCGTCGCGGCGACGGCCGGGTCCTGTCTCCGGACTACCGCTGCAGCGCATGGGCCGTCCCGAGGAGGTCGCAGCGCTGGCCGCTTTCCTTGCCGGGCCGGAGAGTTCGTTCATCACCGGCGCCGAGCACTTCATCGATGGTGGACAGATCCAGGTCTGACCAACGTGAGGAGGTGGCTCCCGCCACCGCGGTGAGTTTGACGGCACCGCGGAATGACGAAAGGACAAGCGGCGTGCGCAGCAATATTCGAGCGATGATCGCAGACGTCGAGGTCGAGGACCTTGAGGCTACCATTCCCTTCTATCGTGAATTGGCCGGGGACGTCGAAGTCAGGCGATTCCCCTACCGTGATCTGGAGTTGGCATTGGTGGGGCCGTTTCTGCTGCAGGGCGGGCGCCGAGGTGCTGGAAGCACCGACGGAAGTACCCAACGGCACGAGGATCGTGGCTCGCCACCCGGACGGCTCCGTCTTCGAGTACCTGCAGCCCCGCACATGACGAGTGCCTTGCGGTCGATGCGCACAGCTCACCGAACATTCGAATGCGAGAGGCTGAACATGATGAACACAAAACGGGCTCTGGTCCTCGGCGGCGGAGGAGTCGTCGGCACCGCCTGGATGGGCCGGGCGCGGGTCCAGATGAACTCACCCGTGTACTGGTTGGGGTCGGTCTCGACACACGTGCGATCGTCGAGCATCGGGTAGAGCAGAACCTGAGCCCGCAGCGGAATTTCAGATCGGTCACGGGCGAGTTGGGCGAGCGCGGCGGTGAGTCCGGCGCCCGCGCTGTCGCCCGCGATGGCGATGCGGTCGGGGTCCACGCCGAGTTCGTCCGCGTTGCCGTGCAGCCATCGCAGGGCGGCGTAGCAGTCTTGCAGCGGCCCGGGGTGGGGCGTTTCGGGTGCGAGACGGTAGTCGACGGCGACGACCAGGCAGCCGAGCTCGTCAGCGAACTCGTTGATCATGGCCTGGCTCTGCTCGGGCGTGCCCGAGACGTACCCGCCCCCGTGGAGCCACAGCACCGCGGGGAGCGGCGAGGAACGGCAAAACCGCTGGTCAGCGGAGCGCAGTTCTGTTGGGCGCCCCCGGGGGGTCGTCCCCCTGGGCCAGCACAGCTACAGGACCGGACGGGCGCCGACCAGGCTCATTGCGTGGGCGGCCAGCCTGCAGCCGCTGGCAAGCGCCTCGCCAGGCGGCTTCTTGTCCAGCCATGGCGTGAGGAAGCCGGCGCAGAACGCGTCGCCCGCCCCCGTTCCGTCGATAATCCGGTCCATCGGCGGTGCCGGGACGCGCACGGGCGGGCGGCCGTTGGCGTAGAACAGCGCGCCGTCCGCACCCATCTTCACGACCACCTGCGGATACCAGGCGGTCAGCACCCGGGCGGCCTGCTCCGGGTCGTCCCGGCCGGTCAGCACCCGCGCCTCCGCCTGGTTCACAAAGAGCAGCATGGCGCCGTTGCTCAGCTCAAGGAACGGCTCGGCGCCTACGCGCTCAAGCGGTGCCGACGAGGCCGCGTCCACCGACACCGACATGCCGGCCCGGATGCTGTAGGAGATAGCGGCCAGCGCGGCCGGCCGCGCGCCCTCATTGAGCAGCGTGTACCCCGAAATGTGCATGTGGTTACCGGGAGCGAACAGGTCACGCGGCAGGTCATCGGGCGACAGCGCCGCGTTGGCTCCCGGATCCGAGAGCATCGTGTGCTCGCCCTTGTGAGTGACCATGACCACACAGGTTCCAGTGGGCCGTTCCGGGTCCATCACCAGCCGCGCGTCGACCCCGTACCCCATGAGTTCCATGTCGCGGTTCCGGCCGGCGATGTCGGCTCCGCGCCTGCCGACGAACGCGACGTCCGTGCCATCGACGGCTAGCCACGCCGCGATGTTCGCACCGGAACCGCCGCCGTGCATGGATACGGTGGCGGCGGTATCGCTTCCCCTGGCCAGCGGGTAGTGCGCGTGGGCGACGGCGTCTGTCATGAGATCACCGACGACAACGACGCGCGTCATGTCGTTCTCACCTCGTCCCGGAAGCACACGGCAACCCCGTGTCCCATCCAACAGTTTGTGTGATATTTAAGGTAGCCGTCACCAGCCATCACGTGCCAGCCGGGGCGGCGCGGGGATGCCCGTATCGTTATCGCTGCGTGACAGACCGCTCGATCGCGCGCCGGCTGGCCGCTCAGTCAGGCAGGGTCAGCGCGCGGCCGGCGACGACGAAAGTGACCTCGTCCGACTCGGCCGCCAGGTGCTGGTTGAGCCGTCCGAGCTCATCCCGGAACATCCGCCCGGACGGCGTCTCCGGGACGATGCCCAGGCCCGTCTCGTCGCTGACGGCGACCACATAGGCGCTGGCCTGGCGCCATGCCATGCGGAGTTCCGCGATCCGTGCCTCCAGCAGCTCGGCCGCGGCGGGGGAGCCGGCCCACACCCCGCATTCATCCATCGCCGCGGCGAGCCAGGTGGTCATGCTGTCCACCAGGATGGCCCCGCGGGTCTGCCGGAGCGCTCCGGCGAGGTCCGTGCTCTCGACCGTCCGCCACCACTGCGGGCGGCGCGCGCGGTGCGCGGCGATCCGGGCGGCCCATTCAGCGTCGCCGCCATCACCAGCGCCTCCGCTGTCACGCCCGGTGGTGTCCAGGGCCGCGGGGCCGGTCGCTACGTAGGTCACCGACGGTTCGGCGGCGACCCGCATCTCCGCCTCCTCGGACTTGCCTGACCGGGCGCCGCCGAGGACGAGGACCCGGAACGGGTGCGGCCAGGGAGCCGCCGCAGTCTCCGCGTCCGGTGCCGGGACGCTGAAGCTGTCACCGTCGCGCGGGAGCACCGCGCGCCAGATCCGGCAGCGCCGGGCGAGTTCCCGCTCTGAGATCACCCGGTGATCAGCGAACAGCGCCGCCACCACGGTCGCGGAGGTCACCACGCCGTCGGCGCGCAGACGGCCGAGACCAGCCGGGTCACCGAGAAGGTCGAGAAGCGCCATGTCGTAGGGCGCCGTCCCCGGCGGCACGGCCGGTGCCGCGCCGCCGGGGACGGCGCAGAATAGCCGCGCGCCGTCGGGCGCGGTTATCTCCCACCCGCCGGGCAGGCGCGTGACCTGATGCCCGGTGGGTTCCCGCCGGGTACCGCCAGCCCATCCCGGTGTTCGGCCGCCGAGCGCCACGGTGCCGTCGACGATCACGCGGGATGGGGCGCGGCTGATCCCGGCGGACCGGGCGCGCAGGCAGGAGGCGCAGCGGCAGCCGGGCTCCGGCCAGCCAAGGACGCCCCCGCTGCCCTGTATCCGGATGTCCATCCATCTCCCCGCCAGCCTCGCCCCGATTATCGCAGCACCGGCCATGTGCGGCCCAGCCGAAGCGTATCTATCAGTCCTATATCGTCTGCCAGCTTTTCTTGCACCGCGCAAACAGACCTGACTAACTTTGGAATCATGCCGACCGGTTTTCGCACACATGCACAGATGCGCCGTTTCTGGTTCGCCGCGGCGCTGCTCCCCTGCGCCGCCCTCGCGGTCACGGCGTGCAGCAGCTCGGGGTCCTCATCGCCCATGGCCAGCTCCTCTGCCGCGGCGCCGGCGAGCTCTGCGAAGCCGTCGGGCACCGCCAACGTGGCTTACGCGGGATCACTGGCCAACCTCGACGAGAAGGTGATCGGGCCGGCCTTCACAAAGGCCGAGGGCTACGCCTATCAGGGCCGGGGCGCCGGCTCCACCGCGCTCTCGCAGGAGATCAAGGCGGGCGAGATCACGCCGGACGTCTTCGAGAGCATCGGCGGCAAGCCCATTACCGCGCTCGAGCCGAAGTTCACAAGCTGGTATGTCCAGTTCGCCTCCAGCCCGATCGTCGTGGCCTACAGCCCGGCCAGCAAGTACGCGAGCCAGTTCGCCGCCATCGCCAAGGGCACGAAGCCGATGTCGGACCTGTTCACGCTGATGGCGACGCCGGGATTCAAGCTGGGCCGCACCGACCCGAACCTCGACCCGCAGGGCGTCGGGTTCATCGAGATGCTCATGCTCGCGCAGAAGCAGTACAACCTGCCCTCGGACATCGTCACCAAGATCATCGGCGGTCCGCCGTCGTCGGCGAATTCATCCGAGATCTTCGACGAGACCGCGCTCGAGCCACGTCTCCAGGCGGGCCAGCTCGACGCGTCAAGTGCGTACCTGTCGCAGGCCGTTCAGCTGCACCTGCACTACATCACGCTGCCGTCCTCGATCAACCTCGGTGATCCGGCGCTAGCTGCGCAGTACAAGACGGTGTCGTTCAAGCTGGCCAACGGTCAGCTCCAGACCGGCAAGCCGCTGAGCGTGTGCATCACCACCATCGGCACCAAGGACCAGGCCGCCGCCGACGCCTTCGTCACCTACGTGCTGTCCCCGGCCGGGCTGGCCCTGCACAAGCAGGGCGGCTACACCCTGCTCACCCCGAAGGCGTTCGGCAACACGTCCGCCATCCCCGCGAGCGTCAAGAGCGAGCTCGGAGGCTAGGGATGTGGGGATCGGCGGGAGTCTCGTACCGGCCCAGCGAGTCCGGGCCTTCAGGCCCGGCGAGTGGCCGGTGTGTCGGCGAGCAACCGGCGCGAGTAGGCGGGGGGTTCCGGGGGGTCGCCCCCCCGGGTCAGCACGGTGAACTGGACGGTTAACGGTACTGGGATTGACGCCACGGCCCGGGGCGGCGCGGGGCTTATGGGAGCACGCCGCCTCCGTTCGGCATCATCATTCGTGTCGCTCCTGGGCGCGGGCGTCATCTGGGTCGCCCTGCTCGGGCCGGTGATCACCCTTGTCGTGCACTTGTCACCGCATGCGATCGCCAGCGCGCTGAGCGCGCCGGGTGCGCTGAGCCCGCTTGCCGTCTCGCTGGAGTCTGGCGCGGTGACACTCGCCGTCCTTCTGCTGCTCGGCACGCCGCTGGCCTGGCTGCTGGCCCGCCAGCGGCTGCCGGCGCCGCGGGTCTGGGAAGCTGGCGTGCTTGCCATGCTGCTGCTGCCGCCGCTGGTGATCGGCCTGCTGCTCGTCTTCATGGTCGGTCCCGTGACGCCGGCCGGGGAGGTGCTCGGCGCGGTGCACCTGTCCGCCACCAACACGTTCTTCGCGCTGGTCGTCGCGCAGGTGTACGAGGCGGCTCCGTACTACGTGCTCGGCGCGCAGGCGGCGTTCAGCTCGGTGGACCCGAGAATGGAGGATCAGGCCGCGCTGCTCGGCGACCGTCCGGTGCGGGTGCTGCGGCGCGTGACGCTGCCGCTGGCGGCGCCGGGCCTTGCCATGGCGCTCGCGATCGCCTGGGCGCGGGCTATGGGCGCCTTCGGTGCCGTGATCATCATCGCCTACCATCCGTACGGGCTTCCGCTGCAGATCTGGACCTCGCTGCAGGAGACGGGGCTTCCGTCGGCGCTGCCCTTCGCCCTGGTGCTGCTGGTGGTAGCCCTGCCCTTGCCACTGGCTGCCTACTACTGGAGTGCCCATGCTCGACGTCGACATCGAGGTTGACCGCCGGGAGTTCACGGTGGCCGCCCGGTTCCACGTCGCACCCGGCGAGCGGCTGGCGTTTTTCGGCATGTCCGGCGCGGGCAAGACAACGGTGCTGGAGGTCATCGCCGGCCTGCTGAGCCCGCGGCGTGGCCATGTCGCTGTCGCCGGCCGGACGCTGACCCAGACGGGGCCGCCGTCTCACTCAGTCCCCGTGTGGCGGCGGCGAGTCGGGCTGCTGCGGCAAGAGCCGGCGCTGTTCCCGCACCTTTCCGTGCGGCAGAACCTCAGCTACGCCCGCGGCGCCGCGTCGCGTGACGCAGAACTGGCGGAGCTGGCGCAGCGGCTCGGTATCGACGGCCTGCTCGACGCGAGGCCGGCCGCGCTGTCCGGCGGGCAGGCGCACCGGGTGGCGCTCGCACGGCTGCTGCTCGCCCATTGCGAGGCGCTGCTTCTCGATGAGCCGTACACCGGGCTCGATTCCGTGTCCCGGCGCCAGCTCACCATGGTGCTCCGCGAACTCGTCGCGGCGCGCGGTATTCCGGCGGTGCTTGTCGCGCATGAGCTGGCCGAGGCCCAGGCATTCGCCGACCGGATCGCGGTGCTCGATAGGGGCACGATCATCCAGATCGCGGCGCCGCACGAGATCGTGCGGCGCCCCGCGGCGCGCCGCGTCGCCGAACTGGTCGGCTACCGCGGATTCGCGCCCGTGGCGGCTGATGGCAGCGCAGCGGTGGCTGGCGTGCATCCCGGCCGGGTCCAGGCGGGCGCTCATCCCGCCGCCGGCGTTGTACTACGCGGGACGATCGAGGCCTGGCGCCCGCTCGGGGCGGGCTGGGAGGCGGACATCGACGTCGCGGGCAGCCAGATCTACTGTCATTTCGCCGAGCAGGCCGCTGCCGAGGGTGAGCCGCTCACCTTCACGGCCATCGACGCCCCCGTTTTCGGGGCCAATGGCCAACTGCTGCCTCGTACCGAGGAGGTCCGGGCGTGACGGCACACGAGCACCGGGTGCCTGCGGCCAACATGCCTGCGGGTGACACGCCTGTGGGCGGCGTTGGCGGCGCCGGGACGGCCGGCCGGCGGCTGCGGCTCGCCAGGCAGGCCCGTGGTTATTCGCAGCAGCAGCTCGCGGGAATGGCCGGGGTCAGCCGGCAGGCGGTCTCCGCCGTCGAATCCGGCCACTCCGACCCATCGCTGCGGGCCGCGCTGGCCCTGTCCGAGGCGCTTGGCATGACCGTCGAGGAACTGTTCGGGCCGGGTGAGCCCGCGCCCGCGGTGGTGGCCACTCCGGTAGCGCCGCCTGGCGGCCCCGGTGCGCGCGCCGTCCTCGCGGCGGTGGGGGCAACGTATGCGGCGCTGCCACTGGCCGGGGACGGTGCCATGAGGGCGGGATTCCTGCCCGCGGGCGGGATCATCGCCGGGACACCGGACGGCGACATCCAGGCCGTTCCGGTGCGGCCGATCGGCCCGCCGAGGCCGACGCTGGTCGTGGCCGGCTGTGATCCTGCGCTCCCGCTCTTGGAGGTGCCGCTGGCGCTGCTCGATCCCCCCGTGGGTTTCGCGTGGTGGCCGTGCGGGAGCGCCGAGGCACTCAGCCTGGCGTCGCGGGGCCTGGTGCACGTGGCGGGGGTGCACCCGTCGGGAACGGGGAAGCGGGACTTGGCAGGCGCCGGGGTGGTGGGCTTCTCGTCGTGGCGGGAGGGCCTGGTGCTGCGCACCGGGCTGGCAGGTAGTGTTTCGGGCCTTGCGGACATAGCCCGGCAGCATCTCCGCCTGGTCAACAGGGAACCTGGCTCCGAGGCGCGCCGCCTGCTCGACCGCGAGCGGAGCAGGCTCGGCCTTGCCGCCGGCAGCCTGCCCGGATACGACACCCGCGCGAAGGGGCACCTGCAGGTCGCATCATCGGTCGCCGCCGGCCTCGCCGACGCCGGTGTGGCCAGCGAGCCGGCGGCCCTGGCCTACGGGCTCGCCTTCGTGCCCCTGGCCGACGAACGATTCGACCTGGTGATTCCTCGTTCGCAGCAGGGAACGCGCGAGGTCCAGGGACTGCTCAGGGTACTGGCCTCACCCTGGCTCCTTGCGCAGCTTGCCAGCCTGCCAGGGTACGACCCGGCACAATGCGGCGAGCAGGTCGAGCAGGTAGCGTCGTTAGCAGGATGATGCCGGACCGCCGTAAGGATGCCGATGACATTTGCCGGGTAGCAAGTAACGCCCCGATATGCTACTAATGACATTGCGTCCTCGTCCTGTCCAGAGACTAGGCGGAGGCCATAGTGCTCATCGAAGATCTCGCCCGGGATGCCGCCGACCTGCTGAGCGTCGGCAATTCCGGGGAGATGAGATCGCTGAACCGGCTCGCTGAGCTTGCGGTGCGCGAGGTACCCGCTTGCTGCGGGGCCACGGCCATCCTGTGGCGGGATCACGAGCTCGTGGGACTGGCATCCACGCACCCGGACCTTGCCGAGCTCACCGAATTCCAGCTCAGGACCGGCCGCGGACCGGTGATGGACGCCATGCGGGAAGGTGAACCCAGTCGCTGCGCCGATACGCTCCACGACAGCCGCTGGCCGGAATTCGCGAGTGAGGCGCTGTGCCGCGGCGTGCGCTGTTCGGTGGCGCTCGTGCACGATTTCCCGCCGAGGTCGGTCGTGCTGTCTCTGGTCAGCGTGCGGCCCAACGCGATCCATCAGGAGCAGCTGCCGCTTGCGACGATGCTGGCAGCGTTCGGCGGTGCCGTGCTGGCCAACGCGTCGGCATATGACGATGCGCAGCGTGAGGCGGTGCAGCTCAGGAATGCAGTCGAAAGCCGGGCCGTGGTCGACCAGGCCAAGGGGATACTGATGCACGCCTTCGGCTGCACCGCAGCCGATGCTCTCCAGCGGATGCGGCAGGTGTCCCAGACACGCCACATCAAGGTGACCGACGTCGCGAAGCAGGTCGTCGAGGCGCACGGCGCGTCGCCCCGGGCCGCTGAGCACACCCGCCGCTGACCGCCGCGGCCCGTCCGCGGTCGCTCCTGGCTGGTGGCCACGCGGTCGCTCCTCGCGGTTGCTGCCGGCCCTCTGACCGCCACCTGCACCGGCCGCTCGCAGTCGGGCGGTCGCGCATTGCCCGATTTCGGCGCTGGGCAAGCTGGTAGATCTTCCGATTTCTGGGCAGCACCTCCGGTGAGCGTGTCGCATCGCGATAGGGACAGGACACGGGAGGGCTGGCATGAAGCGATCGGCGCAGATGAGCCCCGACCTCGCCGCCAGGTTCGAGGACGAGGCCATTCCCTACCTCGACCAGCTCTTTCCGGTCGCGGTCCGGATGACGCGGGCACCGGAGGACGCAGAGGACCTGGTGCAGGAGACGATGGCCAAGGCCTGGGCGGGATACCGCAACTTCGAGCCCGGCACGAACGTCAGGGCGTGGCTGTACCGGATCATGACGAACACTTTCATCAGCGCCTACCGCCGCCGTGACCGGGTTCCGGTGCTCCTGCAAGACGACATTGTCGACCGGATGCCGATGCGGACCTGGCCGTCCGGCACCAGCGAGCCGCGCTCCGCGGAGGCGGAAGCGCTGGACCGGATGCCGACAGATGAGGTCAGGAAGGCCCTCCGTGAGCTCCCGGCGGAGTTCCGTACCGCCGTGTACCTGGCCGACGTTGAGGGCTATACCTACCACGAGACCGCTGCCATCATGGGCACGCCGGTGGGGACCGTGATGTCGCGGCTGCACCGTGCCCGCCGGGCGCTGCGGTCCAGCCTGGCATCCACCCATCTGGCCCCGCCCGGCAGGGCCGGAGCTACCCGGGGGCCGTCTGGGCGGCAGCCGCAGCAGCGGCGGGACCGGCCCAGGCGGCCCCCGGGATATGGGTGCGCGATCGCGCCGGGTCTGTCAGGCCCGGCGAGCCGCGCGGCTGGCCTGGTGGGGACTTCAGGCGCGGGGCGGGAGCCTTACGCGGCTGACCGCTGAATGCTGCACCGCTGGACGCCCTCATAGACCGAGACGGTCTCCCGGCCCACGCGGTCCCAGGAGTAGCGGGCGCACGCGCGGTCAGCGGCGGCGATCCCGTAACCTTCCAGCAGCATCGGGCTGGCAAGCAGCCGGCGGATCCGCCGTGCAAGCAGCGTCGGCTGGCCCGGCGGGACGAGAACGCCCGTCGTGCCGTCGACCACGGTGTCCCGGTGGCCTCCGATCGCCGATGCGATAACGGGGGTGCCGCAGGCCATTGCCTCGAGCACGGCCATGCCGAACGGCTCGTACCAGGAAACATCCACCAGCAGGTCGGCGGAGCGAAGCAGGGCCGGCATGCTGCCATGGCTGATCTTCCCGGTGAACATGAGCCGGTCCGATACCCCCAGCCCGGCTGCCAGCCTGGCGAGGCCGCAGCAGGCCTTGTCGTGGCGGAGCTCCGGCCGCGGCGGTCCGCCGACGATGAGAAGCTCGGCGTCGGGAATGTCGGCCAGCGCCCGCACTGCCGTCTCAAGGCCGTCGCGCTCCAGGTGTGTCGCCACGGCCAGCAGGCGCGGCCGCTCGGTGCGCGGTGCGACGGGCCCCTCGGGGGTGAACAGCTCGGTATCCACCCCGAACGGCACCACGCTGATCGCCGTTCGCGGTACGCCCAGGCTGGCCAGGTCTGACATCTCCTCGGAGCTGGTCGCGACAACGGCATCCACGCTGCGCGCAATCGCCCGCTCCAGCCGGCTGCGGGTAGTGGCGCCGCTGTCGGAGTCGGCGCCGGCTGCGTGCCGGGACGAGCCGTCGCTACTCACATGGTGGCGACGCTCGGCGACGCGCAGGGAATGGAACGTCTGCACGACCGGGATGCCCTGGTCGCGCGTGCCGGCGAGGGCAGCGAGGCCGCTCGTCCAGCGGATGGCGTGCACGACGCTGGGCCGCTGCCGGCGCCAGATGTCGGCGAGCCGGGCGGCGAACGTCCGCATGTGGGGAAGCAGCATCTCGTCGGGCAGGCCCTCGGCCGGACCGGCGGCTACAAACTCGACATGCACTCCGCCCGGGAGTTCGGCGCGGTCAGGCAGGTCCGGTGCGTCCTTGCGCGCGAACAGGGTGACGTCATGCTTCTGCTTCACGAGCTCGCAGGCCAGCGCGGCCACGCGAGTCTCTTGGCTGGCCGGCTCGGTGTCCGCTGCGTGCATGAGCGGGCTACCCTCATCGGCTACTAGGGCGATCTTCATTCCTTGGCTCCTCGCGGCTGATGTCCTGTTCGCTAAGGCGGCGGTCGGGGCGACTCGCACGGAACACGGGAAACCACGAAGTGCGGGGAACAACGGCGGGATCGGCGGTGCCGACGCCGGATCCCAGCACGTCGCACAAGGTGCGAGTACGCCGGACGGCGCTGCGTGCCTGCGTCGTAGGCACCGCTAGTCAGATCATATCCATTGTTGCTCCGCGGCAAACATGGGGTCCGTGGGAGTAGCGGACGGTGCACCTGCGGGACACAGACACCCCCCGTTCACCGGAGTAGCCACCGGGCCACCGGGTAGTGCGCAATGTGCGATCCAACCGTGCGATCCCGACAAAACGCAGAGGAGGCGTGATGGAGCGCAGGAGCACCAAGCACGGGCCGCTGCGTGACCAGCAGATGGCGCATGAGACCGAGGGGATGGTCCGCGGCGCGCTGCAGCCGTCCCATATCGAAGAGTGGCGCCAGACCGAGCCGGTGGAGGATGCCACGGTCCGGCGTGATCCGGATACCTCGCCGGCTTCGGCCAATGAGGACATCGAGCTGCGCAGTGAGCTGGCGAGGCTTCTCACCCGGGATGTCTTCCCCGTTGACCGTGCCGGCCTGCTGGGTGTCCTCGACGGCAGGGGGGCGTCGGATGCGCTGGTGGAGCGGGTTGCGCGGATACCGGTGCACCAGAGGTTCCGCAGCGCGCATGAGGTCATGCTCGAGCTGGGCATCAACGCCCCTGAGGAGCGGGCCGGGGAATAGGTTCCGAACGAAAGCGGGCGCGAGCCCGGGCCACGGCATGGACCTGCCGGGAGCTCAGGCCGCGGCGGGAGCCAGGCCTGCCAGGGTCAGGTCACGAATGCGCGGGGCCGGCTCGGTGTGCGGGCCGGCCCGGTGCGCGGTGTCAGCTCACCGGCCCCCGGCCACGGCCCGGGGAGCCGTATGGGTCCCGCTGTCCCGCAGGGCCCCACCGCGAATATGGCTCGTAACCGGGCGGAGCGGGCGGCGGGCGCCGGATCGAGCGTGCGCCGACCCCGTTGATCAGCGATCCGATCGCGATACCGATCACCAGGTCGACCGCTGCGGTGGCGATCTTCCCAGACAGCGGTGCGGTGGTGCTGAACGGATAGAGCACCACGACCAGCGCGGCAAGGGCCACTATCCAGGAGAAGAACGTCATCGGCCGCGGCGTGCTGGCCAGCAGCAGATGGGCGACGCCGGTCGCTATCAGGGCTGCCGCGGCCGCGCCCAGCACCAGGTCCGTGGTGTGCACGTCCCCGTATGCACCGTTCTTCGACGGGGACAGGATCGGGATATTGAACAGCCAGCGGCATACCAGCACGCCTACCAGCGCGATGAGCGCCGCGACGACCGCGGTCGCGATCCCGCCCGCCCATAGCTGACGCGCGTCCACCACCGAACGCGACCGGGGCGGGCCGTTGTCCGGCATGGCTGGCCTTGTCATGTGGCACCTGCCTAGTTCGCCTACCGCGCTCAGTTTATCTGGCTGAGTTACCTTTATCTGGGTGACTCACCTTCAGGTATCTGGGTGAGTCACCTTCAGGTCGCAACGCATTGTGTGTCAGTGGTTGCGGAGCGCGTCAATCAGCTGGCTCTTCGTCATGGCGGACCGGCCCTTGATGCCGATTTCCCGGGCTCGCTTGAGCAGCTCTTCTTTGCTCCAGGCGTCGTAGGACGGGTTCTTCCCGCCCTTCGCTCCCACCTTGCGGTGTGAGCTGCCGGCTGCGGCGTTGGCAATCCGCGCAGCTTTCCCGCTGCTCTCGCCCTTCTCGCGGAGCTTCTTATAAGTCTTTTCGTCTTTGACCTGCGCTCCGGGCATGCTCATGCCTCCTTCCGGCCGCCGAAGATGACAGCGGCCCGGCCCCATTAATGAGGCCGGTACCCGGTCTCCTGGCCCGCAAACGGCGGATCTCCGCACGGGCTGCCACCCAGGCAAGGCCGCCGGTGATACAGGACTCCCGGGGCATGAGCCCCGGAATCCCGTTCTTCAAGGCGGGAGGAAGGTTACATCACCACCGGTACCAGCGGCTGCCTCCCTCGCCGACGCGTACGACGAAGCCGATCAGCCAGATCAGCAGGACGATGCCGGCGATCCACCAGAGGGCGTGCAGGGCGAAACCTAGCCCGCCCAGGAGGATCGCAAGGATTAGTACGAGCAGAATCAAAGCCATTTCTATCCTCCTTGTTTTTGTTCCCTGGGAACTGTGTACCCATGGAGAGGCGATCAAACGTCGGATCAACTGAGGCGATCAAACGTCGGATCAACTGCGGCAACGCCGCTGCGGTAGGCGTTTCAGCTGTGCCGGTTGCGGTAGGTGAGCGGAGCACGTAAGGGACCCCGGGCGAGCGCGCAAAGAGGAAAGAAGGAGCAAGGAGGCAATAGTGAAGGTGCGCGACGTAATGACCCCCGAACCCATTGTTGTGCAGTCGGACCAGTCGATCGCCGACGCCGCGCGGGCCATGCGCGACAACGCCGTCGGATCGGTCCTCGTCGTCCGCGGCGACACGCTTTGCGGGCTCGTGACCGACCGGGACATCGTGGTTCGTGCCCTGGCGGAGTCGGCGCTCCCGGACTCGCCGGTGGGTGAGGTGTGCAGCCCGGATCTCGTCGCGGTCAACGCGGACGATGATGCCGACGAGGCCGCGCAAGTGATGCGGGAGAACGCGGTGCGGCGGCTGCCGGTCATGGATGACGGCCGCATCGTGGGTATGGTGGCGCTCGGGGACCTGGCAGTCGAGCGCGACGGGCAGTCAGCACTCGCTGACATCAGCGCGGCGCACCCGAATACCTGAGCGGCGCTGACGTACCGGACCGCCGGGCGCGGCAGCACTTTTGATGCGACAGCTTTCGAGAGGGCACCGCGCTTGACATGGAGGATCGGACCAGCGAGTGTAACGGTCCAGTCGCGGCATCGTAGCTGCTGGCACCGGAACCGAGAGGGCCGGAAAAGAAGAAGACGTCCCCGCCCCGTCGGCCGGCAGCCCGTGCTGCAGATGCGGGCTATGACCCGAGATTGGACCCGAACATGTCACAGGCAGGAGGGCTGGAGCCGCCTGAATCCGATCTCGCCGGACTGGCCGCGCGGCGTGATGCCCTGCGGCAAGCCGCAGGGCTGCCGGGCGCCGAGCTGAAGCCCCTGCTTGAGGCGGCCTTCGCGGAGCTTGACGGCGCCATCGACACACTCACGACATTGCGGACCCACTCCGCCGCCAGGAAGGCGGAGGCACCGTCTGAGGCGATCCGCACCGAGCGGAAGATGCTGCGCGCGGTTTTCCAGGAGGCGCCCGTGCCGCTGTTCCTCCTTGAACGGGATGGGACGGTGCGGCGCGTCAACCGGCGCGCGAGCGACATCATCGGGTCGCTGCCGGCGTATGCGGCCGGCAAGCCGTTTACGGTCTTCGTTGATCTGCCGTCACGCGCGGCGGTCCAGACCAACCTGGTGGCCGCGGCGCGGACCGGGCGGACGCGGCAGATGGACTGTGCGCTGCTTGGCGTCGATGGCGTCGTGGAGCTCAGGCTGACCGTCCAGCCGATCAGCCTGCCCGATGATGCCGACGTGCTGCTGGTTACGGCGGCCCGTGATGGTGTGCCGGCAACCGCTCCCACGGCGGGCGCGGCCGGCTCCGCGCGGAAGCGGGGCCCGGGGGCCGTGCAGGCGGTGCAGACGATGGCCGAGCGGATGGACCTGCTGACCTCGCTCACGAGGCTTCTCCTGGAGAACAGTACGTTCAGCGAATCACTGACGCTCCAGCGGTGCGCACGCCTGCTGGCCGGCGAATTCGCCTCCTGGGTGATCGTCGATGTCGTCCGCGGCCGCGGGCTGCGCCGCCAGTTCGCGGTGGGCCCTTCGGGGGAGGAATCGGAATCGCTCGCCAGGACGGCCCGCGACGCCGACCCGGAACCGGGATCGCTGCCATGGCAGGTGCACGAGACCGGCAAGTCGCTGCTGCAGGCACGCGCCGATGACACCGGCATCCTCGGCGCCGGGCCGGATGGCGTCCCGCTCCTGATGAAGCTGGGTGCGACGTCCGTGCTGAGCGTTCCGATCTCAGACGGTGCGCGGGCCTACGGTGTCCTTACCCTGTGCCGCCGGGCGAGTGAAGGGCAGTTCCAGATCGCCGACTTGGGCCTGGCGGAAGAGCTCGGCGCCCAGCTCGCGGTGGCGATCAGGGTGGACCGGCTGTTCCGGCGGCGTTCCGAGGCCGCCGATGCGCTGCAGGCGAGCCTGCTGCCGCGGGTCCTGCCGGACGTGCCGGGGATGGAACTGGCGGCGGCCTACCTGGGCGCCACAGATGGCCTGGATGTGGGCGGCGACTTCTACGACATCTACCGTATCCCCGGCGGCTGGGGGCTGGCGATCGGCGACGCCTGCGGGAAGGGAGAGGAGGCGGCGGCCGTCACTGCAGCCGCGCGGCACGCGATCCGGGTCATCGCCCACTGGGAGCCGGACCCGGCCGAGGTGCTGAAGAAGGCCAACGACATCATGCTGGCCGAGGAGGCCAGCGGCCGGTTCGTCACCGCGCAGACCGCCCACCTGGCCTGGCGCGGAAGTGCCCTCCACGTCGCACTTGGCACGGCTGGCCATCCGGGTCCGGCAATCATTCGATCGGACGGCCGGATCGAGATGCTAGGCGCAGGCGGGCTGCCGCTTGGCCTGTTCCCCGAGGTGGAGCCGACGTCTGAGGGCCTGGACATGGCGCCGGGAGACATGCTGTTCTTCTACACGGACGGGCTGATGGAGACCCGGAGCCCGGATATGACCTATTTCGGGGAACGGCTGGCCGACGAGCTCGTGACGCTGGCGGGCCGGTCCGCCGCGGAGGTCGCAGCGGGAATCCAGGCCCGGGCGGAGGCCTTCTCCGCCGGCGAGAGGCGGGACGACCTGACGGTCCTGGCGCTCCGGGTTACCGGGCTGCCAGAGGACAGCTGACCCTACGGGCCGGCCACGTCACCCGGCCGCCGGCTTACCCGCCGGGAAGGGGCAGGCCTTGTTATTCCTTGTAGATGTCCTCGATGACCTCTGTGTCGCCAGGGACCTTCTTCTCCTTGCTTTCCGCAGTGCGCTTCCTGCTTTCCTCGACGTGACGTGCGATGCGGGACGGGGGCATTTCTGATTCGTGGAAAACGGGCCCGGGTTTCATCCACTCCGCGACCTCAGGGTCTGGCTCGATGCTCGGAGTATCCGGGATGTCAGCCTGGGCGTTCGCCGTTCCGGGGTTCTGCAGCACGTACGGGGGGTAGGAGCTCTCCTCCACCCGTCCGCCCGGCCACTTGCGGGTACGCCGGACGTAGAGACGCCGCCCCAGCCACTCGTATCCGCGCCGCGGCACCACAAGCCCCAGGACGCCGATGAGCATGATCACGAAACCGGCCACGTGCAGGTTGAAGACGGACGTGTTCGTTGTTACCGCGAAGGCCAGGATGGCCCCCACGCCGATCCAGAACAGGCCTATCCCGGTCTTCATGGTTCTCCCTTCCTGGGTAATGCACTGGCCGTGACTACATGATCACGGTAGGCCATACCTGGTCCTGCCCGCGTTGGCCCGGGAAAGCGCTCATTCGCCGGCCTGCGGCGTATTGCGGTCTGCTGTCCGGGATTCCGCGATCGGAGTTTTCATGCCGCCTCCGTCACCTCAGGCTGGCCGGGTCGGCCTCGTCGTACTCGTCCCGCCCGAGCAGCCGGTTGCGCAGAAAGCCGAGCGCCCGTGCGAGCAGCCGGGAAACGTGCATCTGCGAGATGCCGAGCCGCTCGCCGATCTCCGCCTGCGTCAGGTTGCCGTAGAACCGCATGGTCAGGATCCGCTGCTCGCGTACTGGCAGCTCCTTCCAGTGGGCACTGACAGCCTCCATGTCGAGCGTGTGCTCGACGTCGTGATCGTCCTCGCCGAGCAGATCGGCCAGCTGGACGGGATCCTGCCGGTCGAAGATGGGCGCGTCGAGTGAGTAGGTATGGAAGACCATGTCCGCGCGCCGCGCCTCGAGGAGCTCTTCCTCCTCCACCCCGAGGTGGGCGGCTAGCTCGCTATCGTCGGGCCCGCGGCCGAGCTTGTGCGTGAGGTCTTCGGTTGCTTTGCGCACCTCCAGCAACAGCTCCTGCGCCGACCTCCTGACGTGCACCTGCCAGCGCTTGTCGCGGAAGTGGCGCTTGATCTCGCCGCTCACGCACGGCTGCGCGTAGGCGGACAGGCTCCCGCCGATCGCGGGGTCGAAGTTATTGATGGCCTTGAGCAGGCCGACATATCCCACCTGCATGAGCTCTTCGGCTGACTCCGGGCTGCCCCGGTACTGCCGTACGCATGACCGCACCAGCTTCTGGTAGCGGCCGATCAGGACCTCACAGGCATTCGCCCGAAGCTCGCTGTCCCGCGGCAGGCTGCGCACCATGTGAAGCAGTTCATGATCATCGAGATGAGCGAGACCCTCGCGCTGTGCGGTAAGCGTGCCGCCGGCAAGTGCCAATGCCATAAGTGTCTCCACGGGCTTCCAGGAACAGGGTCAGACGCAGTGGTCGTGCCCTCTCCACGGGTGATAAACCTCCGGACCCAGATGCCGCTCACAAAACTGTGAGACGCATGTCACATACGGTACGAAGGCTGACAGACCCGCGGCTGGTGCTGTCCGGGGCGGAAGCCGGCCCGCCAAGGCGTGCTCCATTGCCCCCCCGCGGGGCGGCTCGTCACCGGCCTTTGCCGGGAATGAACTCCTGCAGCTTCTGCTTGAACCCGACCTTTATCACCTCCGCCCAGTCGGTATCACCCTGCGCGAGCGCAGACACCATGTTCTCGATCTGGTCCAGGGTCGCGTGCGGCGGTATCGGCGGGACCGCGGGGTCGGTGACGAACTCCAGCACGTGCGGCCGGCTGGCGCCCAACGCGCGCTCCCATGCCGCACCGATCCCGTCAGGCTTCTCAATGCGGTCGCCGCCGAGCCCGATGCTCTTCGCGAAGCTGGCGTACGCAACGTCCGGTATCTGCTGTGATGGCAGGAATTGGGGCGCGCCCTCCATGGCCCGCATCTCCCACGTCACCTGGTTGAGGTCGGAGTTGTTGAGTATGGCGACGATGAGCCGCGGGTCACTCCACTCCTGCCAGTACTTGGCGATGGTGATGAGCTCATTCATGCCATTCATCTGCATGGCCCCGTCACCGACAAGCGCGATGCACGGGCGGTCGGGCCAACCGAACTTCGCCCCGATCGCGTATGGCACTCCTGGGCCCATCGTGGCCAGCGTGCCCGACAGGGACCCGCGGACGCCGGCCGTGAAGCGGAGATGCCGGGCATACCAGTTGGCGGCGGAGCCGGAGTCGGACGTGACGATCGCCACCTCGGGCAGCCGCCTTGACAGCTCGGCGACGACGAGCTGCGGGTTGATCGGGTCCGCCGTTACCCGCTCCTGGCGCTCCATGACCGTCCACCAGTGGGCGACGTTTTTCTCGACCTTCTCCCGCCAGGCCCGATCGGTCTTGCGCTCAAGGCGCGGGATCAGCCGGGTGAGGGTAGCGCGGGCGTCCCCGACGAGGTTGACCTCGTACGGGTACCGCAGCCCGATCATCCGGGGGTCACGGTCGATCTGAACCCCCCGCGCCTTGCCGAATTCCGGCATGAACTGCGTGTAGGGGAAGCTGGAGCCGATGGTCAGGAGCGTGTCGCACTCCATCATCAGCTCATAGGACGGCCTGGTCCCGAGCAGCCCGATCGAGCCGGTGACGAAGGGCAGGTCGTCCGGCAGCACATCCTTGCCGAGCAGTGCCTTCGCCACCCCGGCGCCGAGCATGTCGGCGACCGCGATGACCTCATCCTTCGCATCGCGTGCGCCCTGGCCGACCAGGATCGCCACCCTGGAGCCGCTGTTCAGCACGTCGGCAGCCCGGCGGAGCTGCTCGGTGTCCGGGATCATCTCCGGCTCGCTGAGCCCGAGGCTCGATGGCACCATCTTGAACTCGTGGCTGGGCGGGCTGTAATCGAGTTCCTGCACGTCGGAGGGGATGATGACGGCCGTCGGCGCGTGCTGGCTGACAGCGATGCGTATCGCCCGGTCGATCACGTTCGGCAGCTGCTCCGGCACCGTGACCATCTGGCAGTACTCCGATGCCACATCCTTGAACAGCGCCATCAGGTCGACTTCTTGCTGGTATGACCCGCCCATCGCGCTGCGGCTGGTCTGCCCGACGATTGCGACGACACCGACATGATCGAGCTTGGCGTCGTAGAGGCCATTGAGGAGGTGGATCGCGCCGGGGCCCGAGGTCGCCGTGCACACACCGACCCTGCCGGTGAATTTCGCGTAGCCGACCGCCTCGAAGGCGGCCATCTCTTCGTGCCTTGCCTGCACGAATACGGGTTTGTTGCCCGATCTGCCCCAGGCGGCAAGCAAGCCGTTGATGCCGTCGCCGGGATAACCGAAGACGCGCTCGACCTCCCATTCCCTGAGCCTGGCGAGCAGAAAGTCTGCCACGCTCGTCGCCATTTGATTCCTCCCGATCCCGCATCCTCCCGGGTGCTGGCTGAGACGACAGGCCGCCGACAGCGGCGCAGAGCCCGCTGTCCTGCCTGATTTCTCGTACCTGCCGGGCTTGATCTCAAACGCGCTCCTGTGAGGCGGCCGGCTGTAAGCGTTATTCAGATGACTTTTGAATCAGGCATAGCGGGTAGGTCATCAGCATGACCAGGACCGAAGATCCGCACGGTGAGGAATTCCAGGCGAGGACCAACCAAAGGCGGGATGAGCCGCTTCCCGCGAGCCACCACGACGAACACGACCAGCAGACGGTGATACGTAATGAGCAGCACGCCGCGGCGCGGTCGGAGGAACCCGGGCAGCACCCGGCTCCGGTGACCGGCGACGGGACGGTGACCGACGACGGCGTGGGGAAGGCGGTCCGGGACATGATGCCGGGCCCGGCCCCCCAGGGAGACGTGCCGGACGCGCCGGCCACACAGGTCGCGACGGCTCAGGATCCGGCGGATAGCGGCGAGCGGCCGGGACCGGTGCGGCAGGTCAGCAACGCCGTCCCCGGCAAGCCCGATGGCGAGGTCGACACGCGGCCCTGAGCTTCCGCAGGGCACGAACAGGCGGTCTTACCGCCTGCGACCCCGGGCCTTGTGCCCGGGTGAGCGGGCGGTGCTTACGGTCAGCACCGCATGCGGGCTACGGACAAAGGTTTATTACCGGCTAGCGAGTCCGGGCCTTGTGCCCGGCGAGCGGCCGGTGTGTCGGACCCCAACCCGGAAAGCTGACGGGGGGTTCCGGGGGGTCGTCCCCCGGGCTAACACAGGGAGGCCGGTCAAGGTGGCAAGGACGGTGCCCGCGCAGACGCGGGGCAACGGGCCGGAAGCAGGCCAGCCGGACTGGATCGAGCCGGAACTGGCCACGCTCACGCAGGAGAGGTTCTCCAGCCCGGCATGGCTCTTTGAGCGGAAGCTCGACGGCGAGCGGTGCCTGGCCTTCTGTGAGGGCTCGCGGATCCGGCTCGTGACCCGCAACCAGAAAGAGGTCGCGACGAACTATCCCGAGATCGTCGATGCCCTCGGCAGCCAGCGCGGGGGCGATTTCATTGTGGATGGCGAGATCGTGGCCTTCGACGGCGACCGGACGAGCTTCGCCCTGCTGCAGCAGCGTATCCACGTCGCCCATCCCGGGCCTGAGCTCCGCCGGAAGGTACCCGTCTACTACTACATCTTCGATGTCATGTATGCCGGTAACCGGGACATCCGCGCGCAGCCGCTGCGCGAGCGGAAGCGCCTGCTGGCCGGCCTGCTGCCGTTCCGCGATCCGCTGCGCCAGCCCGAATGTCGGGAGCGTGACGGTGAGGAGTACTGGAGACAAGCGTGCCGGAAAGGCTGGGAAGGTGTCATCGCCAAGCGCGCCGACGCGCCCTACCGTTCCGGCCGGAGCCGGGACTGGCTGAAGTTCAAGTGCGAGGCCGGCCAGGAATTCGTCATCGGCGGTTGCACGGACCCGCAGAGATCACGGGTCGGATTCGGGGCGCTGCTGCTCGGCTACTACGACCCTGACGGGCATCTCGTCTACGCGGGCAAGGTGGGCACCGGTTTTGACCGGCGGACGCTGCTCAGCTTGCGCGAGGAACTGGCCGCACTGGAACAGGACCGGCCGCCCTTTGACCGGGGCGAGCTGCCCAGGTCAGGCGTGCACTGGGTGGAGCCCCGCATGGTGGCACAGGTCGGCTTCTCGGAGTGGACGCAGGACGGGGAGCTCCGTCACCCCCGGTTCCAGGGACTGCGTCGTGACAAGGCAGCGAACGAAATCGTCCAGGAGATACCGACGTGACCACCATCGACATGCACGCGGACCACGTCACCGCCTCCGGCGTGACCGTGAAGCTGACGAATACCGGCAAGGTGCTGTTCCCCGATGACGGGATCACCAAGGGGGAAGTCATCGAGTACTACGGCCAGGTCGCCGACTGGATGCTGCCCTACCTGCATGACCGTCCGATCGCCATGGCGCGTTACCCGGACGGCATCACCCGGCAGCGGATCTTCCAGAAGAATCCCGCGGATTACTTCCCGGACTGGATAACCAGCGTCGAGGTGAAGAAACAGGGCGGCATGCTGCGCCACGTCGTCTGTGACAAGGCCGCCACGCTTCTCTATCTGGCGAACCAAGCCTGCATCGAGGTGCACGTGTTTCTCAGCCGCACCGACAACCTGGACTGCCCCGACCAGCTCGTCGTCGACTTCGACCCGTCGGACTCCGGCGGTTTCGGTACCGCGCGGCGCTGCGCGCTGTGGCTGCGGAAGCTCTTCGACGACGAGCTTGGCCTCACCTGCTACGTCAAGACGACCGGGGGCAAGGGCCTGCACGTGCACCTGCCGCTGAACGGCCGGGAGGATTTCGACTCGGCCCGGCGCTTCGCGCACGAGGCCGCTGCGGTACTCGCCGCCCGGCACCCGGATGTGATCACCACCGAGCAGCGCAAGGAGGCCCGTACCGGGCGGGTGTACGCGGACGTTATGCGCAACAGTTACGCGCAGACAGTGGTGGCGCCCTATTCCGTGCGCGCCCGGCCCGGTGCGCCGGTCGCCACGCCGCTGCACTGGGATGAGGTCGAGGACCCGGGTCTTTCGCCGGACCGGTTCACGCTTCGCACCGTGGCGGCACGGCTGGCGGAGGTGGCCGATCCGTGGGCCGGGATGACGAGGCACCGCTACGACGCCGCGAAGTCGTGCAGCCTTCTCGGCGAACTGACCGGCCGCGGCTCCCGCTGAGGCTGGCGCCCGCCTTCGGCTCCGGGCCCTGCTTTCCCGCGGAACCGCTGCCCCTCGTTGCCGCTGGTGAGCGCCTTTGTATACCACTATCTACACATATAGCGCCGCATTGGCCCTACGGTGGTATCTGCGGGAGACGCTCATCCGCCCCGTTACGGCGGCAAGGTGGTCAGCAACAAGGTCATAGGCCGGGGATTTCCATGACCGGAACGGAGGCTGGCGGTGGCGCGCGGGTCCTTCGCCTGGGCGCGACGAGGGGTGCTCGCCGCGTCTCTGCTCGCCGTGGCGTTCGTTCCCTATCCGGCCGCAAGCACCGCACCGGCGCCGGTGGCCGCGCCATGCACGGGGCCGTGCCGGGCCGGTTCCCAGGGAAAGGTGCTCTGGACAAGCCCGCTGCCGGGGCAGTGGACCGCGAACAACGGCCTCGCGGGCACCGTGCCGGTGAACAGTCAGGCGTACGTGGCCGTCGGCGACGGTGCCGCCGTGGCAGGGCTCGGCCTGAGCCTGAGTGCCTACAGTTCCCGCACCGGGGTGCTGCGCTGGCGAGCCGAACTGTCCGGTTTCCCGGCGGATGCGGCCATCGTCTCGGTCCGGGCCTGGCCCGGCGTGGTCACGGCCGGAGTCGCCCACGGGCCGGGGGCGCGCTCCCGCACCGAAGTGGTGCTCTCAGGCTCATCCGGAAGCCAGATCCGCCGCTACCCCGCCGCCCCGTTCGGCGGCGCGGTTGCCGTCACCCGGCAGACCGCGGTGATCGTGGGCACGACAGCGGTAACCGGCTACGACAACCTGACGGGCGCGGTCCGCTGGCGCCGGCCGACCGGCCCGGCGGAGCAGGCATGGCAGGTCGACGGCCCGTACCTGTACACGACGGTGGCCGCGGGCGGGTACCTCGGCTCCCAGCCGGTGACCGCGCTTCGCAGGATCGACATGCGTACGGGGGCGGAGAGCATCATCCGGCCGTCGGCGCACTCCTTCACCGGCGCGCTCGGCGGCGCTGTCGACGGCGTCGTGCTGTTCTCGGCGGCTTCGGGCGTGACGGCCTACGACGGGAGGACCGGCCGGCGGCTCTGGTCGCTGGCCGGCGCGGTGCCCGAAGGCACCGACCCCGGGCGGGGGCGGTTCTATCTCACCGAAGGCACGACGCTGCTTGGCGTTGATCCGCTCACCGGCCGCATCATGGCGCGCGCGTCCGGGTCCGCGGTGGCCGGCTCGGCGGGCATGTACGCGGTGCGGGACGGGGTCGCGCTGGGCCTCGATCAGGGTCCGAACGGTGAGGCCTGGGGCTATAACGTGAGTGCGCAGCGCGTCATGTGGACCGTGTCGGGGCTGCCATGGCCGCACTATTTCGTCGACTTCGGGGGCATTGGCGGGAGCGCGGACCCGGATGGCCCGACGGTCGTCCTCGCAATCTGTGCGAAGCTCGCCTCCAGCCCGGCACCCGGGCCCAGCGGCTCCGCCTCGCCCACCGGCACCGTGACACCGGGTGCCACCGCCGCGCCCGGCGGGACCGCCACACCGGGAGAGACGCCGACACCGGGGGAGACGCCGACGGCGGGGGAGACGCCGACGGCGGGCGGAACGCCGACGGCGGGCGGCTCACCGGCGGGCAGCGCACCAGCGCAGTCGGCGCCTTCGGTGTCCAGTCAGGGCTGCCAGAATCCGGAACTTGCCGCGATCAGCCGCTGAATTGCGCTAGGATTCGCCCTTTCCGGGATGGATGCGCCTGTCGTGGGTACTTTCTGCTCACGATGAACCCAGCGCAGAAGATGCTCCAGACCACGGACAGGTTCCAGCAGGGTCACCCATGGCTGGCCTTCCCGGTCGCGGTGTGGAAGAAATTCGGCGACGATCAGGCCGGCAACCTCGCTGCCTTGATCGCGTACTACGCCTTCGTGTCGATCTTCCCGCTGCTGCTCATCCTGGTGACGGTGCTCAACATCGTGCTGCACGACCATCCCGCGCTGCGGGCCAAGCTGATCAATTCAGCGCTGTCCGACTATCCCGTGGTCGGCGAGCAGATCAGGAGCAACGTGCATTCGCTGAACCAGACCGGCGTCGCGCTGGCCGTCGGCATGGTCCTGATCTTCCTCGGGGCGCGCGGGGTAGCGAACGCCATGCAGAATGCGCTCAACTCCGTCTGGGAGGTGCCAAAGTCGCGCCGTCCCGGCTTTCCCTGGTCGTGGCTGCGCAGCATCGCCCTGATCCTGGTGGTGGGAGCAGGCGAGATCACCACCTCCGTGCTGTCCAGCGTGGTCGGGGGCGCCGGCCATATCATCCCCGGGTTCGCCGTGAGGATCGCCGCCACGGCCGTTTCCCTCGTGCTCAATGTCGGCATGTTCTGGCTCGCCTTCCGGCTGGCGGTCGCGAGCGACGTCACTTGGCGGGATCTTCGCCTCGGGGCCATCATCGCCGGGTGCGCGTGGCAGATCCTGCAGTTGGCCGGCGGCTACGTCGTCGCGCACCAGCTTGCCCACAGCTCAGCGCTGTACGGGACCTTCGGCGTCGTGCTCGGCCTGATCGCCTGGCTTTACCTGCAGGCCGAAGCGACGCTCTACGCGGCGGAGGCCAACGTCGTCTGCGTCCGCAAGCTGTGGCCCCGAAGCCTGGCGTCGCCACCGCATACCGCCGAGGACATCCGCGCCTACCGCCTCTACGCCGAGGCGGAGAAGCGCGACAAGCACGAGTCTGTCAACGTCAATATCCCCAGCCCGCACGGTGAGAATATGCCGGGGAAGCCGGTTGTTCCCCAGGGTGAGCCCAGCGCGGCGCCGGAGAGACCGGCTGTTTCCCACGCGGGCGAGACGGGGAGAGGAACCTTATGAGCTTGATGAGAAGAGGTAAGCGTCAGCCTGCCCCTGATGCTCCGCACGTGCTTGTCATCGGTGCCGGCTTCGGCGGCTTGGCGACCGTGAAAGGCCTCGCGGACGCCGGATTCCGCGTGACACTGATGGACCGCAAC
>DASQVO010000541.1:0-14797 GCA_035640715.1 Streptosporangiaceae bacterium
GAGAGATGGCGACCGGGGAACGCCCGTGCTCGTGCTCGGCCCGCTGCTGCGCTACGTCGGCGAGACCGCGGCCACGATATGGGTCGAGACCGATCGGGCCTGCCAGGTTGAGATCCTTGGTCACCGGGTGCGGACGTTCGAAGTGGCCGGGCACCACTACGGGCTGGTGGTGGTCGGCGGCCTCCGGCCCGGAGCCGAGTACGAGTATCAGGTCGCCCTGGATGGCACCGTCTGCTGGCCGGAGCCGGGTTCCCCGTTCCCGCCGAGCCTGCTCCGGACGCTGGCCCCGGACCGGCCGCCACGGCTCGTCTTCGGTTCCTGCCGGATTGCTGAGCTGCCTGTCCCGCGGCGCCGGCGGGGACGCGCCCGGCCCGAGCATGAATACGGGGCGGACGCACTGTGCGCCTGGGCCCTCGACCTACCCGAGACGCCCCGCGAGCGCTGGCCCGATGTCATGCTCCTGATCGGCGACCAGGTCTATGCCGATGAGGTGGGGCCGGCGACCCGCCAGTTCATCCGGGAGCGCCGCGACCCATCGAGGCCGCCCGGTTACGAGATCGCGGACTTCACCGAGTACTGCTTCCTCTACCGCGAGGCCTGGAGCGAGCCTTCGGTGCGATGGCTGCTGTCGGTCGTCCCGACAGCGATGATCTTCGATGATCACGACGTACACGACGACTGGAACATCTCGTCTGCCTGGCGCCGCGAATACCAGGCCAAGCCGTGGTGGCGGGCCAGGATTGGCGGCGCCTACATGAGCTACTGGGTCTATCAGCATCTCGGCAACCTCTCGCCCGAAGAACTCGGCAGATGCGAGTTGTGGCGCCAGGTGCAGGAGCCGGGTGACGCGGCGGCCGTGCTCAGCGACTTCGCGCTCCGGGCCGGCCAGGGGAGCGAGGGCATCCAGTGGAGCTTCCGGCGCAGCTTCGGCAGGGTGCGGGCCGTCGTGATCGATTCGCGCAGCGGCCGGGTGCTTGAGGACGGCAACCGGCTGATGGTCAATGAGGCGGAATGGCAGTGGGTCACCGAGTCGGTTACCGGCGACTGGGACCACGTGGTGCTCGCCACCTCCCTGCCGCTGCTGCTGCCACGCGGCATCCACGCCGTGGAGGCATGGAGCGAGGCCGTCTGCGACGGGGCATGGGGGAAGCACTTCGCGCGCACCGGTGAGCGGGTGCGCCGCGCCGTGGACCTGGAACACTGGGCGGCGTTCGGGAAGTCGTTCGCGAAATTCGAGCGGCTCCTGACCGGGCTCGCTACCGGGGTGCATGGCCAGCCGCCCGCCTCGATCACCGTTATCTCGGGAGACATCCACCACAGTTATCTGGCCGCGGTGGAGTTCCCGGCTGGGACAGAGTCGCGCAGTGCCGTCTACCAGGCGGTCTGCTCGCCGGTCCACAATATGATGCCGCGCTCGCTCCGGCGCGGGCAGCAACTGGCCACATCACGTGTGGGCGAAATGATCGGCACTACCCTCGCCAGGCTGGCCGGGGTGGCGAAGCCGGAGATCCGATGGCGGATCACGCGCGGTCCCTGGTTCTACAATATGCTTTCCGCTCTCGAATTCGACGGGCGTAAGGCGCGCATCCGCCTTGAACGCACCGCACCGGACGAGTCCGTGACCCCGCGCCTGCAGCCGGTGTGCGAAACGGAACTCAGCTGAGCTACTGCGGCTGACCGAGGAGCTCGCCCGGTAACCGCATCCCCAAATCGCTCTTTGCCGAACAAAGTATCCACGCGGTGCGCTGACCGTCGGATTTCTCGGTTCGCTCAGATGGCCGGTATGTTGACCTACTCATGGCCACGCGCCTTTCCGAGCCGTGCCCAGACGACTTTTCCGCCGCTGTCCTCGGGGACGTACCAATCCCATTGCTCACTGATGGCGTCCACCAGCAGCAGGCCCCGGCCGGTCTCGGCATCGTCGGCGACATCCGTGCGTACTGGTGGGTGCGGGCTGATGTCCCAGACGAGAATCAGGATCTGTGCGCTGTCGGACAGCAGCCCTAGCCATACCGGAGTGGCCTGTTCCACGGCGCGGGATGCCTGAACCGCATTCGTGACTAGCTCGGATACCAGGAGTTCAGCGCTGTCGATCAGGCCGGTGAGCGCCCATTCCCATAGCACGTGCCGGGCATACAGCCGCGCGCGCGGCACCGCGCTGGGCAGCGCGCCGAGTTCGAGGAAGTTCTGGAGCGGCCACTGAGCGGTCCTACCCGGTGCAAGCGGCCCAGGCCCTCTACGGCTAGCGGCGGCCAACCGCAGCTCTTTACCGCGCGGCATCGGCGTCGTCAGTGCCATCAGCCCGTGCGCAGGCTGGGGGCATTTCCCGCTGGGCACGGCATCGCGCCGTCTGGTGCCCAGGGCCATGCCCGCTGACCAGCGTTCGGATGCAACAATAAACATGGGTCATGTCTCCTTCAGCTGTGGGCTGACCCGTCTGGTCCCGGCGAGCTGCATCTCGCCGGGACCGTTATGTTTCCCCGGATCTCCGCTGGGCTGCATCCCAGCACAGGGTCGGGTTCACTGCTAATCTTTGGTAAACAAATCGTCACATCACCACTTCTCTCTGTCAACATAGTCTTGGGTAAATAATCGAGGTTGCCCCGTGGCCGCAGAGCACTCGCGATACCGAGATATTGCTGCTGAGCTGCGCGTACGAATTCACAACGGCGAGTGGGAGCCGGGCGCCAACCTTCCCCGCATGAAGGACCTGGCAGCCGAGTTCGGAGCCAACCCGGACACCGTCGGCCGGGCCATCGCTGTGCTTGAGTCGGAAGGACTGGTGTGGGCGGTGCCCCGGCGCGGCACCATCGTCCGTCATGGCCTGCTGCGGCGGCGGCGCATGCGCGGGAATCTTGTTAAGCGCAACGTCGCAACAGGGGAGCCCGGTTACAGTTTCCCGGCCGCATCAGGACAGGAAGTGTGGCACCACCACATACCGCCGGTCGCGTCGGTCGAGAAGCTGGCCAATCCCCGGCTGGCCAGGTTGCTGAGTGTCCCGGAAGGCAGTGCCGTCCTCCGGCGGCACCGGGTCACTGGGCCCGTAGCGGAGCCTCCGTTCCAGATCTGCAATTCCTGGATTCATCCCCGGGGCGTTGATGATGCGCCTGAGGTGGCGAACCAGGAGCCGGGTCCAGGAGGCTGGCTGTACCGGCTGGAGAAGGCCGGGCACGGCCCCATCTCATGGATGGAGTTTCACCGCAGCCGCCTGCCCGCCAAGGACGAGGCTGCCGTGCTTCAGATCCCCGTCGTGCTTCCCGTGCTGGAGATCGTCCGCGTCGGGCGGTCGGGAAAGGACGGTGAACCGATCGAGGTGTCGGAATACATCATCCCCAGCGACCGGGTCGAAACCGTTCATGTCCTGTACCGGGACGAATCCGCCGCCTGGCCGTGGCCAGACGAGCCAGACGCCACCCCCTGAGCAGGCGTGCCGCCATGTCACAGCCCAGCGTCCGCGGCGGCGCCCAGCATTCTGGGCTGGACGGGTTTCGGGCTGGCTTCAGCTTCCCTCAGGTCCACCACGATCACAGTGATGTTGTCGGGCCCGCCGCCCTCGCTGGCTAGGGCGACGAGTTGATCGACGGCCTGGTCGGCGCTGCGGGCAGACACGAGCACCTGGCGCATGATCTCAGGTGCCACCACACCGCTCAGGCCATCTGAGCACAGCAGATAGCGGTCGCCGGGGCGGCCCTTGCGGAGAGTGAGATCGGGGGACCGGTCGGGGCGCCCGTCCAGGTAGCGTACGAGCACGGGTGCGAGCCGGGCCGATCCGGCCAGGTCGGCGATGAGCTTGCCGAGCGTGTGATCTTCGGTGATCTGAAGGAGCCGTCCCTCACGTAGCAGGTAGGCCCGGGAATCGCCGATATGCGCCACCGCGGCGTGCTCCCCTGACCACAGCATCGCCGTAAGGGTGGTCCCCATACCGGCCAGAGCAGGGTCCTGCTCCTCCTTGCGAAGAAGCCTGCCATTGGCCTCACCGACGGCCCTGCCGAGGGTTTCGGCCAGGTCCGCTGTAGCAACGTGGACATCGCAGGATCGGAGCGAGTCGATCACGGTGGCGCTGGCGATCTCTCCCGCGACGTGGCCGCCGAGCCCGTCCGCAACCGCATACAGCCACCGTCCTACGTACGCCGAATCCTCGTTGTTCTTCCGGACAAGCCCGGTGCTGGAGGAACCGGCGGCGTATCGGACAGCGGTTTCAATAAGCATTGAAACCAACTTACGCCCGTTGCCGGCTCGGCTGGCGGCATGGCGTGCGGGCGGTCCTCAGGCGGCGCGCGCAGTGCACGTCGTCCCTGCTTGGTGCTGGTTCAGATGTCCGGGGGTGTTACCCGACAGGCGCCAGGCATGCCCTGGGCGGCCGTGCGAGGCGATCGCTCCCGCTAGCTCCACGTTAAGTGTTGTTTACACCATCATGCGGCTGTTTACCTGGCCGAAATTTTTGCGACCAACTTCAGTGACATTCACAGATTTACATGGACATGACTCACATCGTGAGGCGCGCCTAGGGTTCCGCCGCCACGGCGCGGCGCTAATGCCGCAGACGGGACGGGCCTGGACCGAGAGGCGAGGCGGACAGCCGCACGGCATCCGTTCCACGGCGGGACAAAAACCCGGGAGGCCAGTTGAAGCCCATCTCCGGGTGGGCTATGTCACCTGGAGGCCGTGCGCAATGTCCTCATACCATCATCTGCCCCCTGACTTCTCCGAAGACGGCATGCACGACCGCTACGGCCCGGAGGCCCGCTACGCGGTGGCGGCCGAGGAGCGGCTGCCCACCACGAAATGGGAGGCCGAGGTGGCGCGCGGGCTCGAGCTGGGCCTGCCCGGCGCGGACTCGATCGTCGACAAGCGCATCCCCACCTTCTCCCGCGGTGAACTGCCGCACTTCGCCGGGATCAACACCTTCCTCAAGGCGCCCTACGTCGAGGATGTCCGCACCTGCGGTGACTACGACATCGCGATCCTCGGGGTGCCGTTCGACGGCGGCACCACCTACCGGCCCGGCACCCGGTTCGGCCCGCAGGGCATCCGGCGCATCTCGGCCCTGTACGGTCCGTACAGCTTCGAGCTGGGCGTTGACCTGCGCGAGTCGGTGACCATGGCCGACCTCGGTGACGTGTTCACGATCCCGGGCAACATCGAGAAGACCTTCGACCAGATCACCAAGGCCGTCAGCCATGTCTACGGCTCCGGCGCCTTCCCCATCGTGCTCGGCGGGGACCACTCCATCGGCTACCCGACCACCCGCGGCGTCGCGGAGCACCTGAGCGGCAAGCTCGGCATCATCCACTTCGACCGCCACGTCGACACCCAGGAGACCGACCTCGACGAGCGGATGCACACCACGCCGTGGTTCCACGCCACCAACCTGCCGAACGTGCCACCGGAGAACCTGGTGCAGATCGGGATCGGCGGCTGGCAGGCACCCAGGCCCGGCGTCAAGGTCGGCCGGGAGCGCAAGACCACGATCATGACAGTCACCGACTGCGTGGAGATGGGCATCGAGGAGGCGGCGGCGCGGGCGCTGGAGATCGCCTGGGACGGCGCCGAGGCCGTCTGGCTCAGCTTCGACGTGGACTGCCTGGACGCGGCGTTCGTCCCCGGCACCGGGTGGCCCGAGCCCGGCGGCTTCCTGCCGCGCGAGGTGCTCAAGTTCATCCAGTTGATCGCGGCCAGCCCGCTGGCCGGCATCGAGGTCGTCGAATGCTCGCCGCCGTACGACAACGCCGACATCACCTCGCTGCTGGCGACCCGGGTCATCTGCGACACGCTCGGCTGCCTGGTGCGGGCCGGCCACCTCCCAGCGAAGCGGAGTACCCCATGACCATGCCAGGCGAGCCGGTCGTGACCACGCTCGGCACCGCCACAGGCCAGCCGGACACCGCCGCAGGCCAGCCGGACACCGCCGCAGGTCAGCCGGACACCGCCACAGGCCAGCCGGACACCGCCGCAGGCCAGCCGGGCGCTATGGAAGCGGTCGCCAGGGTCGAGAACCTGTCCGTCACGTTCCGGCGGGGCGCGCTGAACATCCAGGCGGTCCGCGGTGTCAGCCTGGAGATCCGGCGCGGTGAGATCCTCGGCCTGGTCGGCGAGTCCGGGTCGGGCAAGAGCGTGCTCGGCATGTCGCTGCTGGGGCTGCTGCCCGCCGAGCCCCCGCCGGCCACGTCCGGCTCGGTCACTGTGTGCAGCCAGGACATGCTGAACGGCTCCGCCGCGCTGCGCCGGGCCGTCCGCCGCCAGCATCTCGGCGCGGTGTTCCAGGACCCCATGACCTCGCTGAACCCGACGATGCGGGTCGGCCGCCAGGTCATCGAGGCGGCAGGGTCGGAAGAGGAGGCGGCCAGGCTGCTGCGCGCGGTGGGGATCCCGGACGCCGCGCGCCGGATGGCCAGCTTCCCGCATGAGCTGTCCGGCGGGCTGCGGCAGCGGGTAATGATCGCGATGGCGATCGCGGGCAGCCCGGCGCTGGTGGTCGCCGACGAGCCGACCACGGCGCTGGACGTGATGGTGCAGGCCCAGGTGCTCGCGCTGCTCCGCTCGCTGCGCGATGAGATCGGCTGCAGCTTCCTGATGATCACCCACGATCTCGGTGTCGCGGCGCAGGTCGCCGACCGGATCGCGGTGATGTACGCGGGCCGGCTCGCCGAGCTGGGCCCGGCCGCCACGGTGCTGCGCGAGGCCGCGCACCCCTACAGCGTGGCGCTCACCCGTTCCCGGCTGTCGCTGTCGTCCCAGCGCGGCCGGCCGCTGGCGACGCTACCCGGCGAGGTGCCCGACCCCGCCAGCCCGCTGCCGGGCTGCCCGTTCCAGCCCCGCTGCGCCCTGGCCAGGGACGAGTGCTCGGCGCGGCCGCCGGAGGCGGTGGAGGTCGCGCCCGGCCACCTGAGCGCCTGCATCCTGCCGCCCGCCGAGGTGATCGCTGCGCTCGGCCCCGCGCCGGCCGCTCCCGTGATCAATATGCCGAACGAGGCCGCGCGCGACGGCCACGCCAGCGGGGCCGGCACGACGGCAGAGCTTGGTGACCTGGGCGGTGCCGGTACCGGGGAGCCGGGCATGGCGGCGCGCGTGCACGGCGCCGGCAAGACGTTCCGGGTCAAAACCGGGCGCCACCGCGCCGACCTGCACGCGCTGCGCGACGTGAGCCTGCAGGTGGCCGAGGGCGAGTCGGTGGCGATCGTGGGGGAGAGCGGATCCGGGAAGTCGACGCTGCTCCGGGTCATCGCCGGGCTCGAACGCGCGGACCGGGGCAAGATCACGCTGGGTCCGGGCGCCGGCCCGCAGATGGTGTTCCAGGATGCCGGTGCGTCGCTGACCCCGTGGCTGACCGTGGGCACGCTGATCGGCGAACGGCTGCGGCACACCCGCCTCGGTGCCGCGCAGCGGCGGGAGCGCGTCGAAGAGGCCCTCACCCACGTCGGGCTGCCGGCGCACGTGGCCGGGGCCCGCGCCGCCCAGCTGTCGGGCGGCCAGCGGCAGCGCGTCGCGCTGGCCCGCGCGACCGTGATCCCGCCCGAAGTCCTGCTCTGCGACGAGCCGACCAGCGCGCTCGACGTGTCGCTGGCCGCGGTCGTCCTCAACCTGGTGGCGAGGCTGCGCCGTGAGCTCGGCATGGCGGTGCTGTTCGTCACTCACGACCTGTCAGTGGCGCGGGTGGTGGCCGACCGCATCGCCGTCATGTACCTGGGCCGCATCGTCGAGCTCGGCCCGGCCGAGCAGATCGTCGCGCACCCGCAGCACCCGTACACCAAAGCGCTGGTGCGGGCGGTGCCGGACCTCGGTGTCGTGCCGTCGGCCCTGCCGGGCGAGCCGGCCAGCCCGATGAACCCGCCGCCGGGCTGTGCGTTCAGCCCCCGCTGCCCGGTCGCCGAAGCCACCTGCTCCGACCCGGACTTCCTGCCGCGGCTGATCAAGCCCCGCGGCGAGCATGACCGCACGGTCGCCTGTATCCACGCGGAGGCGATGTGACATGGCGGTAGCCGAGCCCCCACCCACCTCCCCTTCCCCCTTCATTGCCGCGATACCGCGCGCCCGCCGGGGACGGCCAGTGATCCTGCGCGCTCGCAGCCGACTGGACATCGCGGCGGCGGGGCTGCTCGTGGTGGTCACGCTGATCGCGCTGCTGGCGCCGGTCCTGTCGCCACACAACCCGATCGAGCCGGTGGGCATGCCCGCGCAACCACCCGGTTCGGGCGGGTTCCTCCTCGGCACGGACAGCATCGGCCGGGACATCTTGAGCCGGGTGCTGTACGGCTGGCGGGAGAGCTGGTTCGCCGCGCTCGCCGTCATCGCCTCCGGCCTGCTGATCGGTGGCCTTATCGGCCTGGCGGCCGGCACGCTCGGGGGGGTCATCGACACGGTCCTGATGCGGCTGACCGACGGCTTCCTCGCGCTCCCGGCTCCGGTGGTCGCCATCGCTCTCGTGGCCGCGCTCGGCGCCGGTTTCGTGCACACGCTGATCGCGGTCGCCGTCGTATGGTGGCCGTTCTACGCCCGGATCGTGCGCGGTGAGATCCGCACTCTGGCCGCGCGCCCGCACGTGGAGGCCGCCCGGCTGGCCGGGGCCGGCCGGCTGCGGATCGCCGTGCGCCACCTGTTGCCCGGCGCTATCCCGGCCGCCGTGATCACCGCCAGCCTCGACGTGGGGAACCTCGTGCTGACGCTCGCGGCCCTGTCCTTCCTGGGCCTGGGCCAGCCCCAGCCAGCGCCCGAACTGGGCGCCGACGCCGCCCGCAACCTGCCCTACCTGCTCCAGCAGTGGTGGATTCCGGTGATGCCGGGCCTCGCCGTGCTGTTGCTCGCCCTGGCCGGCAACCTGGCCGGCGACGGCGTGCGGAACCTGCTGGGCGACCGGTGAGGAGGAACGCGTGATCCAGCTCATCGCCAAGCGGGCCGCCGCGGCCGCTGTCATCGTCCTGGTCTTGACCGCCGTCATGTTCCTGCTGCAGAAGATCTCCCCGGTCGACCCGGTGCACGCCATGCTCGGGCCGTCTGCCTCCTCAGCCGCGATTGCCGCCGAGACCCGGCGGCTCGGCCTGGACCACCCGTTCCTGGACCAGTTCGTCAGCTACCTGAATGGCCTGCTGCACGGGAACCTCGGGATGTCCTACCGGACGCGCCGGCCCGTCAGCACCGACCTCGGCTCGTTCCTGCCCGCCACCGCGGAGCTGAGCGTCTACGCGCTGATCTTCGCGCTGATCCTGGCGGCGATCCTCGCGATCGCCAGCACGCTGCGCTGGCCGGGCGCCAGTGTGTTCCGGTTCCTGCTCATCGGGGGGGCCTCCGCGCCCGCCTTCCTGCTGGCGATCGTCGGCATCCTGATCTTCTACTCCAAGCTCGGCTGGCTGCCGGCCACCGGCCGGACCAGCATCGCGAACGCGCCCGCCGGGCCGACCGGATTCCTCACCATCGACGGGCTGCTGCATGGCGAGCCGTCGGTCACCCTGGACGCGCTGCGCCACCTGCTGATGCCCGCGCTGGCCATCGCCGCCGTGCCCGCGGTCTCCATCGGCCGGGTGCTCCGCTCCAGCCTGATCGGCCAAATGGGCAGCGATTACGTCCGCACCGCACGAGCCAAGGGGCTTACCGAACGGAAGGTGGTGCTCGGTCACGTCCTGCGCAACAGCATCAACGCGGCGCTGTCCATGACTGGCCTGCAGGTCGGCCTCATGTTCTCCGGCGTCGTCGTCATCGAGGAGATATTCGGCTGGCCCGGCATCGGCCAGTACATGGCGCAGTCCATCCCGGCCGCCGACTTCCCCGCCATATCCGGCGTGACTCTCCTGCTAGGCGTCGGATACGTCGCGGTCAACACGATCGTGGACATCCTGCAGGCCGTCGCGGATCCGAGGATCAATGCCTGACAACGCCCCGCCAGCATCCTCCGCAGAGCCGGCGCCGGACCGCGCGCCGGGACCGGTCACGGTGAGCCGGGCGAGTGACTACGGCTGGAGCGGGATCCAGACCTTCGCGAAACTGCCGCTCTGCCTGACCCCGGCCGACCTGCGCGCCGGGAACATCGACGTGGCCATCGGCGGGGCGCCCTGGGAGGGCACCGCCACCGGCCGCACCGGCACCCACCTCGGCCCGCGCGCCATCAGGAACTGCGACTACCTGGCCAGGGAGGCCCGGCCGCACCTCGGTGTCCGGGTCGACCCGTTCGCACATCTCAACGTGGCCGACTACGGCGACGCCGACGTGCTGATCGGCAACACCGACGGGACCTACGCCAACATCAGGTCGTTCGTCGCGGAAATCCTCGACGGCGGCGCGATACCGATCATCCTCGGCGGCGACCATGGCATCACCTGGCCGTCGGCGACCGCGGTGGCGGACGTCTACGGGTACGGCAACGTCGGGATCGTGCACTTTGACGCGCACGCCGACACCGCCCCGGACATGCGCGGGACCCTGGCCGGGCACGGCACGCCGATGCGGCGGCTGATCGAGAGCGGCGCGGTGCCCGGCCGGAACTTCGTCCAGGTCGGGCTGCGCGGCTACTGGCCGAACGAGGACATTCTCGGCTGGATGGAAGAGCAGAAGATGCGCACCCACTTCATGGCCGAGATCCACGCCGACGGCTTCGACACCGTCCTGGCGCGCGCCCTGGAGGAGGCGCTCGATACCGCGGATCACCTCTACATCTCCATGGACGTCGATTGCGCCGACCCGGCGTTCACGCCGGGCACGGGCACGCCGGAGCCGGGCGGCCTGACCAGCGGGGAGCTGCTGCGAGCCGTGCGGCGGCTGGCCGCCGAGGTCGGGGCCGTCGGAATGGACGTCGTCGAGGTCAGCCCGCCCTACGACTCCGGCAACAACATCACCGCGCTGTTCGCCAACCGCTGTGTCATGGAGGCACTCACCGGGACGGCCATGCGCCGCCTCGGCCTGACCCAGCCCGACTACGCAGATCCCCGCGCCCTGGGAAGAAATGGTGCGCTCGGAGGAAACCATGCCTAGGCAGCCGCTGTTCGTGGGCGAGGTCGCCCTGATCGTCGTGGACATCCAGCGCGCCTTCATGAGCGAGCCGGAGGGGCGCGGCGCTGCCTGGACTGAGGAGCGAGGAACGAGCGGGAGACAGAGCACGAGCGACGAGGGAAGGCGGCGCCTCAAAGCGGCCCGGAAGCGAGCGGGAGATAGGGCGCTGCCCGGCCAGCAGTCCGGGATCCCGCACATGGACGGCGCGGCGGAGCGGATCGCGCGGGCCGAGGAACTCGTGGCCGCCGCCCGGGCGGCGAAGATCCCAGTGATCTTCTTCCAGGAGGCGCACCGGCGCTCCGGTGTCGACTTCGGGCGGGAACTTGACGGCGCGGAGGGCGTGCACTGCCTCGAGGGCGACGAGGCCACCGAGCTGTGGCCGACGCTGCGCCCGATCGACGGCGAGTACCACATCGTCAAGCGCAGGTACTCGGGGTTCATCGGCACCGAGTTCGAGCTGCTGCTGAAGGGCCTGGGCATCTCCACGCTCGTGCTCATCGGCGGTCTCACCGACGTCTGTGTGCACTACACCTTCGCCGACGCTCACCAGCGCGACTTCTACGTCCGGGTGGTGGAGGACTGCGTCGGCGGGTCGAGCGAGGCGCGCCACCTCGCCTCCCTGGACGCCATGGAATACCTCCAGGCCGGGGCACGGCGCAGCACCAGGGAGATCCTCGACGCGTTTGCGGCGCTCGCCGCCGGGCCCGGGGTCACCGTGCCAGGAGCCACCCGATGACCCCCTACCTGCCTCTCCGGCGCCCTTCACTGTGCCGTCGCAGGCGCTCCGCCGCCGGAGCCGCACTCGCCACCGTCCTGGCGCTGGCCGGCTGCGGTTCGGCGGCAGGCAGCGCCGTCACCGTGAGCAAGCCCACCGGCCGCGTGCTGAACCTGAGCTTCCTCCAGGACCCCGGCTCCGGCGCGACCGACCCCGATATCTACTACGCCGGCCAGGGCATCATCCTGCAGGACAACATCTACCAGGGGCTGCTCCAGTACAAGCCGGGTACCGCCACGCCCACCATCGTCCCGGACCTCGCGACGAGCTGGACCGTGTCGAAGAACGACACCGTCTACACGTTCAAGTTGCACCATGGCGTCCTGTTCCACGACGGGACGCCGTTCACCTCGGCGGCGGTGGAGCCCTCGTTCAAGCGGCGGCTGGCCGTCGGCCAGGGACCCGCCTACATGGTGGAGGGCGCGTCCGTGACGACGCAGGGGCCCTACCAGGTGACGATCACTCTCAAGAGCCCGAACCCCAACTTCCCCGCCTACCTCGCCTCCGCGTACGGGCCGCGGATGATGAGCCCCACCGGCCTGGCGGCCCACGCGGGCAGTGACAACGACCAGACCTACCTGCGTACCCACGACCTCGGGACCGGGCCCTACGAGCTGACCGAGGCCAACGTGGGATCGATGTACCAGATGAAGGCGTTTCCCCGGTACTGGGGGCCGAAGCCGTACTTCACCACCGTGAACTTGCCGGTGATCGACGACTCCGCGTCCCAGCAGATCGAGTTCAACAAGGGCGGGCTCGCGGCCATCTTGCATGATCTGCCCGAGCCCGCGGTGAGGTCCTACCTAGCCGATAAGGCGGTCAGCAGCTACTCGCTGCCGACCCTGGAGTCCCAGTACTTCTACGTCAACCCGGACGCCGGCTTCCTCACCACCGCCGCGCACCGGATAGCGTTGCTCGAGGCGATCAACGTCAGGCAGATCTACGACGAAGGCTTCACCGGCCGCGCCACCATCGCCGACCAGGCCTATCCGGCGCACATGATGTCACCGGGCAAGGCCGTGCAGGACATCCCCTACCGGACGGGCCCGCTGTCGGCCCTGGCGAAGTCGCTCCCGGCCAATGAGCGGTCGATCACGATCGGGTATGACTCGTCCTCGCCGGACGGCCAGCTCATCGCGAACATTGTCGCCGCGCAGCTCGATCAGGCCGGGCTGAGCGCCCAGGTCGATTCCTACACGACCGCGCAGATCTATGGCTGGGCACCGCCCGCCCCGACCGCCGCGGGCGCGCCGGATGTGCTGATCGACAGCGGCTGGCCGGACGCCGCGCCGCCGTACATGTGGGCGCACATCAGCTTCGACCCCAACGGCGGGCTGAACTACCTGCACTGCTCCACGCCGCAGATCAGCAAGCTCATCCAGCAGGGCCAGCCGACGGGCAGCCTGGCGACGTTCTCCACGCTCGGGGAGCTATCCGTGCAGACCGGCTGCTGGTACAACCTGGTGAACCAGAATGACTTCATGGTCGCCCAGCCGTGGCTGAAGGGAGTCGCGCAAGCCCACGTCGTTACCTACCCCTACTCCCTCGACCTGGCCGACCTCTACGTTGGCTGAGAGGATAAGCAGCTGGCCGCCAGCTAGCCGTCAGGGCTTCAGGGCGACGCCGCCCCACATGGCGGCGGCGGTGCCGGCCTCCTCCGCCGTGCCGGGATTCCACTCCTGGATGGGCACGACGCCAGGTGGCACGAGTTCCAGGCCGTCGAAGAACCGTGTGACCTGCTCGTGGCTGCGGTATGTGCTCCGCTGCGCGAGCAGCCGGTTGAGCCGTGCTCTGACCGCTTTCATCGCCGCGGCGTGCATGTCGCTTGGCACGTGCGAGATCGTGAGAGAGCTTCCTGGTGGCACGGCCGCCATCAGCTGGCGCACGATCCCGTGGGGGCCGTCGCTGTCGCTGACCAGATGCAGGACCGCCACCAGCATCACCGCCACCGGCTCGGTGAAGTCCAGCAGCCGGGACGCCTCGTGCAGGATTTTCTCCGGGTCACGGAGGTCCGCGTCCAGGTACTCGGTCGTGCCCTGCGGTGAGCTGCGCAGCAGCGCGCGGGCGTGGGCCAGCACCATCGGGTCGTTGTCCACGTACACGACCCGGCACTCAGGCGCGACGGACTGGGCCACCTCGTGCGTATTGTCCGCTGCGGGTATACCCATGCCAATGTCGAGGAATTGCCGGATTCCGGCCTTTTCCGCCAGGTAGCGAACTGTCCTGGTCAGGAACGCGCGATTGGCCCGGACGGATGACACCAGATCGGGGTAGGCCCGGATCGCCTCGTCGCCGGCCTTCCGGTCGACGGCGAAATTGTCCTTGCCGCCCAGCCAGTAGTCATAGACCCGCGCGATGTGCGCCACGCTGGCATCGATATCCGGCGGCTGGCTGCCAGCTTGCCGGAAAGAACTCCGGGAATAGCCGACTGACATGGGAATACCTTCCTCGAGATGGCTAATCCGCGCATTACGTTAACGACACCTCTCAATAACGCACCATAACAACATCGCCGGAGAATACAAGGCCGCACATGATTCCACCGGCTGCAGGTCACCGGGCAGCCAGGAGAGACGCTGGCGGAGGGTGAGCGCGGCCCAGGGAAAATCATGCGGGGTAATCTGGCCGTTCCCCGGCGGCCATCCCGGATCCACGTTCGTCGCGGAGTGGCGCTCAGCCTGCATCCGGGCGACGACCTGCCTGGGCCGTCGGCGATCCTCAGCGCTTCAGGACGACGCCGCCCCACATGGCGGCGGCGCCGGCCTCCTCCGCCGTGCCGGGATTCCACTCCTGGATGGGCACGACGCCAGGCGGCAGGAGTTCCAGGCCGTCGAAGAACCGTGTGACCTGCTCGTGGCTGCGGTATGTGTCCTGGTCAGGAACGCGCGATTGGCCCGGACGTATGACACCAGATCGGGGTAGGCCCGGATCGCCTCGTCGCCGGCCTCCCGGTCGACGGCGAAATTGTCCTTGCCGCCCAGCCAGTAGTCATAGGCCCGCTCGATGTGCGCCACGCTGGCATCGATATCCGGCGGGCTCGCCCTC
>DASQVO010000542.1:0-6805 GCA_035640715.1 Streptosporangiaceae bacterium
CGACCAGCACCTGGGCAAGCTCACCTACATCCGGGTCTACTCCGGCACGGTGGAGACCGGGAGCAGCGTGCTCAACGCGATCAAGGGCCGCAAGGAGCGGATCGGCAAGATCTACCAGATGCACGCGAACAAGCGCGAGGAGCGCAACGTCGCGACGGCGGGGCAGATCGTGGCCGTGATGGGCCTGAAGGACACCAGCACCGGCGACACGCTGTGCGACCCGGCCCAGTCGGTCGTGCTGGAGTCGATGACGTTCCCGGCGCCGGTGATCAACGTCGCGATCGAGCCGAAGACCAAGAGCGATCAGGAGAAGCTGGGGACCGCGATCCAGCGCCTCGCCGAGGAGGACCCGACCTTCCAGGTGAGGACCGACGAGGAGACCGGCCAGACCATCATCTCCGGCATGGGCGAACTGCACCTGGAGGTGCTGGTCGACCGCATGCGCCGGGAGTTCAAGGTCGAGGCCAACATCGGCCGGCCGCAGGTCGCCTACCGGGAGACCGTGCGCAAGAAGGTCGAGAAGGTCGAGTACACGCACAAGAAGCAGACCGGTGGGTCCGGCCAGTTCGGCCGGGTGATCATCAACCTGGAGCCGACCGGCGGCGACGGCGGCGGCTACGAATTCGAGAACAAGGTCACCGGCGGCCGGATCCCGCGCGAGTACATCCCCTCGGTCGACGCGGGCTGCCAGGAGGCCGCCGAGTTCGGCGTGCTCGCCGGCTACCCGATGGTCGACGTGAAGGTCACGCTCACCGATGGTGCCTACCATGAGGTGGACTCCTCGGAGCTTGCCTTCAAGATCGCGGGCTCGATGGCCTTCAAGAAGGCGGCAGCGCAGGCCAGCCCGGTGCTGCTCGAACCGATCATGGCCGTCGAGGTCAGGACGCCCGATGAGTACATGGGCGACGTCATCGGCGACCTCAACAGCCGGCGGGGCCAGATCCAGGCGATGGAGGAACGCTCCGGCGCCCGGGTCATCAGGGCCCACGTCCCGCTGTCGGAGATGTTCGGCTACGTGGGGGACCTGCGTAGCCGTACGCAGGGCAGGGCGGACTACACCATGCAGTTCGACTCTTATGCCGAGGTACCGCCCAGCATCGCGAAGGAAATCATCGCGAAAGCCCGCGGTGAGTAGGCAGTAGGAAACGCAAGAAGTCAACGGCGCCCGACGGGAGCGCCTGGGCCCCACCGAGGTGGGGCGGATCGCAACGAGGGAGACACCAGTGGCGAAGGCCAAGTTCGAGCGGACCAAGCCGCACGTCAACATCGGCACCATCGGGCACATTGACCATGGCAAGACGACGCTGACCGCGGCGATCACCCGGGTGCTGCACGAGAAGTACCCCGACCTCAACCCCTTCTACGCGTTCGACCAGATCGACAACGCGAAGGAGGAGAAGGAGCGCGGGATCACGATCTCGATCTCGCATGTCGAGTACCAGACCGAGAAGCGCCACTACGCGCACGTGGACTGCCCCGGTCACGCCGACTACATCAAGAACATGATCACCGGCGCGGCCCAGATGGACGGGGCGATCCTCGTCGTCGCGGCCACCGACGGCCCGATGCCGCAGACGCGTGAGCACGTGCTGCTCGCCCGCCAGGTCGGCGTGCCCTACATCGTGGTCGCGCTCAACAAGGCGGACATGGTCGACGACGAGGAGATCCTCGAGCTCGTCGAGCTCGAGGTCCGCGACCTGCTCACCGAGTACGAGTTCCCCGGCGACGATGTGCCCGTGGTGCGGGTGTCCGCGCTGAAGGCGCTCGAGGGTGACGCCGAGTGGAGCGAGAAGGTCGCGGAGCTGCTCGCCGCGTGCGACGAGAGCATCCCGGAGCCGGTGCGCGAGATCGAGAAGCCGTTCCTCATGCCTGTCGAGGACGTCTTCTCCATCACCGGCCGCGGCACCGTGGTGACCGGCCGGATCGAGCGCGGCGTCGTCCACACCGGCGAGACGGTCGACATCATCGGCATCAAGGACAAGCCGATGACGACCACCGTCACCGGGGTAGAGATGTTCCGCAAGATCCTCGACGAGGGCCAGGCCGGTGACAACGTCGGCCTGCTGCTGCGCGGCATCAAGCGCGAGGAGGTGGAGCGCGGCCAGGTTGTCATCAAGCCGGGCACCAACACCCCGCACACCGAGTTCGAGGGCCAGGTCTACATCCTGTCCAAGGACGAGGGCGGACGGCACACGCCGTTCTTCAACAACTACCGGCCGCAGTTCTACTTCCGCACGACGGACGTGACGGGCGTGGTTCACCTGCCCGAGGGCACCGAGATGGTGATGCCGGGCGACCGCACCGACATGCGCGTCGAGCTCATCCAGCCCATCGCGATGGAGGAAGGGCTGCGATTCGCGATCCGGGAAGGCGGCCGCACCGTCGGCGCCGGCCGGGTCACGAAGATCATCAAGTAACGGTCGTGGTGCGGCGGCCGGGCCTCCCCGGCCCGGCCGCCGAGCCACGTTGAGAAGGCACAGCGGCATCACGACAGAAGCGAAGGACACAGAGGCCACATGGCGGGACAGAAGATCCGCATCCGGCTCAAGGCATATGACCACGAGGTCATCGATAGCTCGGCGCGCAAGATCGTCGACACGGTGACCAGGACCGGCGCGCGCGTCGCGGGCCCTGTGCCGCTGCCTACCGAGAAGAACGTGTACTGCGTCATCCGCTCACCGCACAAGTACAAGGACTCGCGCGAGCACTTCGAGATGCGGACGCACAAGCGGCTGATCGACATCATCGACCCGACGCCCAAGACGGTTGACTCGCTCATGCGCCTCGACCTGCCGGCCGGCGTCGACATCGAGATCAAGCTCTGAGGAACGCACCGACATGGCCACACAGAGGAAAGGGATCCTGGGCACCAAGCTCGGCATGACCCAGGTCTTCGACGAGACGGGGCAGATCGTCCCGGTCACCGTCGTCAAGGCCGGCCCGTGCGTCGTCACCGCCGTGCGCACGCCGGACCGCGACGGTTACTCCGCCATCCAGATGGGCTACGGCGAGGTCGACCCGCGGAAGGTGACCAAGCCGGTCGCGGGCCTGTTCGCGCAGGCCGGCGTGACGCCGCGCCGGTACCTGGGGGAGGTGCGCACGGATGACGCGTCCGAATACCAGGTCGGGCAGGAGGTCACGACCGAGGTCTTCCAGCCCGGCCAGCTCGTCGACGCCACCGGCACCAGCAAGGGCAAGGGCACGGCGGGCGTGATGAAGCGGCATGGTTTCCGCGGGCTCAGCTCGTCGCACGGAACCCAGCGCAAGCACCGGTCGCCCGGCTCGATCGGCGCCTGTGCCACGCCGGGCCGGGTCTTCAAGGGGCTGCGCATGGCGGGCCGGATGGGCGCCGCGCGGACCACCGTGCAGAGCCTCACGGTGCACTCGGTGGACGCCGAGCGCGGGCTGCTGCTGATCAAGGGAGCGGTGCCGGGCGCGGCCGGAGGCCTGGTTATGGTCAGCAGCGCCGCCAAGGCCCCGCTCGCCGGAACCAACGCGAAGGAGGCCTCATGAGTGCCGTCACCGTGGTAGGCCCGTCCGGCGCTACGGACTCCACCGCCGAGCTCCCCGACGAGATCTTCGATGCAAAGGTCAACGTGCCGCTGATCCATCAGGTGGTGGTGGCGCAGCTTGCCGCCGCGCGGCAGGGCACCCACGCGACGAAGACGCGCGGCCAGGTCCGTGGCGGTGGCAAGAAGCCGTACCGCCAGAAGGGCACGGGACGGGCGCGCCAGGGCTCGCTCCGCGCCCCGCAGTACGCGGGCGGCGGCACGGTCCACGGCCCGCAGCCGCGGTCCTACGCGCAGCGGACACCTAAGAAGATGAAGGCGGCCGCGCTGCGGGGCGCGCTGTCCGACCGGGCCCGCCACGGCCGGGTGCAGGTGGTGAGCGGATTCGTCGAGGGTAGCCAGCCCCGGACGAAGGATGCGCTGGCCGTGCTGAGCTCGGTGGCCGGCACCGATCGCGGCCGGGTCAATGTCCTCGTGGTCGCACGCCGCGACGATGAGCTGACAAGGAAGAGCCTGCGCAACGTCGTGGGCGTGCATGTGCTCGCCGATGACCAGCTCAACACCTACGACGTGCTGGCCGCCGACCACGTGGTCTTCACCGCCGACGCGCTGACGGCGTTCGTGGGCCGCGGCGACGCGACGCGTCATGAGGAGGCAGGCACCGCCTCCGGCACGGCCGAGCGAAGTGTTGGCCAGCGTGCCTCCGGCACGACGCACGGCGAGGGAGGCAGTTGAGCATGAGGGGCAGCGACAACCCGAGGGACATCCTCGTGCGGCCGGTGATCTCGGAGAAGAGCTACGGGCTCCTCGATGAGGGCAAATACACCTTCATCGTGGCGCCGGACGCCAACAAGACCCAGATCCGGCTCGCCGTCGAGGAGGTCTTCGGCGTCAAGGTGACCGGGGTCAACACCGCCAACCGGCCGGGCAAGCGCCGCCGTACCCGGTATGGCTGGGGCAAGCGGGCCGACACCAAGCGCGCGATCGTCACCCTGGCGGAGGGCGACCGGATCGACATCTTCGGCGGCCCGGTCCGCTAGCGGCAGGCCACGATACAGGAGATTTGAGCACTCATGGCTATCCGTAAGTACAAGCCGACCACGCCGGGCCGGCGCGGCGCCAGCGGCTCCGACTTCGCCGAGATCACCAGGGACGAGCCGGAGAAGTCGCTGGTACGGCCGCTGCATTCGCGGGGTGGCCGGAATGTGCACGGCCGGATCACCACGCGGCACCAGGGCGGCGGCCACAAGCGCGCCTACCGGCTGATCGACTTCCGCCGCCACGACAAGGACGGCGTGCCGGCGAAGGTCGCGCACATTGAGTACGACCCGAACCGCACCGCCCGGATCGCGCTGCTGCACTACGCCGACGGCGAGAAGCGCTACATCATCTGCCCCCAGGGCCTGTCCCAGGGGGACCGGGTGGAGAGCGGCCCGGCGGCGGACATCAAGCCGGGGAACTGCCTGCCGCTGCGGAGCATCCCGACCGGCACGGTCGTGCACGCCATCGAGCTGCGGCCCGGCGGCGGCGCCAAGATCGCCCGGTCGGCCGGCTCGGGCGTGCAGTTGCTCGCCAAGGAGGGCGGTTACGCCCAGCTCCGGATGCCCTCCGGTGAGATCCGGCGGGTCGATGTCAGTTGCCGCGCCACGGTCGGCGAGGTCGGCAACTCCGAGCAGGGCAACATCAAGCTCGGCAAGGCGGGACGCAACAGATGGAAGGGCCGCCGGCCGTCGGTGCGCGGCGTGGCGATGAACCCCGTTGACCACCCGCTCGGTGGCGGCGAGGGCAAGAGCTCCGGCGGGCGCCATCCAGTCAGTCCGTGGGGCCAGCCGGAGGGCCGGACCCGGCGGGCACACAAGCCCAGCGACCGGCTGATCAGCCGCCGACGTGGCCGGAAGAAGCGGTAGGAGCAGTACGCAATGCCTCGTAGCCTTAAGAAAGGCCCTTTCGTCGACGACCATCTGATGAAGAAGGTCGAGACGCAGAACGAGAAGGGCAGCAAGAACGTCATCCGGACGTGGTCCCGGCGCTCGATGATCGTCCCGGCGATGCTGGGCCACACGATCGCCGTCCATGATGGCCGCAAGCACATCCCGGTGTTCATCACCGAGTCGATGGTCGGCCACAAGCTAGGGGAGTTCGCGCCCACGCGGACGTTCCGCAGCCATGTGAAGGATGATCGGCGCAGTCGGCGCTAGATCCTGTTGACTCGTGCAGAGACGGAGATACTGATGGAAGCGAGGGCAAAGGCGCGCTATGTGCGCGTCACGCCGCGGAAGGCTCGCCGCGTGGTGGACCTGATCCGCGGGCTGCCCGCCGAGCAGGCACAGGCGGTGCTCGCCTTCGCGCCGCAGTCAGCCAGCGGCCCGGTCGGCAAGGTCCTGGCGAGCGCGATCGCCAATGCCGGTGCCCGCGACCGGCGGTCCGGCCGCGGTGCGCTCGTGGTGAGCAGGGCATGGGTGGACGAGGGACCGACGCTCAAGCGGTTCAGGCCCCGGGCCCAGGGCCGCGCGTACCGGATCAACAAGCGCACCAGCCACATCACCGTGATCGTCTCGGACGAGGCAGAGGGAGGGACTCGCTAGTGGGACAGAAAGTGAACCCGCACGGGTTCCGGCTCGGCATCACCACGGACTTCAAGAGCCGCTGGTATGCCGGCAAGCTGTACAAGGACTACGTCGCGGAAGACGTGGCGATCCGGCGGATGCTGCAGCGCGGCATGGAGCGGGCCGGCATCTCCAAGGTCGAGATCGAGCGGACCAGGGACCGCGTCCGGGTGGACATCCACACGGCACGTCCGGGCATCGTCATCGGGCGCCGCGGCGCCGAAGCGGACCGCATCCGCAGCGACCTGGAGAAGCTGACCGGCAAGCAGATCCAGCTCAACATCCTCGAGGTCAAGAACCCCGAGATCGACGCCCAGCTCGTCGCGCAGGGCGTTGCCGAGCAGCTGTCCAGCCGGGTCTCCTTCCGCCGGGCCATGCGCAAGGCGATGCAGAGCGCGATGAAGGGCGGCGCCAAGGGCATCCGGGTACAGTGCTCCGGCCGTCTCGGCGGCGCGGAGATGTCCCGCTCGGAGTTCTACCGGGAAGGGCGGGTTCCGCTGCACACGCTCCGCGCCGACATCGACTATGGCTTCTACGAGGCGCGCACCACGTTCGGCCGCATCGGCGTGAAGGTCTGGATCTACAAGGGGGAGGCCCCGACCACCCGCGCGGGCCGTGAGGCAGCAGCGGCGGCCCTGCGGGCCGGTGGCCCGCGCCGTGAGCGGCCGGGCGGGGCCCCGCCGCGCCGTC
>DASQVO010000543.1:0-14440 GCA_035640715.1 Streptosporangiaceae bacterium
CAGGCCGGCCGCGGTCGCGAGCGGGTTGCCCGACAGCGTTCCGGCCTGGTACACGGGCCCGGCGGGGGCGAGCCGGTCCATGATCTCGGCCCGGCCGCCGAACGCCGCGGCCGGCAGCCCGCCACCCATCACCTTGCCGAACGTCATCAGGTCCCCGGCGACACCTTCCCGCCCGTACCAGCCGGACCGCGTGACGCGGAAGCCGGTCAGCACCTCATCCATGATGAGGAGCGCGCCGTGCTCGCGGCAGAGTGAGGCGAGCAGTTCATTGAACCCGGGCTCGGGCGGCACGACGCCCATGTTCGCGGCGCACGCCTCGGTGATCACGCACGCGATCTGGTCGCCGCGCTCGGCGAAGGCCCGGCGCACCGCCGCCGCGTCGTTGTAGGGGAGCACGATGGTGTCGCTGGCCGCTGCGCCGGTCACGCCCGGCGAGTCGGGCAGCCCGAACGTGGCCACGCCGGACCCGGCCGAGGCGAGCAGGGCGTCCACGTGACCGTGGTAGCATCCGCCGAACTTCACGACCGCGGGGCGCCCAGTGAACCCGCGGGCCAGGCGCAGCGCCGACATCGTGGCCTCGGTACCCGAGTTGACCAGGCGGACCTTCTCCACCGGGGCGCGTGCCGTGAGCTCTTCCGCGAGTTCTACCTCACCCGGCGTGACCGTGCCGAATGACGTGCCGCGGGCAGCCGCCTCACGCAGCGCCTCGGTCACCGCCGGGTAGGCGTGCCCGAGAATCATCGGGCCCCATGAGCACACCAGGTCGACGTATTCGCGCCCGTCGGCATCGGTCAGGTACGGGCCGGAGCCCGCGACCATGAACGGCGGCACCCCGCCGACGGAGCCGAACGCCCGCACCGGCGAGTTGACGCCACCCGGTGTCACGGCGCAGGCCCGCCCGAACAGGTCAGCTGAACGGCTGCCCGCCATGGGGCCGCCCGCCGGGGCGCCGCTCACGCTGTGTCTCCCGCTCGCTTCCGGGGCGCCTTAAGGCGTTGCCTTCCCTCGTCGCTCGTGCCTCGCTCCTCAGTCCAGGCACCGCCGCGCCCCTCCAGCTCGCTCACTGAAGGCCCGCCTCCTCGCACGAGTCCACCAGGAACTCCAGCAGCCGCAGCGCATCCGTCAGCGGGTAGCTGCCCGGGTCGCGGAGCCAGCGCGCTGCCGAGCCGGGGCCGCTGGCCGACGACGGGGCAAGGACGTAGCTGTCCCGGCAGTGCCAGCGCAGGCTGCCCTCCGCGGTGATGCTCTCCGGCTCACAGTCCAGGTGGCAGGACCACCACTCCTCCTCATCGGCCGGCGCGCCGCGGGTGGTGACGAAGAACAGCATGCGGTCGCCGACCTCGGCGACGGGCCCGGGCATCACCCTGGCCCGCTCCATGCCGGCGAGCGCCGCCGTGCCGGCAGCGGACGGGATGTCGAGAACGTCGAAGACCCGCCCGGTGACCAAGATCACGTTCGCTTCCGGCTGGGCCGCCCACCAGTCCCTGATCACACCGGTGTCCACGGTGGCCTGCATCTGCCAGGTGGGAGAGACCGGATGTGCGCCCGGCGCCGGGCAGCCCACGCGGTCACATGAGCAGGCCCGGCCGGTTTTGAGGCCGCCGCGCCGGGGATGCGCCCCGAGGCACACGGGCCAGCCAAGCGCCGCGTAACGCTGCGCCGCCTGCCCGGGTGACTCGCGCCGCTCGCCACGTTCCCCCGTCTTACGGCGGCCACGGCGCCTCACCACATCGACCATCGGCTCAACTCCTACCGTGCCTCATTCAAAAGTTCGCCTTTTCAAGCGACCTGCGGTGGTTACCGCCGCACCCCTAAGCGCTTGTCGTAGATGCTCACGTTATCCAGGTTCTCGCAGCAGTCCTCGCCGTAACCGGCCCCCGGAATGCCGGCGGTTCCGGATAACGCTCCTGGAGTGCCGGCCGCGCCGCCGGCGCTCCTCATCGGTGTTGCCAGCCGGCCGGTGCAGCGGGAGGATGAGGTCCCAGCGCGCCGGGCAGAGCCGGGAAGTTACCGAACGGGGGCGTTGTGGCAGTCCCTGTGACGATGTCACCCATCGTAGACCATGTCATACAACGCGCTGGATGCAATTGCACGGGGAAACCAGCATACCGGCCTCAGGGCTGCTCTAGCGGAGTTTCCTGGCCACTTCGGTGGCCCAGTACGTAAGGATGATGCCGGCGCCCGCCCGGCGGATCGAGGTGAGCGTCTCCATGATGATCCGGTCCCGGTCCAGCCAGCCGCTGGCGGCCGCGGCCTCGACCATCGCGTACTCCCCGCTCACCTGGTAGGCGGCCACGGGCAGGTGGACGGTGTCGGCGACGCGCCTGATGATGTCAAGGTAGGGCAGGGCGGGCTTCACCATGACGATGTCCGCGCCCTCGTCCACGTCGAGCAGCACTTCCCGCAGCGCCTCGTCGGAACCGGGCGGATCCTGCTGGTAGGACGCACGGTCACCGAACTGCGGCGCGCACTCAGCCGCCTCGCGGAACGGCCCGTAGAAGCCCGATGCGTACTTCGCCGAGTAGGCGCAGATGGCGACGTCCGTGTAACCGGCGCCATCCAGCGCGGTGCGGATCGCGCCCACCTGGCCGTCCATCATCCCGCTCGGCGCGACGACATGGACGCCGGCGGACGCCTGGGCCACCGCGATGGCGGCGTAGCGCTCCAGCGTGGCGTCGTTATCCACCTCGCCGGCGGAGGTCAGCAGGCCGCAGTGACCATGATCGGTGTACTCGTCCAGGCACAGGTCGGCCATGATCACGCATCCGTCACCGATCTCGGCGCACAGGTCCCTGATGGCGAGCTGGACGATGCCGGCCGGGTCGTCGGCCGCGGAGCCCCGGCCGTCCTTGACGGCGGGGATGCCGAACAGGACGATGCCGCCCACCCCGGCGTCCACCGCTTCGGCGGCGGCTTTGCGCAGGCTGTCCCTGGTGTGCTGGACCACGCCGGGCATGGAGCCGACCGGCTGCGGCTCGGCGATGCCCTCCTTGACGAACATGGGCAGCACCAGGTCGGTGGGGCGCAGCGCCGTCTCCGCTACGAGCTTGCGCATCGCGGCGGTACGGCGTAGCCGACGCGGCCGGACCGCCGGGAACCCTGCGTTCACCGGACCTCCCTTTTTGCCATGTTATCTCCAGGCCGCGGCAGCACGGCAGTACGGCAGTACGCGTCGCTAGCTCGCGCAGGCCCGGAGGCCTGCGCTCGCTGGCCGGCTAGTGAATGACGCTCCTTACTTCGCGCGGCGCCGGGCACCGCGCCGGCGTTCGCTCGGCCGGCGGGGCTGCTCGCCTGCTTCCAGCGCGGCCGCCCGCAGGCCCGCACCGCATTCCGCCAGGGCGTCCACGAGCGCGGCCATCGACGGCTTTGGGGCCATCACGTCTACCCGCAGCCCGAACTCGGCTGCGGTCTTGGCAGTCTGCGGGCCGATGACCGCGATCACGGTGACCGCATGGGGCTTGCCCGCGATCCCGACCAGGTTCCTGACCGTCGAAGATGAGGTGAACAGAACCGCATCGAAGCCGCCGCCCTTGATGGCCTCACGGATTGGCGCGGGCGGCGGCGCGGCCCGGACGGTGCGGTAAGCGGTGACGTCCTCCGCCTCCCAGCCAAGCTCGGTGAGCCGTGCGACGAGATGCTCGGTCGCGATGTCCGCGCGCGGGAGCAGGACCCTGTTGATGGGGTCAAGTACGTCGTCATACGGCGGCCAGGCGGCCGCGAGGCCCTGTCCGGACTGTTCCCCCTCGGGGATCAGGTCGGGGATGATCCCGAAGTCGCCCAGCGCGGCCGCCGTCTGGTCACCGACCGCCGCCACCTTCACGCCGGCGAAAGCGCGCGCGTCCAGGCCGTACTCCTCGAACTTCTCCCGGATGGCCCGGACCGCATTGACCGAAGTAAAAGCGACCCACTGATAGCGGCCGGTCACCAGCCCGCGCACCGCGCGGTCCATCTGCTGCGGGGTCCGGGGCGGTTCCACCGCGATTGTCGGCACTTCCTCCGGGACAGCGCCATGCTCACGCAGGCGCTCGGACACGGCGGCCGCGTCCGCTTTGGTGCGCGGCACGAGAACCCGCCAGCCGAAGAGCGGCTTTGTCTCGTACCACGACAGGCGCGGCTGGGCTTTGACCGCCTCACCGACCACCGCGACGGCCCGGCCGGCGTTGAGCAGGCTGAGCCCCGCCGGCTTCAGGTCTGCCGCGATGCGGCCGAGCGTGGACGTGACCGTTCGCTGCGCGGTCGTCGTACCGTCCCAGGTGACGGCGAACGGCGTGGTTTCCGGCCAGCCGGCCGCGATCAGCATCTTGCCGAGATCCGCCGGGCCTGCCTCGGCATCCAGCACCACCAGGCTCCCGGAGCTGAACGAGACCCGGCTGGCCTCCGCGGCACGGATGATCCGTACCTCGCCGGTGTCGCTGCTGAGCGGGATGCCCGCGTAGGCGGGGACAGCCGTCGCGGTCGGCACCCCGGGCACGATCTCGAACTGCACGGCGGCTTTGGCGTACGCCGCCGCGTCGTCAGCGGCGCCGTCCATCAGCGGGTCGCCGTCGTAGAGCTGGACCACGAATTGGCCGGCCCGGGCCGCCGCCACGATGTCAGGCGCGTCTGTCCCGGCATCATCGCCGACGTTGAGCTGGGCATCCGGGCGCAGCAGCTGGCGGATCCTCATCCCGGGCTCGTGCCTGGCCAGCACGATGTCGGCCTGGCCGAGTAGGTGAGCGCCGCGCAGCGTCAGCAGGCCCTCGTCACCGGGCCCAGTCCCAATGAGCGCGATCCGGCCTGTGGAGGCGGGCCGGATCGCCTGGCCGGCCGGCGACGAAGGTGAAACGGTGGGATTCACTGTGCATCTTTCCCATTGCTCGTCTGTGCGGATGGCACGGTAATAAGAGTTCCCGCGCCGCCGATTAGCAACCTTGCCGCTATGTCGCGGCCGAGCTGGCTGGCGTCGGCGGGAGCGCCGACACCGCGCTCGCGCAGCGCCTTGCTGCCGTCCGCGGCGATCACCGCCGCCTCCAGGTACAGGTGATCTGCCGTTCCCGAGGCGTAGGCGGCGATGGGAGCACTGCAGCCCGCCTCGAGGGCGGCGAGAACGGCCCGCTCCGCGGTCACGGCCGCATGGCTCATCGGGTCATCGATGACGGCGAGCAGTTCCGCCAGGCCCTTGTCATCGGCGCGGCATTCCACAGCGAGCGCGCCCTGTCCCGGCGCCGGAAGCATGTCGTCGGTCTCGAAGAGCTGGCTCACGGCATCGAGACGGCCGATCCTGGCGAGCCCGGCAGCGGCCAGCACGACCGCGTCCAGTTCGCCCGAGGTGACCTTCCCGAGCCGGGTATCCGCGTTACCCCGGATCGGGGCGCAGCGAATGTCCTTCCTGAGCAGCATGAGCTGGGCGGCGCGGCGGGGCGAGCCGGTGCCGATCGTGGCCCCGGGCGGCAGGTCCGCGAGCTTGGCGTGATCCTGGGCGACGAGGGCGTCCCTGGGGTCGTCACGCAGCGGGACGGCGGCCAGCCTGATACCGTCCGGCTGGCCCGTTGGCAGGTCCTTCAGCGAGTGCACCGCGATGTCCACCTCGCCGCCGAGCAGGCGGTCGCGCAGGGCGCTGACGAAGACCCCGGTCCCTCCTATCTGGGCGAGATGAGCCTTGCTGACGTCGCCGTGCGTGGTCATGCCGGTGAGTTCGACGCGGTACCCGGTCCGATCGGTGATCGCCCGCGCGACCAGGCCGGACTGAGCGAGGGCCATCGGGCTCTTCCGGGTGCCGAGCCGCAGCACGGCGGGCGCGCTCATTACCGGCGCTCCTCCTCCGCTGCCCGTGACGGCGCCTGGGCGCTGTCAATGTCTGCCTGTTCCGTATCCGCGCGGGCTACAGCTTCAACGGTGCGGGGATCGAGGTCGAAGAGAACCCGTAGCGCCTCGTCATACCCGTCGCCCCCCGGTGAGCCGGCCAGCTCCTTGACGCGCACCATCGGCGCGTGCAGTAGCTTGTCTACCACTCTGCGTACTGTCCGGGCTATTTCATCCAGCGCGTGTCCATCGAGTCCCTCGACCCCCTGCAGCCGCCCGGCGAGCCGGGCAAGCTCGGTATCGACCACCCCGGCGGCCTTGGCCCGCAGGGCGACGACCGTCGGTGTCACCCTGGCCGCATGCGCAGCGGACCGGTGCGCGATGAACTCTTCCTCCACGATCGCCCGGACGGCCGCCACGTCATCGGTGATGCCGGGGGCCGCCGTCGCGGAGCGTCCCGCGTCGGCGAGCTCGTCCATGCCGATCACGGTGACATCCGGCAGTTCGCCCACGCTCGTGTCCACGTCGCGGGGCATCGCGAGGTCCAGGAGCACAAGCCGCCGGCCGCCGGCCGCCGCGCCCCGCTTCCCGCCGCTGGCGGCGCGCATGGACAACGCGGCCTGGACGACATCGGCGGTGATGACCAGCCCGGACGCTCCCGTGCATGAGATGACCAGGTCAGCGTCGGCGATCGCGCGCGGCAGATCGGCGAGGTCGGTGGTGGAACCCCCGACGGAGGCGGCCAGGCGCTCGGCACGCCGCCGCGTGCGATTCGCCACGACAATGCTGGCCGCGCCGCCCCGCGCCGCGGTGGTCGCGGCGAGGGAACTCATCGAGCCGGCGCCGACGACGAGGACTTTCCTGCCGCTCAGCGGCTGCCCAGATGGCTCGTCTCCGGCGGCCGGGGCCGGGCCGAGCCTGGCCGTCGCCGCATCGATCCCCACGCTGACCAGGCTCGGGCCGGTCCGGTCTATCCCGGTTTCCGCGTGCGCCCGCTTGCCCGTGCGCAGGGCAACGGCACCGAGGTCACTGAGCGCCCGGCCCAGTGTCCCGTTTTCCCTGGCGAAGTTGAGCGCCTGCCGTATCTGCCCGAGTATCTGGCTCTCGCCGACCACCATCGAGTCCAGCCCCGAAGCCACCGCGAGCAGATGCTTGACCGCGCGCTCGTCGTAGTGGACGTAAAGATGCCCGGTCAGCTCGTGGGAGGGGATCCCCGAGTACCGTGACAGCAGCTCGCAGATGACCGCCACGCCCCCGTGGAACCGATCCACGTCGGCATAGATTTCCACCCGGTTGCAGGTCGAGACGGCAAAGGTCCCCGTCACGTCGCCGGTCTGGTTCAGATCGCGAAGCAGCTTGCGGAGCTCGTCACTGCTGAGCGCCGCACGCTCCAGGACCGGGACCGGCGCAGTCTTGTGGCTCAGCCCCACTACGAGCACACTCACGTCTGCACCGCCTACGCCTCTGCCGCTGAATTGGCCGCGGCCGCCGCCGGAAGCCGCGTTGCTCCCTCATCTACGGTATGCAACGCATCCTGCCGGACACGCCCGTTTCGCTCCGCCGAACGCCGCTGCGCGTGGAACGCCAGGATTTGCAGTTCTATCGACAGATCCACCTTACGCACGTCCACCCCCGCTGGCACATTGAGGACCAGCGGAGCGAAATTCAGGATGCTGGTGACCCCGGCCACCACCAGCCGGTCGCAAACGCCCTGGGCCGAACTGGCAGGCGTGGCTATCACGCCGATCGCGACCTTGTGCTGCGCCACGACGTCCTCGATCTCGTCGGAATGCCGTACCTCCAGGTGCGCGATCCGGGTGCCCACGATGGCCGGATCGCTATCCAGCAGGGCCGCGATCCGGAAGCCGCGAGTGGCGAAGCCGCCGTAATTGGCGAGAGCGCGGCCCAGGTTGCCGGCGCCGACGATCACGGCGGGCCAGTCCTGCGTCAGCCCGAGCGCCCGTGATACCTGGTAGATCAGGTAATCGACGTCGTAGCCAACGCCCCTGACCCCGTATGACCCGAGATGGGACAGATCCTTGCGGAGCTTGGCTGAGTTCACGCCTGCCCCGGCGGCAAGCTGATCGCTCGAGACGGTGACGACGCCGCGCTCGGCCATGCCGGTAAGGACGCGCAGGTACACCGGCAGCCGTGCGACCGTGGCTTCTGGCAGGCGATCGTCCGCTGGGCGATCGCGCGGGTCATCGGTGCCCTTGTGAGGCACAGAATCGCGAGACATGCGCCGGCACTCCTCAGGGGATCGACGCGAGACGGGCCGCGGCGGCTGTTACCGGACGCTGGCCCGCCACGTGGGCTTGGGCGGCACCGGCGGACGGCTGCTCAGCGGGTTTGGCGGCCGGGCACCGGAGGCTCTACTCCACGGTACCGCCTTTGTGAACCGATGCACAAAGTCAGTGCCGACTGCCCTTGGGTCAGTCCTCCAGTGCTGCCCTGAGGCGCGCCTCACTAACCCGCCAGAAGTCATGCGGCACGCCATCCACCAAGGTCACGGGAATCTTGTCCCAGTACTCCGCCATGTCCTCGCTGGAGGCGGTGATGTCGCGTTCCTCCCAGCCGACTCCGAGGTCGGCGGCCACGCGGGCGATCACTGCGCGTGCCTCGTCGCACAGATGACAGCCCGGCTTCCCAAGGAGGGCGATGCGATGCTTGCCCGGTTCCATCGCCGCCTCAGATCCCGCCATACCGCTGCTGCGGCGCCTGGGCCGGGGGCCACCCCTGCACCTGGGCCCCGCCCTGGGCCCGGGGCTGTACCTGAGCCCCGCCCTGGGCCTGCCCCTGCACCTGGGACCCGCCCTCGGACAGCGGCGACACCTTGGCGTATTTCAGCCGCAATTCGATCACGTTGGTGGCGAGCACGCATGGCCTCCTCTCGGTGACGAACCGCTTGACGTAAGGCTGGCTCTCGTGCCGCTCGAATGCCGCCCGGTCACGGTAGATCTCGTAAAAGATGCGCTGCATCGGGGCCTTCGGCACCGTGTGGATGACATAGACCAGCGTGTCCGGCTCGTTAGCCCGCACTTGCTCGGCGGCTTGCTCGGCGATCCGGTCAAAGTCCGCGACCTTGTCATCGAGCAGCGTGTAGATGGCGATCAGGCCGTACGGCCGGGACTGGAGTGGCCTCGCGATATCGGCACCCGGCGCGCCCCCGTCGTCGGCGCGCCGCCCCGTGGGTCCCGGCGCCCTGCTCGCTACGGCACCCGGAGCCTCAAGCGCCCTGGCCGCGGGACCAGCGCCCGGGCCCGGTGCGTACATCTGCTGGGTAACGAAGCCGTCGCCCGGCCCCTGGCCGGCGAAGCCGTCGCCCGGGAAACCATTGCCCGGGAAACCATTGCCTCCAAGAGCGGCGCCGGTACCGGATTCGCCGGGAAAGCCCTGGCCGCGCTGCCCGGCCAGGCGCGGGCCGTCCGGGTCGCCGCGGTCCTGGCCTGCCAGCCGCGACCCGCTTTCCGCCCCGCGCGGAGCACCCGTTAGCAGCGCGTCGACCCTGGTCATACCGAACCAGACGAGGCCAGCCGAGAGCGCGCTCAGCGCCGGGTACGCGGAATTGTCTGGCAAACTCAGCCGCAGCGCCACGGTGAGCAGCACCGCCAGGCCGACAGCCGCTGCCCCTGGCAGCGCCCGTGCTGCCGCGGGCTCGCCGCGAGCGCGGGCCGCGCAGATTCCTGCGGCCGCGATAGCCTCCACAGCGGCGACAAAATGTACCAGGATCAGCGCGTAGTGCGGGATGAGCTGGTAATGCGCGGAAGCCACCGGCCATGTTCTGCCGAACGGCTTGGCCACGAGCGGATCCGTGGCAAGCCCTGCGCCGACCACGATCGTCAGCGCGCCTACCACGAGCTTCGCGCCGAACCTGGCTATCCCGCCCCGCGCCACCAGCTCGACAAGACCCCAGGCAAGCCAGAGCGGCGCCACGAGCTGCGCGGTGAGCTGAATCACCCGGAATGTCAACGGCCCGAAGCCGGTCGCGAAGCCGATGCTCTGGGCAAGCAATGCGATCGTCAGCGCGAGCAGGCCGACGGTCCAGGCGATAAGGCTGGGTCCGGGACTGCTGATGCACCGGCCGGCGAGCAGGCCGGTGCCCACGGCCGCCACCAGCGCGCCCACGATCGCGACCAGCACAGAAATCGACATTGATGCCTATGGTGCCTGGCACGGCGGGATGATGCGGCCCTTCGGGCCGGCGGGACGGCGCTGGCCAGCGCGGCGCTCAAGGCGCTGCACGTGACTACTTCTTGTTCCGCCGCTGGATGCGGGTCTTCTTCAGCAACTTGCGGTGCTTCTTCTTCGCCATCCGCTTGCGGCGCTTCTTGATGACTGAGCCCACGGAACAACCCTCACTCGACTGTACGGAAGACGGCGACGCCGCCATGCCCGCCCGATGAGGGCGGCTGGGCATACACCCGGTGTAGAAGGTTACCGCGCCGATCACACCACCCTGTGACAGCCCCGCGGCCCCGCTCAGCCGGTGCCGACGAAGGCGTCCCTGAGGTACTGGTTCACCGCCTGCTCGGGTACCCGGAATGAGCGTCCTACCCGGATCGCCTCCAGCTCGCCGGAGTGAACCAGGCGATACACGGTCATTTTCGACACGCGCATAATCGTGGCCACTTCGGCAACCGTGAGAAATCTGACGTCGCTTAGGGGAGTTTCGCCTGCAGCCATCGTCGCCCCTCTTCCGCAGGGAGCCCATGCACGCATGACCGGATTCGGCGCACCAGTCACGCACGTCTCCAGGGTAAGTCTCGCACGGAAAAGAGCAAGCGATGGTACCGGCCAATCGAGGCCCGTGCGCAGCGCCCGGTGCAGTGGTTGGCGGGAAAGCGCAGGCCAGAGGCGGTCCTAGTGTCGTATGTGACGGCTGGTGCGCAGAATAATTTGTTTGCCTACGCGCAGGCGGACATGGCGGAAAAGGAGGATAGGACCCCCGATCGTGCCCGCGGCGGCCCATCGGGTGAAGGCTCGTTTCAATGGGGCGGCATCACAGGTCCGGCAGCAGGCCGTGGGCGGGGAAGGTGGCTTTCCTCGTCGCCATGATCGTCCGGTCGACCGCGTCGCCGGGATTCACGCCGTTCCCGAACGGGGCGAAATCTGCCGTTGCGCCGTCCGTCATGAGCTCGGGCGGCTGCGTGCCGGTCAGCTCGCGGGCGAGCCTGCGCCATGCCGCCGGCGTGGGTTCGGCCGGGTCAATGGGCAAGTCCGTCGCGATGGCGAGCAGGTGGGTCCATGACCGCGGCACCACCGCCGCGAGCGCGTACCCGCCGCCGCCGACCAGGAGCCACCGCCCGTCGGCGGTCTCGTGCGCGAGCCTGTGCACGGCGGACTGGGCCCGGCGCTGCGCGTCGATGCTCAGCTCGAGGTGAGCGAGCGGATCCAGCCGGTGGCTGTCACAGCCGTGCTGGCTCACCAGCACCTGCGGCCGGAAGGTGCGCAGCAGCGGCGGGACGACCGCGTGGAATGCCCGCAGCCAGCCCGCGTCGCCGGTCCCGGCTGGCAGCGCGACGTTGACGGCGTACCCGGCTCCCGCCCCCTCCCCGGTCTCGGACGGCAGGCCAGTGCCCGGGAACAGCGTGGCCGGATGCTCATGCAGGCTGATCGTCAGCACGCGCGGGTCGTCGTAGAAGGCGGCCTGAACGCCGTCGCCGTGATGGACGTCGAGGTCGACGTAGGCGATCCGTTCGGCGCCACGCTCCAGCAGCCAGGCGATCGCGATCGCCGGGTCGTTGTAGATGCAGAAGCCGCTCGCCGAGCGCCGCATGGCGTGATGAAGGCCGCCCGCCACGTTGGCCGCGTGCGAGGCGGCCGACGTCCAGACCGCCTGCGCGGCGGCCAGCGTGGCGCCCGCGACCAGTGAGGAGGCTTCGTGCATCGCGGGGAAGACAGGATTATCGGGCGTGCCGAGGCCAAAGGCAGCTGAGCCCGGGTCCGGGGGCGCACCCTGCGCCGCCAGCTGCCCGGCCTGCCGCACCGCGGCGATGTAGGCCGGGTCGTGCACGAGCTCCAGCTGCTCCGGTGCCGCCGGCTCGGGTGCCCGCACCGAGACGTCCGGCGCGTCCAGCACGCCGAACTCCCGTGCCAGCGCGATCGTCAGCTTGACCCGCACGGGCGCCAGCGGGTGACCGGGCCCGAAATCGTAGTCTGTAAGCCGGTCGTCCCAGCTCAGCGCGAGTGAGCACGCCACGCTTGCCTCCCTGTCGCCAGCGCCTGCCCGGCGGGTGCGCCCCGGCGGGGGCCACCCTGCCCTTACCCGCCTGCGAGATCCCTGCCCCGGTCGCGCGCGGACTCTATCGCGGCGAGAAACGCTGCCCGGACGCCGTGCTTTTCCAGCTCCCGGATGGCCGAGATCGTCGTGCCGCCCGGCGACGTGACCGCCTCGCGCAGGATCACCGGATGCTCACCCAAGTCCCGGAGCATTGTGGCCGCCCCGTACACCGCCTGGGTGACCATCTCCAGCGCCGTGCTGCGCGGCACCCCGAGCAGGATGCCGGCGTCGACCATGGCCTCGACCAGGAAGTAGACGTAGGCCGGGCCGCTGCCGGACAGCGCCGTGGCGGCGTCCTGCTGTGACTCCGGGATGCGTAGTACCTTGCCGACCGGCCGGAGCAGTTTCTCTGCCCGCTGCAGATGCTGCTCGCTGGCGTGCGGGCCCGCGGAGATAACGCTCATCGCCTCGTCCACAAGCACGGGAGTGTTGGACATCACCCGCACCACGGGAACGTCCCCGACCAGCCTGCGCCCGATGAACGCGGTCGTGATGCCCGCGGCGACGGAGATCACCAGCCGGTCGGCCGAGGCGGGAACGAACGCGGCGATCTCATCGAGCAGTGTCCCCATGTCCTGCGGCTTGACGGCCAGCACCAGTGTGTCGGCGGTCTTGGCGGCCTCGGCGGCACCCGGTGTCTCTACGCCGTAGCGCTCGCGCAGCTCGGCGGCGCGTTCGGGGCGCCGGGCGACAGCAAGCACCTGCGACGGCGGATGACCCGCACGCAGCAGGCCGGACAGCAGCGCCTCGCCCATCTTCCCGGTTCCGAGGATCGCGATCATGTGGACCTCCTGTGCTGGCCCGGGGTCGCTGGGCCGGTACGAACCTACCTCCGTAACCCGCGCGGGACGAGCGAGCGCAGGAAGAAGGCGAGGTTCCCGGGGCGCTCGGCCAGGCGGCGGACGAGGTAGCCGTACCAGTCGCTGCCGTAGGGGACGTAGACGCGGACCCGCGCTCCGGTGCTGGCCAGGCGCTGCTGCTCCGCGGGCCGGATGCCGTAGAGCATCTGGTATTCAAAGCTGTCCGCGGGCCGCCCGGCCAGCAGGGCCAGAGCCGTGGCGATCTCGATGAGCCTCGGATCGTGGGTGGCGAGCATCGGATAGCCCGGGCCGGCCATCAGAAGCCGCATGCAGCGCGCGAAAGAGCGGTCGACCTCCCGCTGTTTCGTGAACCCGATGCCGGCGGGCGCGTCATAGGCGCCCTTGCACAGCCTGACGCGGACTCCGGCGCGGGCGAGATCCTGGCAGTCCTCCGCGCTGCGCCGCAGCCGGGCCTGGACGACGCACCCGAGATCGCCGAACTCCGCCCGCAGGTCCCCGGCGATGCGCAGCGTAGGCTCCACCGCCGTGTGCTCCTCGGCGTCGAGCGTCACCGTGGTTCCCGCGTCGCGGGCGGCGGCACAGATCCGCGCGATGTTCTCCGCCGCGGTCTTCTCGCCGTTCTCGGGGAGGAACAGCCCCACCGCGGTCGCCTTGACGGAAACCTCGCATCCGGCGCCGGCCGTCAGCCCTGCCGCCGACAGCTCGCCGAGCAGCCGGACGTATTCGTCGGTGACCTCGGACGCCTGGCGTGAATCGGTGGTGTCCTCACCGAGATAGTCGAGCGTCACGAGCAGCCCGCTGGCCCGAAGCCGGCGCGCGGCCTCCACCGCGTCGGCCGTGACCTCGCCGGCGACATAGCGGTCGACGATCGCGCGGGCCGGCGCGGCCGTGCTGACAGCCCGGCGCATCCGCTCGCTGGCTGCCGCCGCCAGAAGGGTTCGGCGCAGCAAGAAAGTTGACCTCCCCGGCACTATTCCGCTTCCCGAAAATATTTCAGGGCACGGAACCTGCTCGCACGGCGGCCTAATGCCGCGCGAACGCCGACCTGTCGATCTTGACGTTAGCGCCCGCGTCGGGCGGCACGATCACTTCCTGAGCGGCGGCTACGCCCCCGGCCAGGAGCGTCTCCTCTACCGGCACGGTCCTGCGCACCAGGGCCAGCGCGATCGGGCCCAGCTCGAAGTGCCGCGCGGCCGACCCGACGAAACCGACCGCCTTGCCCTCCAGCTCCACCTCGTCACCGTGGCCGGGCAGCCGGTCGACGCTTCCATCGAGGTGCAGGAAGACCAGCCGCCGCGGCGGATGGCCGAGGTTGTGCACCCGCGCGACCGTCTCCTGGCCCCGGTAGCAGCCCTTTGACAGGTGTACGGCGGAAGAGATCCAGCCGGCCTCGTGCGGGATCGTCTTATGGTCGGTGTCCAGGCCGAACCGGGGCTCATGCGCCGCAATCCGGAGCGCCTCATACGCCCACATCCCGGCCAGCCGGGCCCCGCGCTGCCGTGCCTCGCCCGCGATGCTGGCGAGCTGCTCCCGGGGGATCAGATAATCGGTGCCCAGC
>DASQVO010000544.1:0-3343 GCA_035640715.1 Streptosporangiaceae bacterium
CCGTCGCCCAGGTCCACCAGGCCGCCCGCGGAAAGCCGAGAACCGTCAACAACATCTGCGTCGCCGCCCTCATCGCCACCGCCGTCGCCGGCAAGAACCTCGTCGACCACGCAGCCGCCAGAGCCGCCATCGCCGAGGTCACCGCGACAGACTGACCATCTCCGCGACACCCTGGACACCCAGCCCCGCCCGGCTACGCCGGGCGGGGCTCTTCACTGCGATCACATGCCCAAGCCCGATGGCTCTTCCGCGAATTTTGTGGTCGCTGACTGTAAGTGATGTTGGGCTGGTTTTCGCGAGGTTAGCGGGGCGGATCGCCGGGTTCGTCACGATCTGGGATGTGCTGGCGTGTCGGCGCGACCGGGCAACGAGGCTCCGGTAGGACGCAGGAATCTGCCAAGATACCTGTCCTTTCCTGGAGCCTCGTTGCCTGACCAGTGTGCCATCACGGCTGTCCCTCCTTCCCCCGCCGCCGCCCGCGTCCTGGAGGTCTCGGACGAGGGGGCGAACCTGCTGGTCCTGCTGTTCCCGCAGCTGGCAGCGGTGCGGGTGCACCGGCTGGAGGACACCGGGGCCGCGATCGTGATCTCGGCGTCGTGCACGGCCTCTTCGGAGTGCTGCCCGGCCTGCGGGTCTGTGTCCGCGCGGGGGCACGGCGGGTACTCGCGGACCGTGGCCGACGGCGCGGCCGGAGGCCGCCCGGTGCTGATCATGCTGCGGGTCCTGCGGTTCCGCTGCGTGAACCCGTCCTGCCCGAAGGCCACGTTCGCCATGCAGCCCGACGGCCTGACCAGCAGGTACTGCCGGCGCAGCGTACCGCTGACGCGGACGCTCGCCGGGTTCGGGCTGGAGCTGGCCGGGCGGGCCGGGGCCCGGCTGGCCGGCACCCTGGGCGTTCCCGTGCATTCCTCCACGGTGCTGCGGCTGGTGATGGCGCTGCCGGACCCTGCGGTGACCGCCGCGCCGCGGGTCACCGGGGTGGACGACTTCGCGCTGCGCAAGGGGCACGTGTACGGCACGGTGGTGGCCGACGCGGAGTCAGGCCAGGTGATCGACCTGCTGCCAGACAGGGAGGCTGCCACGCTGGAGGAATGGCTGAAAGCCCGCCCGGGCGCGGAGTTCATCTGCCGGGACCGCGCCGGGGCCTACGCCGAGGGAGCCCGCGACGGCGCGCCGGACGCAGTCCAGGTCGCCGATCGCTGGCACCTGTGGCACAACCTGGCGGAATACGCCGAGAAGACGGTGGCACGGCACCGCGGCTGCCTGAAGGAGCAGCCCGGCGCCGGCGATGACGCGGGCGACGAGGACGCGCCTGCCGTGCCGGACGGGTCCCCGGACGTGCACGGCCCGGAACGGCAGCTGGCAAAGCGCACCAGGGAGCGCTACGCCGAGATCCGCCAGCGGCTCGAGGCCGGGCAGCCGGAGGCCGCGATCCGCCGCGCCACCGGCCTGGACCGCAGGACCGTGCAGAAGTACGCCCGGGCCGGCAGCGCCGACGAACTGGTGGCCAGCATGAGCCGCGAATCGAAGCTGGACGAGTTCAAGCCGTACATCTGCCAGCGGTGGAACCAGGGCCTCACCGAAGCCGCCCAGATCCACGCCGAGCTCAGGCAGCGCGGCTGGGCCGGCAGCCCGCAGACCGTCCGCCGCTACGTCCACCTGCTCCGGAAGACAGCAGGGCCGGTCACGCCCGCCCCGGCCGTGCCGAAGACCCGCGAGATCACCTGCTGGCTGCTGTCACGCCCCGGCAGCCTCGACGACGACGAGCAGGCCCGGCTCGCCGCGGTCAGGGCCGGCTGCCCCCACCTGGACGCCCTCGCCGGCCATATCCGGGACTTCGCCGAGATGTTGACCCACCGCCAGGGCGAGACCGCGCTCGAAGGCTGGCTCGCCAAGGTCGAGGCCGACGACCAGCCAGAACTCCACTCACTCGCCGCCGGCATCCGCCGCGACCAGGACGCCGTCACCGCCGGGCTGTCCCTCCCCTACAACTCCGGCACCATGGAAGGCAACGTCAACAAGATCAAGATGATCAAGCGCCAGATGTACGGCCGCGCCAGCTTCCCGCTCCTCCGCAAACGCGTAATCCTCCACCCCGCGTAGCCGCACCACAAAATTCGCGGAAGAGCCACTCACGGCGAGCGCCGACTGCTCGTATGGACGGCCGGCGGGCGTCCATGTCACGCTCGCGCTGACGCAGGGATGGTCGTCATGATGGCTGTGACTGCAGCCGCCGGATTCCCTGGCTGCCGTCACGGATGGTGGCGGCGGTGCCGGCATGCCGTGGGCGATATCCGCCGTTATGGTCGGCAGCCTGGCCGACAAGCTCGTCGGTTGGTGCCGTGCCGAACGGGGCGATCTGTGTCCGCGTGGATTCGGCCTTCGCCCGTGCAGCGAAAGAGTCGGTCCGATCGCGGCCGTGGAGGGCCAGGTCGGATCGGTTGGTCCGACGGTATCCCAGGTGTACCGATCGTCATGTTCTGGACCTTTCTTCGATGAGCTGGCAGGTCTTGATGAACTGTCGCCACTGTGCTTTCCGCACTCTCCGGCTGGCTTCAGGTCTCGGGGCTGTAGCCCGACGGGGCCGATGGCGGACCGGGGCCATCGACCCCGTCGTTAGATCGACCCGAAGCGTCAGCCGCCTTCGGTCTGCTTGATCTGCGCATTTGTGTCGGCTGGCGACAGGTCGGCGGTCAGGAACGGTGCCGTGCGGGGCAGGCTCAGATGGAGTTCGCTGGCGGTGCAGATGGTGACTTCGCCGTGGTCGAGAACGTAGTCGAGGGCGTGGCCGCCGTGCTGGCGGTCCTGGGTGAGGAAGTGCAGGTGGTACCCGGCGACGGAGATGCCTTGCTCATACGCGGGGGTGCGGAATCCGGCGAGGGTGCCAGTAACCTGTCCGAGGTCGGTGACGGGCTCGTCCGCGGTCGCCTCGGTTAGGGCCGGGTAGGGCGGCCGCTGTGCCATGACGGTTCGAGTCCGCACGCTGGCGAAGCTGCCGCTGACCCGCAGGGCATAGGTGAGGTTAGGGCTCGGGATGGCGCTGTCGATGAGCCTGGTCAGCGCGGCCCGGTCCGAGGTTTGGGTAACAGTGATGGTCTTATCCGGGCGGAACCACACCACGGCGGCGAACGGGGTCTTGTCCTGGCCGGAGGCGATGGTGGCGCTGCCGTCGGCGCGCAGGTGGTAACAGGTGCCGTCGAGGACCACCATCTCGCCGTCGAGGTGGTTGAAGGTGCCCAGGCCGAAGTCGCCGTGGGTGAGCAGCTCGGCGATGGTGACGTCGCCGTCGTAGATGCCGTCCAGCAGCGCTGCCATCGTGGAAGTCTGGTACACCACAGAGGGC
>DASQVO010000545.1:0-2065 GCA_035640715.1 Streptosporangiaceae bacterium
GCTGCGCCGAGCCTAATCCACGCCTTCCACGAAAATCAGCCTGCGGGCCAAGGCCGTCTGCCTGATCTTCAGCGCCTCGGCGTATTCGGCGGAGGCGTACCACTCGCGCAGCCGCTCCATGCTGGGGAACTCGACCACGACTACCCGCTCGTCCGCAGACCACTCGCCCTCCGGGACCTGCGGCCGCGCGCCGCGGACGAGGTACCGGCCACCGTAGCGGGCGATGGATGCCGCAGCCAGTTCCTGGTAACGCTGCCCCTTGGCCTCGTTGAGTATCTCGACCTCGGAGATCGCATAGGCGGCCACGCCTCAATTATCCCAAGACTCACGGGGTGATGTCACGGCGTCAGCGTCATCCGCCTCTAGCGGCGTGTCAGGCGCGGGATGCCATGCCATGTACTTCCGGCACAATCGAGGCAACCGCGTCGAGGGTCGCCTCATCCCAGGCCTGGCGCGGTGACACGAGGGCATGGTCGATTCCCAGCGCGGCCAGCTCACGCAGGTGAGCGAGCAGGTCGGCCAGTCCCGCCTCCCGATTGCTGCCCAGGTCGAAGTTGGTAGTCGTGGTCTTCTCGATCTCGGCATAGTCGCGCCCCACCTCCTCGCAGTGATCCCGGAGGACGCGCAGCTTGTGCTCAATGTTGTCGCGGAACCCGGTGCCCGGGAGATCGAAGAGGTTGCAGGCATCCGCATACTCTGCGACCAGCCGTAGGGTCTTCCGCTCTCCGCTGCCGCCGATCATGATCGGCGGGTGCGGGCGCTGCAGCGAGTTCGGTGAGTTGAGCGGCCGGACCAACTGGTAGTGCCGCCCCTGGTAGGGCTTCTCGTCGCCGCGCCACATCTGGTGCGCGATCTGCAGCAGTTCCTCAAGCCGCTCGAAACGCTCAGACAGCGACGGGAAGGGAATGCCGAGACCTTCGGCCTCAAAGGCCGTGCCCGGCCCCGCGGGCGGGACATTCCATGGCGCGCCCGCACCCACGCCGAAGATCACCCGGCCGCCGCTGAGCACGTCCAGCGCCGTCACCGCCTTGATCAGCACGCCGGGGTGGCGGTAGGCCACGGAGGTGACAAGCGTGCCCAGCCGGATCCGCCGTGTCTGGCCGCCCAGGAAGGCCAGCGTCGCGTACGCCTCTGGCATGGGCGACTCGGGCGGTACCCCGCTTATCCGGATCTGGAAGAAGTGGTCCATCACCCATAGGCTGTCGACACTGGCGTCGTCGGCCGTGCGGGCGATGCGCGACACTGTGGGGCCGATCTCGGCAGTGGGGACGGGCCAGGAAAAGTTGGTGATCCCGATTCCGAGCTTCATCGCTGCGTCTCCCTCGCGTGCTGTCCGGGACTGCTTATTCATTAGCCGAGCAACGACGTTATCGTGAGCCGGCTAAAGAATTCCAGCGTCATACGCTTAGCGCGATGTCAGCCGAAACCAGCCACGACGCCCAGGCGCGGGATGACGCCCGGGCCAGCGATCAGGCCAAGGCCGGGAACAACGTCCAGGAAGACGACGACTTCCAGTCGGCCTTCTGGGCGGCCAAGCACGCTCTCGCGGTTGCCTCGGCGGCGGCCTTCTCCCGGCACGGCGTGCATGAGGGCCAGCAGTTCATCCTGCGCTGCCTGTGGGCGGACGACGGGCTCACTCCGGGCGAGGTAGCCAGGCGGCTCGGGCTGGCCACCTCCACGGTGACCAGGGCGACCGCCCGGATGGAGGCTTCCGGCCTGGTGCGCAGGGAGCCACACGCCCACGACCGGCGCCTGGTGCGGTTGCGGCTCACCGAGCGGGGACGTGCCCTGCAGGAGGTCATCGACCGGGAGATGGACCAGCTCACCGAGCGGGCACTAGCGACGTTCGGCGCGGCGGACCGCAGCAACGTTATCCGCGCGCTGCGCGACATCCAGCGCAACCTAAACGCTGGCTGGCGCTCCTCTCCTAGCTGACGCAGGCGGGGCCGAGGAGCTGTTTCAGGTCGCCGAGCAGGGCCGGGGATGCACTGACCCGGAGCTTCTCATCGAGGCGCACCACCGTCGTCCGCTGCGGCCCGCGCAGCTTCAGGTGCACCTCCGTGGT
>DASQVO010000546.1:0-14046 GCA_035640715.1 Streptosporangiaceae bacterium
GACGCTCCGGGTGCGCCACGGCGGGTCCGGGTACCCGGTGCTGCTGCTGCACGGCCATCCGCGCACCCACGCCACCTGGCACCGGGTCGCTCCGCTGCTGGCATCTGAGCACAGCGTGGTCTGCCCTGACCTGCGCGGCTACGGGCGGTCGTCGAAGCCGCCGGCCACCGCCGGCCACGCCAGCTACAGCAAGCGCGCCATGGCCGGTGACTGCCTGACCCTGATGCGGGAACTGGGCTACGAGCGGTTCGCCGTCGTCGGGCACGACCGCGGCGCCTACGTCGCCTTCCGGCTCGCCATGGACCATCCCGAAGTAGTGAGCCACCTGATGATCGCGGACGCCGTCCCGATCGGCGAGGCGCTCGCCCGCTGTGACGCCCGGTTCGCGCGCCTGTGGTGGCACTGGTTCTTCCTCGGCAGCCCCGAGGCCGAGGCGCACCGGGTGATCAGCGCCGACCCGGACGCCTGGTACCACAGCAAGGACGAGCGGCAGCAGATGGGCGAGGAGAACTGGGCCGACTACCTGACAGCGATCCGCGACCCCGCCACCGTGCTGGCCATGTGCGAGGACTACCGCGCCGGGCTGGGCATCGACCGGGAGCACGACGACGCCGACCGGGCGACAGGGCGGCGCGTCGGCTGCCCCACCCGGGTGGTGTGGGCAAGCCGCGACGACATGGAGGACCTCTACGGCGACATGGTCGGCGTCTGGCGCGCCTGGGCGGACAACGTGTCGGGCGCCCCCATCGAGTCCGGCCACCATATCGCCGAAGAGGCGCCCGGGCCGTTCGCCGCCGAGATCGCCGCCCTGGTCGCGCGCTGATGGGTTGGAAGCAGTTCCCTGGCTGGCTGGTCATTGCTGGCCATTCCGGGACAGGTTGCCAGGGGTGGATCAAGGGTGGTGCCAGTGGCGTTCGCCGCAAAGGTGCTGGTCCCGGAAGCGGGGCATGGTCAAGGGAGCGGCGTGGGTAATCGCGGGGGCAGGCAGTAGCCAGGGTGCTCAGCGGCCGGCGGGCGTGCTGACGCACGCGCCGTGCCGCTCGCTGTCCGGTACCGCCCGCCCGGCAACGTTCCAGGCACCTTACAGCGAAGGCGCAGCTGTCCAGCACCCACGCAGGGTAGCTGCCACGCCGCATGAACCTCCGTCCGGCCCCGCCCCGGTCCCGGCCCGGCCTGACCCGGCCCGACCTGACCCGGCCCGGCCCGGCCTGATCTTGACACGCGTCGTCCCTTAATGCGTCAATACGTCTATTCTCAATGGATCAGTTTTATTCATATGAGCCGCGTTCGACGCGGTCGGCTCGGCCGACGGCAAGCTTCTGCTCATCATGGCGATCGGGGCGCGGCTGTTCTGCGGGCTGGCGTCCGTCACCGCGAACTCCCGGATGATCTACGCCTTCTCCCGGGACGGCGTGCTGCCCACCGCGTCACCGATCACGGGGGACTAACTTCAACTACACCGTGGTGGCGGTCATGGTCGTGCTCGGCTTCGCCGGGATGTACTGGCTCGTGTCGGCCCGGCGCTGGTTCACTGGGCCTAAGGTGCAAGGCACCGCGGAGGAACTGGCCGAGATCGAGCAGGAACTGGAGTCCCTTGGGCAGTGAGTGACACAGTGAGCGGTACAGCGGCTAGCTTCGGGCAGCTCAGTGCGGCGGTGGCGGACGGCACCATCGATACCGTCATCGTCGCCCTGACCGACATGCAGGGGCGCCTGCAGGGCAAGCGCATCCACGCTCCGTTCTTCGTCGAAGAGATCACCCGTCACGGGACCGAGGCCTGCTCGTACCTGCTCGCCGTGGACATCGACATGAACACGGTGGACGGCTTCGCGCTCACCTCGTGGGACCGGGGGTACGGGGACTTCGTGCTCGTCCCCGACCCGGCGACAGTGCGCACGCTGCCGTGGCTGGAGCGCACGGCCCTGGTCCTGGCCGACGTGCAGTGGCCGGACGGGACCGAGGTCGCCCCCTCGCCCCGGCAAATGCTCCGGCAGCAGGTTGCCCGGGCCGCCGAGCGCGGCTGGACCTGTTACGCGGGCACTGAGCTGGAGTTCATCGTCTTCGAAGACTCCTACGAGCGGGCGTGGGATCTCGGCTACCGGGGACTCACCCCGGCCAACCGGTACAACGTCGACTACTCAGTGCTCGGTACGTCGCGGATCGAGCCGCTGCTGCGTGACATCAGGCTCGGCATGGCCGGGGCGGGGATGACGGTCGAGTCGGCCAAGGGCGAGTGCAACCCCGGGCAGCACGAGATCGCCTTCCGGTTCGCGGACGCCCTGACCACCTGCGACCAGCATGTCGTGTACAAGACGGGCGCGAAGGAGATCGCGGCGGCACACGGATGCAGCCTGACCTTCATGGCCAAGCCGAACGACAAGGAAGGCAATTCCTGCCACATCCACATGTCGTTCCGCGACAACGATGACCAGCCGGTTATGGCGGGCGACGGACCGTACGGGCTCTCGGAGACGGGCGGTCACATGATCGCCGGACTGCTCGCCGGGCTGCGTGAGCTGACCCTGCTGCTCGCTCCTAACGTCAACTCCTACAAGCGGTACGTGGACGGCAGCTTCGCGCCGACCACCGTGGCGTGGGGGCCTGACAACCGGACCTGCGCCCTGCGGCTGGTCGGCCACGGGTCTTCGCTGCGGGTCGAGTGCCGGGTACCCGGCGGCGACGTCAACCCCTACCTGGCGCTGGCGGGGCTGGTGGCGGCCGCGCTGAGCGGGGTGGAACACGCCATGCCGCTGCCGCCGCCGGTACGCGGGAACGCCTACGCCGCCGACGGGCCTCACGTGCCGGCGACGCTGGATGAGGCGGCAGCACTGTGGACCGGATCGAGCCTGGCGGCCGAGGCGTTCGGCAAAGAGGTCGTCGACCACTACGCGAACATGGCGCGCGTCGAACTGGACGCCTACCGCACCGCGGTCACGGACTGGGAGCTCCGCCGGTGCTTCGAGAGGATTTGAAAGTGCAGGGTCGGCTAGAAGGAAGGACCGCCGTCGTCACCGGCGCCGGCAGCGGGATAGGACTCGCCGCCGTACGGCGTTTCGCGGCCGAGGGCGCGAACGTGGTCGCCGTCGACATCGACGACACGGCGGGCAAAAAGGCGGCCGTAGAGGCCGGCGGCACCTTCGTGCACGCCGACGTGACGTTGCCGGAGGACGTAGCCCGCGCCTTCGCCGCGGCACAGGACACCTACGGCTCGGTCGATGTCGCGTTCAACAACGCGGGCATCTCGCCGCCGGAGGACGATTCCATCCTCAGCACCGGCCTCGGCGCCTGGCGCCGCGTCCAGGAGGTCAACCTCACGTCGGTCTACCTGTGCTGCCGCGAAGCCATCCCCTACATGCAGCGCCAGGGCAAAGGCGCCATCATCAACACCGCCTCGTTCGTCGCGGTGATGGGCGCGGCCACGTCCCAGATCTCCTACACGGCGTCCAAGGGCGGCGTACTGGCGCTCAGCCGCGAGCTGGGCGTGCAGTTCGCCCGCGAAGGGATCCGGGTCAACGCGCTGTGCCCCGGGCCGGTGAACACCCCGCTGCTGCAGGAACTGTTCGCAGCGGACCCCGAGCGTGCCGCCCGCCGCCTCGTGCACGTCCCGATGGGCCGGTTCGCTGAGCCGGAGGAGATCGCCGCCGCCGTGGCGTTCCTGGCCAGCGACGACGCGTCGTTCATCACCGCCACCGCCTTCCTCGTGGACGGCGGCATCTCCGGCGCGTATGTGACCCCGCTCTAGGGCGGATTCGTTCCATTAGCTTGCCGAACGAGGACCTGGTGACTCGGTCCCGATATGGCCCTTCCCTGAACGCACGCACTGCCCACTGCCGCCCGCCAAATTGACGGCCCGCGCCTGTCGGAATTCGATGTACCCTGCCGGAGAATGCGCGACTATGAGGGTGCTCTCATCACATCGGTCCCGCTTCGTCTATTGGAAAGGATCTCAATGCTCAATCGCTACCGCCTGGCCTTGGCGGCTGCCGGCCTGGCGGCACTGCTCGGCTCAATCGCCGCCCCGGCCAGCGCGGCAACGGGCACCGCCGCTACCGGCACGGCGCCCGCAGGGCCGACTTCAGCAGTCGCCTACCAGATCGGCATCAGTCACGATGGCTACTCCGGCGACACCAGCATCGTCGCCCCGCTCACCCACCGGTGGTCGGTCAACTTCGCCGGACCAGTTTCCTACCCCCTCATCGCCGGCGGCAAGGTCTTCGTCACGGTGGCCAGCAACAGCGGCTACGGCACCACCTTGTATGCCCTCGACAAGGCCACCGGGGCGACCATCTGGTCGCAGCCGATCAGCGGCACCTACTTCTGGTCGAACGCGGCTTACGATTCCGGCCAGGTTTTTGTCGTCAACTATGACGGCCTGCTGCGGGCGTTCGACGCTAACACCGGCACGCTCAGCTGGTCAGTGCAGCTTCCCGGCCAGTATTCGTTCTCCAGCCCACCGACCGCCAACAGGGGAGTCGTCTACGTCGGCGGCGCGGGCAGCGGCGGGACCCTGTATGCGGTCAGCGAGACCAATGGAACGGTCCTGTGGACCCAGCCGGTCCAGAACGGCGACCACAGCTCCCCCGCGCTGGATAGCACCTCGGTACTTGTCTCCTACGCGTGCGGCCTCACCTACGCGTTTAACCGCACCACCGGGCAACAGCAGTGGTTCAGCAACGGCCCGTGCGAAGGCGGCGGGGGCAAGACAGCCGTCTACCACGGCGGAATGGTCTACACGCGGGACTTCACCGGCAACAAGATCCTGGCGGCGAACACGGGCAACCAGCTCGGCACCTTCCAGGCCGGCCCCGCGCCGGCATTTGACGGGAACGTCGGCCTGTTCCTGAACGGAGGCGTGCTCACGGCATCCTCCGGCGGCCAGACGGTCTGGACGTTCAGCGGTGACGGCAGCCTGGACACCGCACCCATCGCTGTCGGTAACACCGTCTACGTCGGGTCGTCGAGCGGGATGCTCTACGGGCTGAACGTGAGCAACGGCAGTGTCGTCTGGAGCACGAACGTGGGCGCTGGCATTCCCGCACCGGATGAGCAGAACGTGTCACAGCCGCTCACCGGGCTCGGCGCCGGGCAGGGCCTGCTTGTCGTCCCGGCCGGCGATGAACTGGCCGCCTACGGCGGTTGACCCGCAGCGACTGCCCATGGCCGTGCCTTAGCGGCTGATCCATGCCGGCCGCCCATCACGGCTGGTTTATATGCCCCGGGGCGCCTCCGGGGAACACATCGATGGCCGCCCCGGCGATGTTGAGTTACTGCCGGGGACGAAGTCCATCGAAGATGACGGCAAGAGTGCGGTTTTGCAGGTCGTGGTCCCAGCCGGCGTGGACGGCCCCCTGGCATGCACTGGTGAGCAGCGCGATGACCGTGTCCACGTGGACGTCGTCGCGTACGGCACCGGCTCGCTGGGCCCGGATGAGCAATTGCTCGATTCCCTGCCTGAGCGTGTTCACCGAGTCGGCGATCTGCACCTGGACGCCGGTATCGGCCAGGAGCTCGACCACGGTCTTCTTCTGGGCGGCCTGGTCAACGAGGTCGGTGAAGAAATCAAACAGCGCGGTGGCTGGGGCACCGTGTGCGGCGAGGTTAGCAGCATCGGCGGCCAGGCGCCCCAGCAGGTCTTTCATAATCGCCTGCAGCAAGGCCTGTTTGGTCGGGAAATGGCGGAAGACCGTGCCGACGGCCACCCCGGCCTGAGCGGCGATCTGTTCGGTCGAGCCGGATGGCCCCTGGCTGGCGAAGACCGTCTCGGCGGCGGCGAGGATCCGGGCGCGGTTGCGCCGGGCATCGGCGCGCAACTGCGGGACGCGCGTCGCCGGAGTGGGCAGCGAGCCGCCATGGCCCGCGGCGCTAGCGGTCTCACTAGTTTCATCGGTACCAGCAGCACCGGCAGTGCGAGCAGCGCCGGCAGCCTCTCCGCCTCTGGCGCTTCTGGTGGTTGACAAAATGAGTCTCCACTCACATTATGAATCTGAGCCTCTACTCATTTTATCTGCCAGGCAGAACGGAGCCCGTCATGACCACGACCGCCGGCCCGCGTACTCCGCGCGAGGTGTTCGCCCATATGCAGCGATCCTGGCTCGGGCAGGCCAGCCATGACGGCGACCTGCTCGCCGACGACGTCGTCATCGAAGTGCCCTTTGCCCCGCCCGGCCGGACCCGGCGCTTCGAAGGGCGTGAGCAGTGGCTCGCGTTCGCTGAGCCTGAGCGAGCCGCGTTGCCCGTGCGTTTCGAGCAGGTGCGCAACGTTGTGGTCCACGAGACCACCGACCCCGAGGTCATCGTGGCCGAATACGAGCTCGCCGGGACGGTCACCACCACTGGCCGCCGCGCCTCCGCCACGTTCATCGGGGTGCTCCGGGTCAGAGACGGCAAGATCGTCTTCTGGCGTGAATACCAGAACGTCCTGGCTATCGCCGATGCCCTCGGGCAGCTGCCCGCCCTGCTCGCCGCTACGGCAGGCCAGCCGGACCCCGGCCACCGCCGCTGATCACCGGCACCGCGTTCCGTGTGGACGGTGGTATCTCCGGCGCCTACGTGACCCCGCTCTGGCGCGGTTCCGCTATTTGATCGCGATCCATCACGCCATCGTAGGAAGCCCGCCGCCGCACGTATCACTCGCTGGGCTTCGTGCCGGGAATGGGCTGCTTGCCGTGCCGCCCCGGGATGAACGGTCAGGCGCAGTGGATGGTACGGAGGCGGATGGTGACGTCCATGGCACGGAGCTGGCCGAGGACCTCGGCGCTGTACTCGGTGCCGATGTCGGTGATGGCGTAGCCGACGTCGTCACGGGTACCGAGCATCTGCCCCTCGACGTTGACCTGGTGATCCGCGAGCACCCGGTTGATGGCAGCCAGCACGCCCGGAACGTTCTGGTGGATGTGCACCAGCCGGTGCGTCCCCGGCACAGTCGGCAGCGCGACGCCGGGCAGGTTGACGCTGAGCGACGTCGTGCCGCCGGTCACGTAATCGTGCAGCTTGCCGGCCACGAACTCGCCGATGTCCTGCTGGGCTTCCTCGGTCGAACCACCGATGTGCGGCGTCAGGATCACGTTCGGCAGGCCGCGCAGCGCCGAGACGAACTCGTCGCCGGCGTGGCGGGGCTCCTCGGGGAACACATCGATAGCCGCCCCCGCAATGTGGCCGCTCTCGATGTGCCGCCGCAGGGCCTCGTGGTCCACGACGAAACCGCGGGACAGATTGAGAAAGAGGCTACGGGGCTGCATGGCAGCGAACTCAGCTTCCCCGAACAGGCCGCTGTTCCCCGGGCGCCCGTCCACGTGCAGCGTGACGGTCTCGACGGACCCGAGCAGTTCCATGAGGGAGCTGCAGCGGCGCGCGTTACCGAGCGCCAGCTTGTCGGCGATGTCATAGAAGTACACCGACATGCCGAGGTTCTCGGCCAGAACGGACAGCTGGGTGCCGATGTTGCCGTAGCCGACGATCCCGAGCTTCCTGCCGCGGACCTCGTGGCTGCCGGAGGCGGACTTGTCCCACACGCCCGCGTGCATCTTGGCGTTCTTCTCCGGCAGTCGGCGCGCCATGGCGATAATCTCGGCCAGCACGAGCTCGACCACGCTGCGGGTGTTGGAGAATGGGGCGTTGAACACCGCGACGCCCCGGCGTGACGCCGCCGCCAGGTCGATCTGGTTGACGCCGATGCAGAACGCGCCGACCGCGACCAGATCCGGTGCCGCTGCGAGAACCCGGTCGGTCACCTGCGTCCGCGACCGGATGCCCAGCAGGCTGACTCCCTGGACCGCCTCAACCAGCTCATCCTCGCTGAGCGCCCCGGTGCGCGTCTCGACCTCGTAGCCTGCCTTGGTCAGCTGTGCCGTCGCAACCGGATGAATGTTCTCAAGCAGCAATGCCCGTGTCGGCGGGTTCGTCGTTTCCAGCGTCAGCACCCTTCCCTGCAGGAGCAAGCCAGAGCAGGGGCGTAGTTCGCGACCAGTCCCCCGGCCCGCATGTGCGGTATGTACCTCTAGCCTAATGGGGCGCGCCTGCGGCCAGGCCGTCACCGGGGGCGCCTTCCGGTGGGACAGGGGTCCTGGGTGGCCCTAGAGGCCATTGCATATCCCCGGGGCTGGGCGTATCCGCTGGCGGGCCCTGCGCGGCATCAAGATCGTGGAGCTTGGCGCGCACCTGTTCCGCGTCCGGGTGCCGGAGCTGGTCGAAGGTCGCCAGCGCCCGCAGCCAGGCGTCCCGGGCCGCCGCCACCTCACCGGTCATGTAGTAGGTGTCGGCGAGGCTGGCCAATGAGATTGCCTCGGTATACCTGGAACCGGCCTGGACGGCCCGGTCGACAGCGTTCCGGTAGCTGGCGAGCGCCTTCGGGTAATCGCCGAGCTGATAGTAGGCATGACCCAGGCTGTGTGAGGTGGCCGACTCGCCGCGCGGATCGCCGAGCTCACGCTGCAGGGCGAGTGCCTCCCGGCAGTAGCTCAGCGCCTGCCGGTGATGACCGGCCATCGTGAGATACCAGCCGATGCCGTTCAGGGCATGGGCCTCCCCCGTACGGTTGCCGACCTCCCGGTGCAGCCGCAGAGCCTCCTGCGTGTGATCCAGCGCGTCCCCGTAGCGTTCCTCACGCTCCAGCTTGTAGGCATAAGTGCTGTGGACGCGGGCTTCGCTGGCCCGGTCCCCGATCTCCCGGTACAGGCCAAGCGAGCATTCCAGGTGGGGTTCGGCCGCCTCCAGCTTTCCCTGGCGTATGCAGGCGATAGCGAGCTCGATGCAGGCACGTGCCTCACCGTCGGTGTCGCCGAACCGGCGGGCCACGGCCAGCGCGGACCGCTGGGAGTCCTCAAAGTCCTGCCAGCGCCCCAGGTTGTCGAGATAGTCCGCCAGCATGCACGGGAGCATCCAGCCGTGCGGCATCACGCCCGCCTCCGCCGCATATCCGCTGACTGCCAGGAGAACGGAATGCTCCGCCTCGAACCAGCGGAGCGCCTGCTCCTGGTTCCGGATCTCTTCAGGCGCCACGTCAGCCTGCGGCGCGGGCGGAACCGGGAGCTGACGCTGCGGGTTGACCTGCGCGGCGGCGGCACGGGCGGTATGCAGATAGTGGTCGACGGCGCGGCCCAGGGCACGCTCTCGCTCCGCGTCGTCGCCGGACTGCCGGGCACGTTCCGCTGCGTAGGCACGGAGCAGGTCATGAAACGTGAACCGGCCGGGCGCGTGCTCCGCAACCATGTGCGCACGCGTCAGCTCGCCGAGCGCCGCGCCCGCGTCATCATCGCTGACCCCGCCCAGGCTGACAGCGACCGCGTGGGAAATGTCCGGTCCAGGATGCATGCCAAGCAGCCGGAACATCCTCGCGGCCGGCGGACTCAGTTGCTGGTACGACCACGACAGTACCGCCCGGAGGTCCGTCGCCGCGTCCCCCGCATCCAGGGCGTCGAGCCGGTTCCGGGCATCGCGCAGCTCAGCCGCCAGCGCCGCCAGCGAGAGCGCGGGACGGATTGCCGCACGGCCAACCGTAATGGTGAGCGCCAGCGGCAGCCGTGCGCATGATGCGATCAGCTCGGCCGCCGCCTGCGGCTCGGCCGCGACGACCTCCTGCCCTAGCCGGCGGCTCAGCACATCATGAGCCTCCCCGTCGGTCAGCACGTCGAGGCTAAGCGGGACCGCACCCTCTACGGCGACGAGGCTGGTGAGCTGTGAGCGGGTCGTCACCACGACCAGCGAGCCGGGCGAGCCGGGCAGCAGCGGGCGTACCTGGTCGGCATCACGCGCATTGTCGAGAACGACCAGCACGCGCTGGCCATCAAGCATGCTGCGGTAGAGGGCGGCCCGGGCCTCCAGATCGGCGGGAATCCGCTCGGGCGGCACGGCGAAGGCATCAAGGAAATAGCGAAGAGCGTCATCTGGGCTCATCGCCGAGCCGGACGGGTCGAAGCCCCGGAGGTTCACATAGAGCTGCCCAGCGGGATAGCGGCTTGCCACCTGCCGGGCGAAACGGATGGCGAGCGCTGTCTTGCCAACACCCGCCGTCCCCGCGATCGCGATGATCTGCACCGTCGCCGGGCTGCCGTCTCGGCCGTCGGCGCCATCCCGGCCAGCACCGGCGGAATCAAACGGGGCGATCACACGATGCATGCGATCCAGCTCCGCATGCCGCCCGGAGAAGCCCGGCGCCTCGAGCGGAAGCTGAGCGGGCGCGGGATAAGCCGGGGACGCCGGATATGCCAGGGGCGCGGGGCCCTCGCTGACCGTGGCGGGCTGCCCGGCAGCGGGCTGCACAGTGGCTGGCCGTGCTGCGGCGCGGCCCGGGCCTTCCAGGCCGGGGTCCAGGGCCAGGATCTGCTGATGTATGCGGCTGAGCTCTGGGCCGGGATCGATGCCGAGTTCCTCGCCGAGTACCTGCCGGGCTTCGTGGAATGTCTGGAGCGCCTCGGCCTGGCGACCGCACCGGTACAGCGCGATCATCAGCAGCCCGCGCATGCGCTCCCGCAGCGGATGTTCCGCCACGAGCGCGGCAAGCTCGGGGACGGCCTGCTCGTGACGGCCAAGGTCGAGCAGGAGTTCCGCGCGCTCCTCGGCCGCCGCTGACCGCAGCTCGCCGAGACGGGCCCGCTCGGAGCTGGCGAACGGCCCCGGCACCCCCGCGAACGCGGACCCGTGCCATTCGCCGAGCGCGGCATCGAGCGCCGAAACAGCACCGGAAAGCTCGCCGGAAGCCCGCAGGCGGCGCCCGGTATCAAGGCCTCGCTCGAAAACCATGGCGTCCACGTGGCCGGCATCCAGGTGCAGCACGTACCCTGCGCCCGCCGAAGCGAGCACCTGGCCGGGCCCGCGCCGCGACCGGCCCGGCTCGAGCACCCGCCGCAGCCCGGCCACATAGGTATGGACGCCACCCTCGGCGCTGGCCGGGGCGTCCTGGCCCCATACGGCATCCACGAGCTCGTCGCGGGACACCACCCGGTTAGCCCGCATGGCGAGCACGCCGAGGACGGCTTGCTGCCTCGGCGGTCCCGGCGTCAGTTCCCGCCCGGCGAGCCAGGCCCGCACGGGCCCCAGCACGCCCACGCGCAGCGGCGCCGGACGCTGGCTGCCGCCGTGCGGGTCACCCATGGCCATCGCTGTCTCTCCACGGCACGGCCTTTTGGGCCGAGGCTACAGTATCTGCGCGCCGCATCCAGAAAAAATCCATAACACGTAGGGAGCGGTGGCTTATTACTGAAGGAGGCAGGTCATCCGTGCTTAGCTGATGATGCCCATAAGGTCGGGACAGTCCCGCCTCGCAGATGACGTTGACGAACGAATCACTACGCCGCACGAGGTGCTGGCCCGCGATCGGAGGCCAGGATCCGGGCGGCCGCAGTCGGGTGGATGCGGGCTCAGCGGCCCGCATCGGCATGGCACCGCCTCCACTCCTCCCCCCCAGAGTGAAGGCCGGGCGCTGAGCCGTCGGCCGCCAGAACGAGGCCGCATCCACCGCTCTCCGGGGGGAGTGAGCGCCCTCCCCCCCAGCGTTCATTCCCCCCGGAGAAGATCCCGCCCGGCGGGAAACGGCCGCCGTCACATCTTGGACTGCAGCGTCCTGACCGCCGGAGTGCACGCGTTCGCCGGCTGGTTGTTCGTCAGCTTGCAGATCGCCGCCGTTATGTAGTTCGCAGTCCCATCGACGGCCTGGGCGACCGGGCTCGACGCGTTTTTCAGCGAGGCGGCGATCTGGGCCCAGCTCTTGCCGGCAAGTACCTGCGGGTTGGCGCTCGCGCCGATGATCGTGTGCTTGTTGCCGATGTCGACGAAGGGAATGGAAAGCCCGGAATCGTACTTGGCCATCAGGGCCTGCTGCTGGGAGGTGGGCTTCTGCAGCGGGGTGTAGGAGTTGCCCTGCGGGATGTTAGTGGTCTCCTCCACCGGCGTGAACGTCAGGTACCTGCTGGTGTAGGTCGACCCGTAGAACGTGAATGTCGGCGTGTTAGGAAAGACATCCGTGCTCGAGGAGTGCACGGTGTGCAGCCCGGAGAACGTGCCGAACCGGCTCAGCGCCACGATCATCCCCCAGCGCTCGAACGCGCAGTACGGGCAGTACTCCGCACCTATGTACAGCACCTCCGGCTTGCCGCCCGACGTCAGCGGCGGCCCGGAGACCGGTGTGGGCTTCGCGGTTGCGCTGCCGGCGCCCACCGCGTCGAGGGTGCTCGCCGGCACGCTGGTGGTGTCCGACACCACGCTGGCCAGGGCCGCGCCCGTCGGCCCGTTGCCCGACGGCTCCGCCGTGTTCGAGCCCGCCTTTACCACGATGAGCGCCACTACAACCGCGATGACCACGACAACGGCGCCGGATGCGAGCAGCACCCTGTTGCGGACCTGAGCCCGGCGCTCCGCTGCCCGCTGGGCCGAGATGCGTTCCCGCCGGTGCACATCCTGCTTTGTCCTGCTTGCTTTACCCATTGCGCTGCTTTACCATCACCTAACCGATATGCCTGGATCGGGCGCGGAGCGTTATCATCGCGAGCAGCCCGGCGGCAAGCACCAGACCGGCCGACAGGAACAGTGCGTCGCGCAGGCCGTCGTGAAACGCAGTGTATGCGGCGTCGATGACTTTCCGTACAAGGGCACCCTGGCCGGCCGGCCCCACGCCAGAGCTGTTGCCGCCGGACGGGACCGCGCCGGTCTCGACTCCCTGGATGACGATGGACTGGATAGTTGGCGGCAGGCCGAGAGCGCGGAGCTGGCTGGCGATGCTGGAGCTGAGCTGACCGTTGACGAGCGCCCCGAGCACCGCGACTCCGGTCACGGCCCCGACCTCACGGCTGGTATTGGTGGCCGAGGCCGCCATGCCGGAGCGCTCCGGCGGCACCGCGGACAGCGCCGATGATGTGATGGGCACGACCGTGGCACCGATCCCGATCCCCGTCAGGGCAAGCGCGCCCATCAGCGGCGCATAGTGCAGGTGCGGGCTCAGGTTGAGGTCTGACAGCCACAGGCCGGCCGCGAACAGTACGCAGCCGCCGAAGATGGCCCACCGCAGGCCCATAGTTTCCAGCCAGCGCCCAGTCAGCAGCGACGCCACGATCATGAGGACGGTCATCGGCAGGAAGACAAGGGCGATGCGATAGCCGGACAGCCCGACCACCTCGAAGAGGTACAGCGCCGTGAAGAAGAAGACGGCGAAGGTCGCGAAGTAGGTGCAGAAGGCGACGATATTTGCGGTGGTGAAGCGCGCGGAGCGGAGGAACCGCACGTCGATCAGCGGGTGCGCGGCGCGCCTTTCCCGCCAGCCGAACGCGGCCGCCGCGACCGCGCCCACGCAGAATAGCGCGATCACCTCTGGTGCGGCGAACCCGGAACTCTCCGCGGTGATGACGGCGAACATCACTGACGCCAGAACCGCCGCCCCGAGCAGCGCGCCGACGGCATCGACGCGATGCGCCTCGCGATCCGCGCTTTCCGGGAGCACGGCGGCGGCGGCCGCCAGCGCCGCGAGCCCGAAGGCGAGGTTGAACCAGAAGATGCCGCGCCAGCTCCAGACACCGACAAGGGCACCGCCGATGACAGGCCCGGCGGCCAGCGCCAGGCCCGATACCCCGGCCCAGACGCCGATCGCACGGTCCCGGCTGCGCTGGTCGGTATGCAGGTGCCGCAGCATCGACAGCGTGCCGGGCTCGCTCGCGGCGGCCCCCAGTCCCATGACGGCCCGCCCGGCGATGAGCACGCCGGGGTTCGGCGCCACCGCACAGATGACCGACCCGGCGCAGAACACGCTCGCCCCGGCCAGCATGACGGTCTTGCGGCCGAACTCGTCGCCGATCATCCCGCAGGCGAGCATGGCGCTGGCGAACGTCAGGGCGTAGGCACCCACGACCCATTGCAGGGCGGAGACGCCGGCATGCAGGTCCGTCTGCACGCTGCCGAGCGCGACGCTCACGATGGTGTTGTCAAGGAAGGTCAGGAACAGCAGCGTGCATAGCACTGCGAGAGCAAGTGACCGCCCGCCGTAGCGGGCGGTCACCGGCCTCTCAGGCTGTGTGTCTGTGAAGGCTCCGGAATCCACCGGCCAGCCCTGCCGGCTAGCCGGCC
>DASQVO010000547.1:0-6815 GCA_035640715.1 Streptosporangiaceae bacterium
GAACGATTCGCCGATGCCAGGGTCGGGCGCCTGTCCGGCGGTGAGCAGCAGCGGGTGCTGATCGCCCATGCCCTGGTCAGCAGGCCCCGGCTGCTCCTGCTGGACGAGCCGCTCGCCAACCTCGATATCCGCAGCGGCCAGGAGATCATCAGCCTGCTCAACCGGATCGCCAGGGAGCAGCAGATCGCCGTGCTGCTGTCGGCTCACGAGATGAACGCGCTCCTGCCGGTGCTGGACCGGGTCATCTACCTGGCCGCCGGGCGGGCAGCAAGCGGCCCCGCCGCCGACGTCATCCGCAGCGAGGTCCTCAGCAGCCTCTACGGCTACCACGTCGACGTGATCCACGCGCACGGCCGCGTCCTGGTCGCCGCGGGGCCGGGCGGCCCGGGCCAGGGGGCCGTCGCGGCAGGCCCGGCACGGGAAGCGAACTGAGCGGCCATGTACCACCTCTACACGCGGGTGATCGAACCCGGCTTCTTCGCCAGCGCACAGGTCCATGCCGCCGCCGTGATCGGCGGCGCGGTCGCCGTGATATCGGCCGTAACCGGCGTGTTCACCGTCCTGCGCGGCCAGTCCTTCGGCGGGCACGCGCTCACCGACGTCTCCACGGCCGGCGGCTCAGGCGCACTCCTGGCCGGAGTCAGCCCGGTAACGGGGTTCGTGGGCCTGAGCATCATCGGCGCGGGCCTGATGGAGACGATCGGCATCCGGCGCGCACGCGGCCGTGATCTGGCGACCGGGATCGTGCTCGGCGCCTCGATAGGCCTCGGCGCGCTTTTCCTCTACCTCGATACGACCGCCAGTACCACCACCGGCGCCACGCAGCAGATCCTGTTCGGCTCCATCTTCACCATCGGCAGCGGAATCGTCCCCGTCGTGGTGATTTTCAGCGCGATATCGCTGGGCTGCATCGCCCTCGTCTACCGCCCGCTGCTGCTGACCGCGGTGAGCACCGACATGGCCGCCGCCCGGGGCGTCCCCGTCCGGCTGGTCGGCATGGTCTACATGCTGGCCCTGGCCGTCTCGGTCGGGCTGTCCTCCCTGGCCATCGGCTCGGTATTGTCGACCGCGCTGCTGATCGGCCCCGCCGCGGCGGCGCTGCGCGTCACCAAGAAGACCGGCCGCGCCGTGGTGGTCGCGTGCCTGACCGGGACCGGCGCAACCTGGCTCGGCGTGCTCCTGGCCTACGACAGCTACTACTGGTCACCGGGTCACCAGGGCCTGCCGGTCAGCTTCTTCATCGTCGCCCTGGTCCTCGCCGCCTACCTGCTGTCGGGACTGGCCGCCACCCGGACCGCGACCGCGGCCCGCGAAACAGCGGTTCCCGCCGTCAGCGGGCCCGGCCGGTGATCAAAGCCGCCAGGCCCGCAGGCGCCCCGGAAGAGGAGAAGGAATGTTCACCGGATTCATGATAAACACCTGGGCTGCGGCGACCATTGTGGCCGTGATCGCCGGGGCGGTCGGGTTCTTCGTCGTGCTGCGCGGCGCTGCGTTCCCCGCGCACGCCATCCCGAAGGGCGCGTTCGCCGGCGCGGCCGGCGCCAGCCTGCTCGGCATCAGCACCCTGGCCGGGCTGGCCGTGTTCGCCCTCCTCGGCGCCGTCGGGATCGGCACACTCGGCCGCCGGGGCCGCCACGACGTCGCGACCGCCCTCGCCCTGGTCATGATGCTGGCCCTCGGCGCCGCGTTCCTCAGCCAGACCACCGAGTACGAGCCGGAGATCTACTCTCTGCTGTTCGGTGAGGTCCTCGGGGTAAGCAGCACCGAGATCCTGCCTATCGCCATCCTGGCCGCTGTCTGCATCACCGCGGTGATCGTCCTTTACCGCCCCCTCATGCTCGCCTCCATCGTCCCCGAAATCGGGGAAGCCGGAGGCGTCCGCAGCTACCCCATGGAGATCTGCTTCCTGATTGTCCTCGCCGCTGCCACGGCACTCACCCTGCCGGTGGTCGGTGCCCTGCTCATCTTCAGCCTAATGACCGGGCCGCCGGCCGCCGCCAGGTCCATCGCCAGCCGGCCGCTGCTGGCCATGTCCTGGTCGGTCGCGATCGCGGTCATCACCGTATGGACCGCGATCGCCTGCTCTTACCTGTGCAACTGGCCAGTCGGCTTCTTCGTCGGCGCCCTCAGCGCGCTGTCCTACGTCCTCGGCCGCAGCTGGGCCGGATGGCGCGGCACCCGTACCACCCATCCCGGTACACCGGTGGCCACCCTAAGTCACACTTAGGGCGTATCAGATGAGCGACGGGCAACTGCAACATTGTTGCCGATGTGGACCTCGAGGCCGCATTGACGGAGCTCGCCTTCGATTACTGTCTCGTCGAGCGACTACGAGATCACCCGTTCGGCTGGGCGTTAGCGCCGTCTCACACCATCATGATCAGCATGTATCCCATGGTGATGCCCATCGCGATCTGGTAGCAGGCGGCCAGCGCAGTAGACGGCCGTCGCGATCATGGCCGCGGCCAGGATGCCAGCGAGCCAGGAGGGTCCTGCCACGTCGCTGTCCTCTCGTGTGTCCGGGAATGGGCCGGGTGGCGTGCCGTGTCCGCAGGCTTCAGGTCTAACCCGGCGCCCGGTACGGGCCTGCCTGCCAGCTACCACTCCCGCTCCTGGCCGGGCGCCTGATGGCCGCGCCGCTGGCTGGCCAGTAGGCCAGCGCCAGCAGGGCCAGCAACGGGCCGGAGTTGGGGTCGGTGCCCCTGCCGGTGAAGATGGCCCCGAACGCCTCCCCGACAACCCAGATGCCCGCGGCCACCACAATGGCCAGGACCAGGGTGATCCGGGCCGCCGCCGGCGGCAGGCAGACACCGGCCGCGATCATCGACAGTGGCAAAAACCGTGTTCAGCGCCACATCGTGATGCTCGACCAGGCGGGCGTTCCAGGTGACCGGGCCAGCGATCACGGCAGGGTTACCCGCGGCGGTCGTCGCGAGCATCTGGCCGAACGCCCTGGTGAACATGAAAGGCTGGTACTGCAGTACCGCATCGAGCAGCCAGATGCTCCCCAGCGCCAGCTGAAGCACCCGCCTGGCATCCGGCGCCTCCCACGCGGCCCCCGCGGCGGTGCCCGCCCTGCCCCGCCACGCGGCGCGGCCTCCCCCAGCGGCGATCCCGCTCATCCCAGCCCTCCTCACTTTCGCCAACATTCCGTGGAGGCGTCACGGGAAGGGTGATCGTCTGCCTTCAGGAACGGCTGCCGTCGGCCGTGACCCTGAAGCCGGCGACCATTCCCATGGCCGCGTGGCTGCGGCCGGTATCCGGGTCCACTACGAGACAGAACGCCACGTAGTTACCCGGGCGGGCGTTGAGGATGAACCAGCCACCGAGTCCGCCGGGGGTGTCTGCCCCAAAGCCGCCGGATGAGACGAACGGCGGAGGGCCGGCTGGCGACCGGAACCAGGCGAGCGCGTCCGCGACCGTTTTGCCAGGCAGCAGGCGGGCGACGTTGACCTGGTGATCATCGACGCGGTCGGTGTTGCGGAACCGGTACAGCCCGCCCGCGCGGAGCACCGCTGGCATGGTGAAGGTCATGTCGTGCGCGCTGATCTGCCCGTCCGTCCGGCGCGCCGGCCGCAGCCCGGCGAGCTGCGCGGCGCTGAGGTGCCCGGCCACCGAGAACGAGGTGAGCATGCCCATCGCGAAGTGCGGTACCCCGTTCTTGTCGCGAACGAAGCAGGCCACCGCGTAGGTGCCCCCTTGTAGCGCCTCGAAGAGGACTTGATCGTGGCCTGCCGATATGGCGGCCGCGCCGCCGCGCGGCGCGGCGTCGGTGCTGAACGCCGCGGGTTTACCAGCTAGCAGATCGGCCTTGAACTGGGCGAACGACACGCCGTCATGGAGCAGGAAGAGCTGCGCCTCGTGGTCGCCGGTACCGTCGTTGTCAAACGTGATTCTGACCAGTCCGGCGCGGAGCTGGCCATCAGTGTGGATCTGGTACCGGTCATCAACACCGGTGATGTACATCGTCTGTACCCGCGGCGGGCACGCACTGGCGTGCGCCGGAACGGCGACAGCCCAGGCAGCGACAGCGACAGCGGGCATCACGGCGAGGAAGAAGCGGTTCGTGCGGAAGAAGCGATTTGTGCGCATGCGCACGAACATAAACGCGGGTGACGCCGGCGATGCATCCCCCGCAGCGGGTTATTTTCGCCATCGCGTAACGGCTGACGGCGCCCGCCGAGCGCGACGCGCAGTTCCTCGCGGCTGTGCACGGCGGTCTTGGCGAAGATCGACTTGACGTGCTGACGGACCGTATTTTCGGACACGAACAGCTCCGCCGCTGCTTGCCGGGTTGACCGGCCGTCGGCGATCAGCGCGGCTACCTGCCGCTCTCGCGGGGACAATCGCCACGCCGCGGCGAACAGCCCGAACAACTCCCCGTCGTCCGGCGACTGGATCGTCACAGCGATCGCGGGCTTATCAGGGCCGGCAGGTGTCAGCGGAGCGGCGTGCAGCACCTTCCACCTGCCGTTCGCGCTGAGCGCGCGGGTTTTCGCGACGCGTCCAGTATCCGCGGCCCGGGCGGCTACAGCGTACACAAACGGGGGCAGGCCAGCCTCGGCTGCCAGGCCCATGTTAGACAGGTGCCGGCCGGCGGGCGCGGTGCTGGCAAGCGGCGTCAGCGCCGAGTCGAACAGCACGAGTCCGGGCGGATCCTGGTCATCCGGCAGTGGGGCCGCTTCCCGTAGGCTCGCCCGCATGCGGGCGCCGAGCAGCGGCGCCAGCTGTGCGGCGAGCGCGGCGTGATCCGCGCTGAAAGCGCTGCTCCCGGCGGAACGGTAGAGCACGAGGTAACCCCAGCACAGCCCGTCCGCGGTGAGCATCACGCTCAGCTCGTCACCCAGCCCGGCCGGCCCGGTGAGATCCCGCCAGCGGGCGCACCGGCGCAGGTCACCGCCGGTCTCTGCACTGACCACCTGCACCTGCCGCTGCCCGGAGACCTCACAGGCGTAGTCCGCCCGGAACAGCCTGGGAAGGCAGGCGCGGAGACCGGCGTCGACCTGGGCTACGGTGCCATGCGCGGGCAGCCTGGATTCGGCGTCGATCCGCGTCATGCAGAACAGGTCGAAGCCGATCGCCCGCTGCAGCAGGCTCCCGGCCGCCTGCTCAAACTCGGTATCACTGGTACACGTCCGCGCCAGTTCCGCCGCGGCGCTGCGCGCCCGCTGCGGCGTCCAGGGAGCCGCCATGCCACCGGGGTGCCGCCTAAGCCCGCTGTCCGCAACGGCGCTTGCACTCGGCGGACGGCTCGGCCTCATCGCCAGCTTCGGCGACCACACCCTCACCGTCGTCACCGAGGCCGCGTGAGGTCGCTACGGGTCGCGGCCAGCGTCACCCCGTCCGGAATCCCCTGACACCAGCGCCGTCTGGGACGGTGCTGGTCTCCAGGGGCAGGCCGGCGTCGCGCCAGGCGACCACGCCCCCCGCGAGACTCGCCGCGTCGTGTCCTGCCTGCGTCAGGAAGGCGGCGAGCCGCCTGGAGTACTCCCCGGCCGGGCAGATGAGCACGACCTTCCGCGAGGGTGGGAACGGGATCTCGTGCCTGAGCATGTCCTCGAGGTAGTCGTCGCGGATGTTCACCGAGCCTGGCACGTGCCCGATCCGGTAGGCCATGCTTCCCCGGGTGTCGACGCACAGGACTGCCGGGTCGGCGCTCAGCACCGCCAGTTCGCTGACCGACACCTCGGGGGCGGCTGCGACCAGGTCATCGGCCAGGTCGCTTGGCATGGCGCGGCGGGCCTGCCCGAATAGGTCCGGGCGACGCTGCCGGATATAGGACAGGTAAGGCTCCAGCCGGTCGCAGACGATGATGACCGCCCGGCGCGGCGGCCCGGGGGGGACCGGATTCCGCCGCAGGTACTGCCGCGCTGCCCAGAAGGTCGCGCCGCTGGTCGGCCCGGCGAGCACACCGTACTGGCGGGCCAGGTCCAGCGTCGCGTCGATGGCATCGGCAGCGCGGACCGGCATGATCTCTGCGTAGAAGCCGGGCTCGAACAGGCCGACATCCCACAATTCGGCCTCTGAGCGGATGCCGGGGATGAAGTCCTCCCTGGTCGAGACGATGCCGATGGTCTGCAGCTGCGGATTGGCCGCGCGCAGGAAGGTCGCCGCGCCGCGGGTGGAGCCGGTTGTGCCCAGGCCGCCGAAGAGGTAGTCGACGGTGCCGATGTCGTCGGCGATTTCCTGCCCAGTGGTGTCGTGATGGGTGCGGATGTTGGCCGGGTTGGTGTACTGCGAGGTGTGGTAGAACTCGCCGGGGTTTTCTGCCATCAGCTTCTCGATCGCCGAGAACACGTCGTTGGGCACGGTGGGATCCGGGCATTCGGACAGTCCCGGCATTTCCTCCAGCTCGCCTCCGAGCATCTCCAGCACGTCCCGCACCTCAGCCACCTTCACCCGGTTCGTGAGCACCCGCAGCCGCAGACCATGCATCGTGGCCAGCACCTGCAGGGCCTTCGCGGTGTTCCCGCTGGAAGCCTCGATCAGGGTCTGCCCACGGCGGGTGATCTCACCAAGGTCACCGCGGATCATGCCCCAGGCGATACGATGTCGCCCGGCTCCGCTCTTTGCCCGGTCTGGGCCTTCCCGCCGTGGCGATTTCTCCGCGGCGGGAAGGCAGCCTGCGCTGATGAGGTAACCGCCGGCTGCCGGTCATGACCGGACGAGACGCGCGATCGCGTCGGAGGCTTCGCGGACCTTCCCGGCCGCGCTGTCTCCGCCTTAGCCACCGCCTGGGTGACGCAGTGGCTCAGATGCTCCTCGAGCAGGCCGAGGGCGACCGATTGCAGGGCCTTGGTCGCGGCCGCCACCTG
>DASQVO010000548.1:0-4657 GCA_035640715.1 Streptosporangiaceae bacterium
GCTCGTGGAGTGTGCCTGGTTGGCCGGGGTGCGCCGGGCGCGCATCTTCTGCAGCGCCATCATCATCTCGACCACGTTCATGGTCTTGACGACCTCGAGCAGCTTCGCCGGCGTGAGGCCGCACGAGACCGCCAGCACCTCGTCCCGCGACACCCGGGGATCGACGAGGAGATAGGCGATGTCGGTGGCCGACAGCGCCATCGCGCGCTCGGCTGCCGCGGCGTCGATCGCGTGGTCGGCGATGAACTGGTCGAGGAAGTCGAAGTCCGCCCGCTCGCGGCCGTCCATCTCCATGATCACGCCGTCTTCGATCCGGATGCTCGGCAGCGGGTCCCCGGCGTTGTCCATCGCGACCATGCCGACCTCTGGCCATTCCTCGACGAACCCGTCGAGATTGACCGGCCGGTTCTCCAGGATCTCGGTGCGCTTCGACCGCCGCGGAGCGGCCGGCTGGTCACTGCTCGCTGCGCTCATTGTGCTCATGCCCCGTCTCCCACCTCCTGCTTACGTGCTGCGAATGGTGGTCAGTTCGCGAGAATGCCGCGGCGCTCGTACACCTCGGCGGCCTCTCTGACAAGCCGGGCGCACAGCGTCGCCGAGTATGTGTCCTCAAGCTCCCGGGCGATCTGCAGCAGCTGCTCCTTGGTGGAGGCGCGCGGGCGCAGCGCGTTGTAGATGCCGAGCACCTTCTCGTCGGGCAGTGCGGTCAGCTCGGCGGCCCGCCGGAAGTTCTGGCCGAGCTGTGGCCTGCCTACCGCTTCGGCGATGCGTGCCTGCAGGCGCAGCGTCTCCGGCGCGATCCGGAGATCGGTGGGCACGACGTCACCGGCCAGTACCGCCTCCATGGTGAGGTCATCCAGGCGTTTGCCCGTCGGTGTCCGCAGCAGCTCCGGCCGCCGGGATGCCAGTGGGTAGTCACGCTGAGGATCCAGTTCAACCGAGGTCATCTGTCCTGCCTGCCTTCACCTGGGGAACGCGCCAGGGGTAACCCGGCGCAGGCGATGTGAAATGACAGGGTAGGAAACGGCACGTTGCACGGACGTTGCATGCGCAGCCGCAATGGCAGCGAACCGGCGTGGCGCGCGGCCGGGTGCCAGGTGACGCGGCCCGGCGGTCGGTGCGGCCCAGCGCGCGCGGCGTTCGCCGCTACGCGTCCTCGGCAAGCAGCGACGTGAGCCGCGCCTCGGCGACCGGCTGCCGTGGGTCCTGTGCCGGGAGCTCCGTGGCGAGCCGCTCGAATACATAGATGTCATCGCGGCCGGGGTCGCACTGGCCATACGTCCACAGCGCCTCGAGATCCCCGTGATCAAGCACTGCCCGGCGCAGCGCGGCGGCAAGCTCGTCGCGTTCATTGCGGATCGCAGGAGCCTCGGAGCGCCCGAGCAAGGGTGCCTGCGAGGCGATGAGCGCGGCGTGCAGGTTCCCGTTACGCAGCGCGGCACGCACGGTGAGGAAGTCGGCATCGACGTCGGCGCGCAGCCGGTACGGCTTGGTCTGCATGGCCGAGGTGCCAAGCTGGGCCCGCAGCCGGTGTATCTCGGCCCGCGCCGTGGTCGGGTTGCCCGCCTCGCCATAAAGCTGGAGGGCGAGCTGCTCCGCGGTCAGCCCGGCCGGGTGCAGGGCGAGCAGGGCCAGCAGTTCCGTGCGCCGCAGGGAGAGCAGGAGCTCCCGGCCGTTGAGCACGGCCACCGGCCGTTCACGCAGGAAGGACAGCGACAGCACGGGGCGGCGGACCGTGGCGCGCCTGGCGCGCGGCACCCGCAGCAGATAACCCTCCGGCAGTGGTTCGAGCAGCGCCTCGCGCCCGTCGTCGAGCCGCACTTCGTCACTGCCGGGCTGTACCTCCACCCGCTCCGGCCAGGCGCCCCGCGGCTCGGCGGCCAGCACCCGCCCGGTCGGGGTCAGCAGCGCGCCGGATTCACCACGCAGCCCGAGCAGGTGAGGCATGTTCTTCGCCCGCAGCCGCTCGTCGCTGACCGCCATCTGCATCCGCAGGTGGCTCTCCGCCAGCTCGGCGGTCGCGGTGACCAGGCTGACGACCGCAGGGTGGAGATCCTGCAGGCGGGAGGTGACATCGATCGCGCCGAGCAGGCCATCGGTCTCCGGGTCATGGATCGGCGCGGCGGCGCACGTCCAGGCGTGGTACGTCCGCACCAGATGCTCGGCGGAGTAGATCTGCACGGGTGCGTCAACCGCCAGCGTGGTGCCCATCGCGTTTGTCCCGATGGTGTCCTCGGCCCAGCGGGTCCCCTCACACAGCCCGACCGGATCTGCCTGCATGCACAAACCGGTGGCGCCCTCACGCCACAGGATGATGCCCTGCGCGTCGGTGACGATCATGATGTGCTGAGAGGCATCCGCAATGTCGACCAGCATCTTGCGCAGCAACGGCACCACGGTCTGCAGCGGATGCGCGGAGCGCACGTCCGCCACCTTGTCCGGGGCGTATACCTGAGGCGGCCGGTAGTCATCCGGGTTGACGTGGGCGGCCAGCGACCGCTGCCAGGACTCGGCGATCAGCGAGCGCGGCGGCATGGGCGCCCGGGCGTTCCCGAGCACCGCGTCGTGCACCTGCTGCAGCACACGGAACTGCTGGCGCGGGCTCGCCGCCATGTCCACGGCCGGCCGCGGCCCGCCTATGTCGGCTCTCATCTGAGGACTCCGATGTCCCTTCGCCGGCCGCTGCCACAATTTTCGCTGGTAGCGGCCTGATTCCCGATCGTAACTCCTGCCATCGGGGCGGGCAAAACGCACGGTAACGGACGTGCAACGTGAGCCGTCCTGGGTGCGGCTGTGCTAATGGCAGCCGCTTCGTTTGCAACGACATTGCAACGTTGCGCCGCGTACGTTCGTGCCACATGACGTGATTCAGGCCACAGGAGGTTCCCGAGCGTGGGCACATATGCAGCACCAGGAACGCCCGGCAGCGTTGTCAGCTACCGGCCGCGTTACGACCATTTCATCGGCGGTGAGTATGTACCGCCTGTTAACGGTCAGTATTTCGAGGATCCGACACCGGTGACGGGTCAGGTGTTCACCGAGATCGCGCGGGGCACCGCCGGGGACGTGGACCGCGCAGTCACCGCGGCCGAAGGTGCCAGCGCGGCATGGGGCCGGACCACCGCGGCCGAGCGGGCCGCGGTCCTCAACAAGATCGCCGACCGCATGGAGGAGAACCTGGCACTGCTCGCGGTCGCCGAATCGTGGGAAAACGGCAAGCCGGTCCGCGAGACGCTGGCGGCCGACATCCCGCTGGCCATCGACCACTTCCGCTACTTCGCCGGAGTGATCCGCGCGCAGGAAGGCACGATCTCCCAGCTCGACAGCGAGACGGTCGCCTACCACTTCCACGAGCCGCTCGGCGTGGTCGGCCAGATCATCCCGTGGAACTTCCCGATCCTGATGGCGACCTGGAAGCTGGCGCCTGCGCTGGCAGCGGGCAACACGGTAGTGCTCAAGCCGGCCGAGCAGACGCCGGCGTCGATCCACGTACTGATAGACCTGATCGCGGATCTGATCCCGCCGGGCGTGGTGAACGTGGTCAACGGCTTTGGGGTGGAGGCAGGCAAGCCGCTCGTGCAGCACACGGGCATCCGGAAGGTGGCGTTCACCGGTGAGACCACCACCGGCCGGCTGATCATGCAGTACGCCAGTGAGAACATCATCCCGGTAACCCTGGAGCTGGGCGGGAAGAGCCCGAACATCTTCTTCGCCGACGTCGCCGACGCCCGGGACGCTTTCTACGGCAAGGCGCTGGAAGGCTTCGCGATGTTCGCCTTCAACCAGGGCGAGGTATGCACCTGCCCGTCGCGCGCGCTGATCCAGTCCTCCGTCTACGACCAGTTCCTCCCCGACGCGGTCGAGCGGGTCAGGAAGATCAGGCAGGGGAACCCGCTGGACACCGACACCATGATCGGCGCCCAGGCCTCCAACGACCAGGTTGAGAAGATCCTGTCCTATATCGACATCGGCACGCAGGAGGGCGCGAAGATCCTCACCGGTGGCGAGAAGGCCGACCTCGGCGGGGACCTGTCCGGGGGCTATTACATCCAGCCCACGGTCTTCGAGGGCGACAACAAGATGCGGATCTTCCAGGAGGAGATCTTCGGCCCCGTGGTGTCGGTGACGAAGTTCGGCGACTACGACGACGCCATCAAGATCGCCAACGACACGCTGTACGGGCTCGGGTCGGGCGTCTGGTCCCGCAACGGCGCCATCGCCTACCGGGCCGGCCGCGACATCCAGGCCGGGCGCGTCTGGACCAACTGCTACCACGCCTACCCCGCGCACGCTGCCTTCGGCGGGTACAAGCAATCCGGCATTGGCCGCGAGAACCACAAGATGATGCTCGACCACTACCAGCAGACGAAGAACCTGCTTGTCTCCTACTCCCCGAACGCCCAGGGCTTCTTCTGACCGGTACCGGCCCCTGAACGGTCCGCGGGGGAGCAGATGTTCCCCCACGGGCCGAGCCACCCTCATGAAGGGAGCCTGGCATGGCGGTGCGACGGGTGGACCTGACCGATGCCGCGGCCGGGATGCTGCGGCGCCTCGCGGAGCAGCACGGGCCGCTGATGTTCCACCAGTCCGGCGGGTGCTGCGACGGCAGTTCCCCGATGTGCTACCCGGCAGGCGAGTTCCGCACCGGCAACTCCGA
>DASQVO010000549.1:0-8147 GCA_035640715.1 Streptosporangiaceae bacterium
CCGGCGCGGAGGTGACGGTGATTCTCGACGGCCGCAGCACGGCCGTCACCATCCCGCCGGGCCTGCCCATCCTCGACGGGGCGCAGAAGGCCCGCGCCGACCTGCCCTTCGCCTGCAAGGGCGGCGTCTGCGGCACCTGCCGGGCGCTGGTCACCCAGGGCAAGGTCACGATGCGCCGCAACTACGCGCTCGAGGATGCCGAGCTCGCCGCCGGGTACGTCCTGACCTGCCAGTCCCTGCCCGCCACCGATGCGGTCACCGTCGACTACGACACCTGAGCCCGCTGCAGCGGTCAGCCTTCGAGTCCGCTCATGATGTCGCTCCTTCGCTTGTACCGAGCCTGCGGGTGAATCCGGGGGGGACGATGATGTCGTCCGGTGTCAGGTCATGGATCGATGAGTGCCCGAGACCAAGCAGCGCGGAGTCGATCCCGCCGCGCAGGACCCGCGCGGCAGGCACCGGCCGGCCGAGTGGCACCAGCATCGCCGCGTCGGACCAGAATGCCAGCACGGCCAGGTCGTCGCGGGCCAGTTCGGCAGCCAGCGCCCCGACCGTGGCCGCTGCCGTGCGGATCCGTTCCCCGCGCATGGAGCCGGAGACGTCCACGGCCAGCACCACCGACCGCCGGGTCCGGATCCGGTCCCGGACGATGATGTCGTCGTCCTCGGGCACCGGATGCTCGATCAGGTTTTCCAGGGTGGCGTCCAGGTCGATGTCGTCTGATCCGTCGCGGTACCGGACGCTGGCCAGCTCGCCGATCCCGCGGCGGCTGGTGGTGTCGCGGCGCGGGCGGGGGATGGCCAGCCGCGCCGCGATCTGCTGCGCCCGTCGCACCGCCTCGGGATCCGCCGCCGCGCCGTTGGCCGGAACGTCGAGCAATTCGGCCGGCTCGCCGGTGAGGGCCGGCGCACCGTTGCCTGCTCTCGGGGCGGGCGGACGGCCACCACTGCGGGCCCGCTGGGCGCTGAACACGACGCCGCCGCCGGCTCCCGCACTGGGCAGGAAGACCGTCGGCTCGGTGTCGAGCTGCTTGGGCCGCCGCCGCAACGGGCGGGGCCCGGCCGGGCGGTTGCCCGGCCGGGACCGGCGGACCGGCGTATCGGCCTCGACGGCTCTTCAACCGGGCGCGGCCGTCGCCGGGTCCAGGAGAAAGTGATCCTCCCAGATCTGCCGCAGCACCGACTCGGGCGTGGCGTCCACCGTTTCATCCAGGTGGATGCGGCCGGACAGGGCCACGATCATCGCGTCGAACACCGCCTCGGCGTAGGCGATCCGGGCCGTGTTGCCAGTCCGGGCCGGGCCGTTACCGCCGGTGTCGCGTATTCCCCGCAGCCCCAGCAGCTCACCGGCCACCAGGGTCAGGTCGATCGCGCCGCGGACGCTGCTGCCCTGGCGCACGTCGGGGTGCACCCGGGTGGCCCGGGTCACGGCGACGGCGTCCCGGCGCAGGACGTCGGCGGCCTCCGGCGGCGCCTGCTCGCCGGACAGGCTGGCGCGCAGGGTGACGATGCCAACTTCGGCCTGCTCGTCCTGGTAGGTCACAGCCAGGCGGCAGAGCCGGTCGTGCACGCTGGTCGACAGCCGGGTCGTGCCGACATTGTCGAACGGGTTCATCGACGCGATCACCCGGAACGTCGGCCGCGCGGTCACCCGGCCCACTCTGGGCACCGCGACCTCTCGTTCGGCCATCGCGGTGAGCAAGGTGTTGATGGTGTCTTCGGGAGCGCGGTTGAACTCCTCGATGTACAGGAAGCCGCCTTCCCGCATCGCCTCCAGCAGCGGGCCGTCCACGAAGTTCTCCGGGCTGTAGTCCTCACGCAGCACCCGCGCCGGGTTGTGGTGCCCCACCAGCTTGGCCGGGGTCAGGTCGGCGTTGCCCTCCACGAAGACCAGCGGGATGCCCCATTCGGCGGTGATGGCCCGCAGCAAGGTGCTCTTGGAGGTGCCGGGCGGCCCCTCCAGGAGCATGTCCCGGCCGGCCGCGACCGCAGCCAGCACCAGGTCCAGTTCCCGCTCGCGGCCCACCAGCCGCCTCGCGATCCGGGCCCTGGCCTCCGCTACCCGCTGCGGCGCGGTGACCTCTCGGCCGTCTTCCGTCCGGGTGCTCCCGTTCATCGCACCTGCCACCTGGCTGGTCACTTGGCCAGCTGCCCGGCATCAATTGACAGGGTCACGCCGGTGACGTAACGGGACTCGTCTGAGGCCAGCCACAGCACGGCGTTGGAGATGTCGGCCGGCTTGACACATTGGGTCGGGAGCGCGTTGAGCGTCTGGAACCGCTCGCCCAGCCGCTCGCTGGTGTGGTCTTTCTCGTCCAGGGGCGCGGCGCCGCCGCGGGGAGCTCACCTCATCGCCTCAGTAGACGCCGCACATACCATCGATGGAGACCTCCTCCACCAGCAGATCGGCATCTACCAGTTGGCCGGCCTCGTCCTCGCCGACGTCAAGATCGCCGGACCGTCCGGTGCTGACAAGAGGTTCATCCACCATCACATGCTCCTGACGACGGGGAACGAGCTACACGAGCAACGAGGTGCTACACAGGCAACGAGCTATACGAGCAGTGTAATGGCACCGAGTGCAGAATGGAACAAAAGTAGCGTGACAGTCATAACGGGCGAAGCCGACGATGAGAGACCCCGTGGCGGCCGGCCGCCTGCGACCTCGCGCTCGGAGCTGGAACGGTTGGCGTACCAGCTGTTCGACAAGCACGGGTTCGACGAGACCAGCATCGACGACATCACCGCGGCCGCGGGAATCGCGCGGCGTACGTTCTTCCGCTACTACCCGTCGAAGTCCGATCTCGTGTGGGGTGACTTCGACCAGCAGTGCGACCGGCTCCGCCGGTGGTTCAATGCCGTCCCGGCCGAGATACCGATGATGGAGGCGATCCATCAGGCCGTCCTGGAGTTCAACCGGCTCCCGCCGGGCCAGGAGAGGGCACACCGGCGGCGGCTCGGCCTCATCCTCGGCGTGCCCAGCCTGCTGGCCAACTCCACCCTGCGTTTCGCGCAATGGCGTGCCGAGGTGGCCGCCTTCGCCGCGCGGCGGCTCTGTCTCGCTCCCGGCGACCTGCTGCCCCAGGTGATCGGCTACAGCGCGCTGGGTGCCTCGCTCGCGGCATACGAGCAGTGGCTGCGCGACGAGGACGCCGACCTGATATCACTGCTGGATGAGGCGCTGGGAGAGCTGGCGATCGGCTTCGATCACCACGACAGCGTCAAGGACTCAGAGGAGTCCAGCGTGCGAGTGCGGGGAGCGGCGCGCCGGCCCTAGCGCCCAGGCGGGCGTCCTCATGTCTGTCCCGCGGCCTGATGGCTGATGCCGAGTGCCAGGTCGACGTGCTGGCCCGTCAGGCATCATGGCAGGCGTGACCGATCTCCCTCCTGCCTATTACCTGCCGCTCGGCGACAACCGCTTCGAGCCTACGGAGGCGACGGCGAGCCCATGGGACGCCGCTGCCCAGCACGGCGGACCGCCCACCGCCTTGCTCACCGCCTGCCTCGACGACGCCTTCGGGCGCCCGGAGTTGCGCGTGGCCCGCATCGGCGTGGACTTCCTGGGCCCGGTGCCACGCACCCCGGTACGCGTCCAGGTGGAGCTGCTGCGGCCGGGACGGCGCACGCAGCTGAGCGAGGCCAGCCTGTGGGCCGGTGAACGCCGGGTGGCCGTGGCGCGCGTGTGGCACCTGGCGACCGGTCCCGGTCCGGGCGACGGTGACGGCCGGGCCGGCGGGACGGCCGGAGAGAACGGAACACCCGCCGATCTCCCCGGCCCACAGCCGCAGCGGTACTTCGGCGATGACGACGAGTGGGGCTACGGCCGGGCCATCGAGTGGCGGACGGTCTCCGGCGGTTACTCAAGCGCCACCGGGACCGGCGACGTGTGGACGCGGGTGCAGATCCCGCTGATTGCCGGGCGCCCGCTCGACGGGCTGGCGCGCTTCGTGGTGGTGGCCGACTCCGCCAACGGGCTCAGCGCCCCGCTGAGCTTCCGCGAATGGCTGTTCATCCCTCCGGGGGTGACCATGCATCTGCACCGCTACCCGGTGGGGGACTGGGTCCGCCTGACGGCGAGCTCGGATCCCGGCCGTGATGGTATCGGGTTGACCGAGGGCACGCTGGCCGACGTCGCCGGCCGCTGCGGCACCGTCACCCAGCCCCTGCTGGTGGCGCCGCGCGCCGACCGATAGGCCCCGTGTTCTCGCTCAGCGCCCGGCACCCGGGGCACGCTGACCGGGATCTGCTGGCTGGCCTCGCCGGGTCGTACGCCTCTAAAAGCCGTACAAAGCCGGGCTCGCCGTTAGTCACTCCGATCCCAGCGTTCCTTCTACCGAGTCCGGCTGAGTCGGCGGCTCAGCTGAGGCCGCAGCCGCGCGACATCGGAAGACAGATCTGCGTTCGGCAGCCAACGGTCGAGGCCAGCGCGGTCCTTGACACATTCACCGTGGGCGATGCAGGCTGTGAAACAGCATATTTGGCCGTACATTTATCTGGTCGCAATCACGCTGGGCCGCTGAATGCCGGCCCGGTCGAACTCAGACCGCGACGCCGGTCCCGGCCAGATTCAGCGGGGGGTCCAGCATGGGCACAGGCACGACCGTCACCATCCTTCCGTGCGGGGCGATGACCGCCGACATCACCTGGCTGCTTCTCGCGCCTGGCCGGGCGATGCGCAGCCGCCAGAACAAGCACCTGCCAGCGGAGTGGGTCGACGTGCCCACCCACTGTGTGCTGGTGGACACGCCCGATGGCAGGCTGCTGTGGGACACCAGCTGCCCGCGGGACTGGGAGCAGCGGTGGGCCCCGACCGGCCTGCAGGACTTCTTCCCCTACGACAAGGTCTCCGAGGAGGAGTACCTCGACTCGCGGCTGAAGCAGCTTGGTCTCGCCCCCGGTGACATCGACTACGTGGTCTTTTCCCACCTGCACTTCGACCACGCGGGCAACGCCCATATGTTCAAGGACTCGGGCACACGGCTCGTGTGCAGCGACGCGGAGAAGGAATTCGCGTTCGGCTTCGAAGGCGCCTTCACCGGCGCGCACATCAAGTCCGACTACCAGGACCTCGGGTTTGAGACGGTGTCCGGTGACGCGGACTTCCTGCCCGGCGTCAGCTTTATCCAGACCCCGGGGCACACGCCCGGCAGCATGTCGATGCGGGTCGACCTGCCCGAGACCGGCACGATGATCTTCACGGCCGATGCGGTCTACATGGGTGCCAGCTACGGGCCGCCCGTGGTGCCCGCGGCGATCGTCAACAACCTGGAGCAGTTCTATTCCTCGGTCGAGAAGCTACGTGCCATCGCGACCGAGACCAACGCGACCCTGGTATTCGGGCACGACCCCGAGCAGATCAGGCAACTGCGCGTCGCGCCGGCCGGCAGTTACCGATGAGCCTGCCCTTACCCAGACCGCCGTTTTCTCCGCCGAAAGGAGCCGCGATGGCTGCCTCAGCCGGCATTGACCTGACCGAAGAGAGCATCTTCACCTGGGGCGCGCCGCCGCTGAAGTTCGGCGCGGGCGCCGTGGATGAGATTGGCTTCGAGATGGCCCAGCACGGGGCCAGGCGAGTCCTCATCCTCACCGATCCCAGGATCAATGAGCTCGGCATTCCGGCGCGCGTCGCCGAGTCGCTCACCACGCACGGGATCACTTCAGAGATCTTCGACCGCTGTCACGTCGAGCCGACCGACGACAGCATCGACAAGGCCGCTGGCTACGCCCGTGAGCAGGGCCCGTGGGATGGGTTCGTCGCGGTCGGCGGCGGGTCGTCCATCGACACCGCCAAGGCAGTGGACCTGCTGATCACCGACGGGGGCGAGCTGATGGATTACATCAACAAGCCCGTCGGCCAGGGCCGGGCCCCGCGGCACCAGCTCAAGCCCCTGATCGCGGTGCCGACCACGGCCGGGACCGGCTCGGAGAGCACAGCGATGTGTGTGCTTGACGTGCTGTCCATGCGGGTCAAGACCGGTATCAGCCACTGGCGGCTCCGCCCCACGCTGGCCGTGATCGACCCGCTCGTGTCGCTCACGCTGCCGCCCGAGGTCACTGCCTCCGCCGGCATGGACATCGTCTGCCACGCGCTGGAGTCCTACACCGCCCGCTGGTACACCACCTTCGAGCGCAAGCAGCCCGAGCAGCGCGTTACCTACTGCGGGTCCAATCCGGTCTCCGACTTGTGGTGTGAGAAGGCGCTCGCGTTGATCGCCTCCTCGTTCCGCATCGCCGTCCACGATGGGTCCAACCTCGAGGCGCGCACCAACATGATGATGGCGGCGACCTTCGCCGGCATGGGGTTCGGCAACGCCGGCGTGCACATCCCGCACGCCAACGCCTACCCGATCGCGGGCATGGTGAAGGACTACCGGCCCCGGGGGTACCCGCAGCAAGAGCCGATGGTCCCGCACGGGCAGTCGGTCTCGCTGACCGCACCGGAGGCGTTCCGGTTCAGCTTCCCCAGCGCCCCGGAACGCCATCTGCGGGCCGCCGCCATGCTGGCGCCGGGCAAGGAGACGCTGAGCAACCCAGCTGAGCAGCTTCCGTCCGCCCTCATCGACCTGATGCGGGACATCGGCATCCCGAACGGCATCGGGGCCGTCGGTTACACCGAGGCCGACATCCCCGCCCTGGTGCCCGGCACCATGAAGCAGCAGCGCCTGCTGGCCACCTGCCCGCGCCCGGTCACCGAGGAGGACATCGCCGCCATCTTCGCCAAGTCCATCCAGAACTGGTGAATATGATGCCGCTCTACGACTATCGCTGCCCGCAAGGACACGTCTTCGAGAAGATGACGACGGTCGCCGCCCGGGCATGTCAGGACTGCCCGGTCTGCGGCCAGCCCGGCGGAAAGATCCCATCGCGGGTCTGGCTCGGCGGATGTGCGGATCCGGGCCTGGCAATGGAGCAGATGCCGCAGACCTGGCGCGGCACCTACGAGGGAAACTCCGAGTACCTCGGCCGGCTGCGCCGGCAGTGGGAAGCCCGGCGCAAACTCGAGGACTCCTACGAGGAGCTGCGCGGTGACCGGCGGCCGGTTCTCGCTCACGAGGGCCGGTATCACGCGGCGCCGCTGCGCGCAGGCGATCCGCCCGCCGGCCCCGGGCAGGATCCTGACCGCGAACCCGGTCACGCCCGGGGGCACGGCCACCGGGACGGATCCCCTCATGTGCGGGCTGAGCCCCCGCCCACTACCCTTTGAGCCGTGCCGTATGGAAAGACGTGACAGGGGTGCTCCGCCCGGACAGGGCTGCCAGCGGGCTCGCAGCTGACCTCGCCGCGCGGGTAAGGGGAGAGGTCCGCTTCGACCCGGCCAGCCGGGCCACCTTCGCCGCGGACGCCTCCAACTACCGGCACGTTCCGGTCGGAGTCGTGCAGCCGGCGGACACGGACGACGTGCTGGCCGCGCTTGAGGTGTGCAGGCGGCACGACGTGCCGGTGCTCCCGCGCGGCGCCGCCACGAGCATCGGCGGCCAGGCTGTCAACGAGGCCGTGATCATCGACTTCGCCCGGCACCTGCGCGCCGTGCTCAGCATCGACCCCGAGAAGAAAGTCGCGCGGGTACAGCCCGGGGTGGTCCTGGACGACCTGCGCGCCGTGGCCGCACCGCACGGGCTCACGTTCGGCCCCGATCCGTCCACGCATAACCGCTGCACACTCGGCGGCATGATCGGCAACAACGCGTGCGGCTCCCACTCGGTGGCCTGGGGCAAGACAGTTGATAACGTCCGCAGCCTAAAGATCATCACCTACGACGGCACGCAGCTCACGGCCGGGCCGACACCCCCGGACGAGCTGGCCGCCCGGAGACGGCAGCCGGGTGAAACGGGCCGGATATACCGCCGCCTGGCTGAGCTCGCCGGCACCCGCAGCGCGCTCATCCGCACACAGACACCCCAGCTGACCCGCCGGGTCTCCGGGTTCAACCTCGACCAGCTGCTGCCCGAGAACGGGTTCAACCTGGCGCGCGCGCTCGTCGGCACCGAGGGCACCTGCGTCACCGTCCTGGAAGCCAGCGTTGACCTGGTCCCGGTGCCGGCCGTCCGGGCCCTGACCGTGGTGGGCTATCCCGATGCCTTCCTGGCGGCGGACGCCGCGCCCGGATTCCTGGACCTGGCTCCGCTGACCATCGAGGGCATGGACGTG
>DASQVO010000550.1:0-5766 GCA_035640715.1 Streptosporangiaceae bacterium
ATGGCAACCGCTCGAGCTCGCTTTTCACGATCCAGGGCACCACCACCCGCCAGCCCGCCGCCAGGAACTCGCTCGTGACGGCGCTGCCCAGGCCGCCGGACCCGCCCGTGATCAGCACGGTCCTATCCATCCGCTCCTCCATGCCGTGCGCCCACGCCGGTACCCCCGCCCCCGCGCCGGGATCCTCAACAAGAGTGTCCCAGAGCGAGCCGGTTACCAGTACCGGCGGGCATATGCATGCCGGGCCGGGTGTGCCAGACGTTGGCGCAGGCATGGCGTCAGGCTGCGCCGGCCATGCTCACCTCCGCTGGACGCGGTAGTCGATGAACGTGGCGCGTGGATCGCCCTAGCGGGCGGTGCCGCCGGGCAGTGGCGCCGCCGTGAGGGCGGCGTGCGCCATGGTGTACAGCAGGTCCGCCATCGGTTCCCTGCTGAGCTCGCTGGCGCTGTGCGGGGTGGAGTTGAGCAGGCCAAACGTGGCGTGGGTGGCGGTGCGCAGCGTGGCCTGCGGGACCTGCGGGATCAGCTCGCTCAAGACGGTGACCCATTCCTCCACGTAGAGCCGCTGGAGGCGGCGGATCTGCCGCTGCGCTGGCTGCGGCACGTTGCCAAGCTCCCGCTCCTGGACGGTGATGAGCGCCGGCTGGCTGAGCGCGAAATCGATGTGCCATCGCAGCAGGGCGTCGAGAGCGGCGGGCGCGTCTGGCGCGGCCACCACCCGCCGGCTGCCCTCGTCCAGCAGCTGCTGGCTGATCCGCAGCAGCATTTCCGACAGGACGGCTTCCTTGCTGGGGAAGTGCCGGTAGATGCCGGGGCCGGACATGCCGACGGCCCCGCCGATGTCGTCAATGGAGACCCCGTGGAAGCCGCGGCGGGCGAACAGGCCGGCCGCAGCGCCGAGGATCTCCTCGCGCCGCAGCCCACGGCGTACCCGCGAGGCACTGCCAGGCAAGGATTCCGTCCTGCTCACCACTCTCACATAGTAGACGTACTGAGTTAGTATGCGTTAACCTAAATCCCGTCCTGGATGGTAAATTATGTTAATCGCTACTAACTAGGCACTGGTGGGCCATGACGATCGAGGCGCCGGTCCTGACCAGCCGGGCTGACCCGGCCAGCGAGGCGTTCAAACGTAATGCCGAGGAGCACACGGCCCTGGCGGCGGAGCTTCGTGACCGGCTCGCAGCCGTCCGCCTGGGCGGACCGGAGCAGGCCCGGCGACGGCACGTCGAGCGCGGGAAGCTGCTGCCCCGCGACCGGGTTGACGCACTGGTCGATCCCGGCTCGCCGTTCCTGGAACTGTCGCCGCTGGCGGCCGATGGTATGTACGGAGATGAGGCTCCCGGCGCCGGCATCATCACCGGGGTGGGCCGGATCGCCGGCCGGGAGTGCGTGATCGTCGCCAATGACGCGACGGTGAAGGGCGGCACCTACTACCCCGTCACGGTGAAGAAGCATCTGCGCGCCCAGGAGGTCGCGCTGCACAACAACCTGCCGTGCGTCTACCTGGTCGACTCCGGCGGAGCGTTCCTGCCCCGCCAGGATGAGGTGTTCCCCGACCGTGAGCACTTCGGCCGCATCTTCTACAACCAGGCCACGATGTCGGCCCGCGGCATCGCGCAGATCGCGGCCGTGCTGGGTTCGTGCACGGCCGGCGGGGCATATGTGCCAGCCATGAGCGACGAGGCAGTGATCGTCCGCAATCAGGGCACCATTTTCCTGGGCGGCCCGCCGCTGGTGAAAGCCGCGACCGGGGAGGTGGTCCCGGCCGAGGAACTGGGCGGCGGTGACCTGCATTCGCGCGTGTCCGGGGTCACCGACCATCTCGCCGAGGATGACGCCCACGCGCTGCGGATCGTCCGGTCGATCGTGGCGACCCTGGCCCCAAAGCCGCCCCGCCCGTGGGAGGTCGCCCCGGCCGGCGAGCCACTGGCGGACCCGGCCGAGCTGTACGGGGTGGTGCCCGCCGACTGGCGCACGCCGTATGACGTGCACGAGGTCATCGCCCGCATCGTCGACGGCAGCAGGTTCGCCGAGTTCAAGACGGCCTACGGCACCACTCTGGTCACCGGGTTCGCGCGCATTTACGGCCACCCGGTGGGCATCGTGGCCAATAACGGCATCCTGTTCAGCGAGTCCGCCCTCAAGGGCGCCCACTTCATCGAGCTGTGTGACCAGCGCCGGATACCGCTGGTCTTCCTGCAGAACATCACCGGTTTCATGGTCGGCCGCCAGTACGAGGCCGGCGGCATCGCCAAGCACGGCGCCAAGATGGTCACCGCGGTCGCCTGCACCCGGGTGCCGAAGTTCACCATCGTCATCGGCGGCTCGTTCGGGGCCGGCAACTACGCCATGTGCGGGCGCGCCTATTCGCCCCGCTTCCTGTGGATGTGGCCGAACGCGCGGATCTCGGTGATGGGCGGCGACCAGGCCGCCAGCGTCCTGGCCACCGTGCGCCGGGACCAGGCCGAGGCTCGCGGCGAGCCGTGGCCCGCCGATGCCGAGGAGGAGTTCAAGCGCCCGATCCGGGACCAGTACGAGCACCAGGGCAACCCGTACTACTCAACGGCCCGGCTGTGGGACGACGGGATCATCGATCCCGCCGATACCCGGCAGGTCCTGGGGCTGGCCCTGTCGGCTGCGGCCAACGCCCCGCTGGAGCCCGCCACCTTCGGCATCTTCCGGATGTGAGGCGGTCAATGTTCGAGAAGGTCCTGGTGGCCAACCGCGGTGAGATCGCGGTCCGCGTCATCCGCACGCTGCGGGCGCTCGGCATCGGCAGCGTCGCCGTCTACAGCGACGCCGACGCCGGAGCGCGCCACGTGCGCGAGGCCGATGAGGCCATCCGGATCGGGCCAGCGCCGGCCGCCGAGAGCTACCTGCACATCGGGCGCATCCTGGAGGCGGCTACCCAGTCCGGTGCGCAGGCCGTGCACCCCGGATACGGCTTCCTCGCCGAGAACGCCGCCTTCGCCCGCGCCTGCGCCGCCGCCGGGCTGGTGTTCATCGGGCCGCCGCCGGCGGCGATCGAGGCGATGGGCGACAAGATCGCCGCCAAGGCCACCGTGGCGGCGGCCGGAGTGCCCGTGGTGCCCGGGGCTGGCCAGCCGGGCATGTCTGACAGTGAGCTGATCGCGGCAGCGGCCGGGATCGGCTTCCCGCTGCTGATCAAGCCCTCGGCCGGGGGCGGCGGCAAGGGCATGCGGCTGGTGCACTCGGCCTTGCAACTGAACGAGGCGGTGGCGGGGGCCCGGCGGGAGGCCCACGCGGCATTCGGTGATGACACCCTCCTGCTCGAGCGGTACATCCAGCGGCCCCGGCACATCGAGATCCAGGTGCTCGCCGACGCCCACGGCCAGGTGATCCACCTCGGCGAGCGCGAGTGCAGCCTGCAGCGGCGGCACCAGAAGATCATCGAGGAAGCACCGTCCCCCCTGCTGGATGAGGCACGCCGGGCCGCGATGGGAGCCGCCGCGGTCCAGGCGGCCCGCAGCGTCGGCTACGTGGGCGCGGGCACCGTCGAGTTCATCGTTCCCGGCGAGGCGCCGGACGACTTCTCCTTCATGGAGATGAACACCCGGCTGCAGGTCGAGCACCCGGTGACGGAGCTGGTGACCGGGCTGGACCTGGTCGAGCTCCAGATCCGGGTGGCCGCGGGCCAGCCCCTGCCACTGGGCCAGGACGACGTGCGGCTGGACGGCCACGCCGTCGAGGCCCGCGTCTACGCCGAGGATCCGGCCCGCGGGTTCCTGCCCACCGGCGGCACCGTCCTCGCCTTGCATGAGCCCGCCGCCCCGCACGTGCGGGTCGACTCCAGCCTCGCCCCCGGCATGAGGGTGACCAGCTCCTACGATCCGATGCTCGCCAAGGTCATCGCCTGGGGCACCGACCGCGGCCAGGCGCTGCGCCGGCTCGACGCGGCGCTGGCCGGGACAGCTGTGCTCGGGGTGACCGTCAACATCGCGTTCCTGCGGGCCCTGCTGGGCCACCCCGACGTCGCCGCCGGCCGGCTGGACACGGGCCTGGCCGAACGCCATCTCGATGAGCTCGCCGCCGCCAGGGTGCCTGATGAGGTGCTCGCGGCGGCCGCACTGGCGGATCTGCTCGCCCGTGAGCCGGCCGGCCCGGTGACGGACCCATGGGACGTCCCGGACGGCTGGCGGCTCGGCGAGCACGCCTGGACAAGGCTGCGCCTGACGTGCGCGGGACGCGAGGCGGCCCAGGTCCGCATCCGGGGGCGGGTGCCGGCCGCGGCCGAGGTGTCCGTGGATGAGGCGGAACCAGTGCCCGCCCGGGCGGAATCCAGCGCCGGAACCCTGGTCGTCACCTACGGCGGCCGGACCCGGCGCTACGCGTACGCACGGCAGGACCGCGCTCCGGGCGACGGTGTGCTCTGGCTGGGCCGTGACGGCCACAGCTGGGCGGTGCGGGAGGAAGAGTGGCTGGCGGCGCACATCGACCGGGACGCAGCTGCCGACGGCACCGTCCGGAGCCCGATGCCCGGCACCGTGCTGGCCGTGGATGTCACGGAAGGCCAGCGAGTGAAATCCGGGCAGCCGCTGCTCATCGTGGAGGCGATGAAAATGGAACATACGGTCACGGCGCCGCTCGACGGCACGGTCGCCGAGCTGGCCGCAAAGACCGGCCAGCAGGTCGGAATGGACGAGACCCTCGCCATCATCCACGCTGGCGAGGAGGCCAGCTGATGCCTGAACCGCCCGTGCCGCATTCCCCGGGCTCTCGCCCGTAAGTTCCCAGGAGTGGATAGCGATGCTCGATTACCGTCTCGACTCCGAGCATGAGGCGCTGCGCAAGACAGTGGAGGAGTTCGCCCGCGACGTGGTGGCCCCGGTGATCGGCGATTATTACGAACGCGGCGAGTTCCCCTACGACATCGTGGCCCGCATCGGCCGGATGGGGCTCTTCGGGCTGCCAGTTCCCGAGGAGTACGGGGGCATGGGCGGCGACTACTTCGCGCTCTGCCTGGCGCTGGAGGAACTGGCCCGGGTCGACTCCTCGGTCGCCATCACCGTCGAGGCGGCGGTCTCGCTGGGCGCGATGCCGATCTACCACTACGGCAGCCAGGAACAGAAGCGCCAGTGGCTGCCACGGCTGTGCTCCGGGGAGATGCTCGGGGCCTTCGGCCTCACCGAGCCGGGCGGCGGATCCGACGTGGCCGGCGCCATGCGGACCACGGCCCGGCTGGAGAACGGCCAATGGGTGATCAACGGCACCAAGGCCTTCATCACGAACTCCGGGACCGATATCACGGGCGTCGTGGCCGTGGCCGCCGTCACCGGCCACCGGGATCTGGCGGGCCCGGCGACGGGGCCAGAGGGCCCGGCAGCCCCGGGGAGCAGGCCGGAGATCTCGACCATCCTCGTCCCGGCCGGCACCCCGGGCATGACCGTCTCGAAGAAGTACTCCAAGGTCGGCTGGTCCGCCTCGGACACCCGCGAGCTGTCGTTCGCCGACTGCCGGGTGCCGGAGGCCAACCTGCTCGGCGAGCGCGGCCGGGGCTACGCCCAGTTCATCCGCACCCTCGATGAGGGACGGGTCGCGATCGCGGCCCTGTCGGCCGGCCTGGCCCAAGGGTGCGTGGAGGAATCGCTGCGCTACGTCCGTGACCGGCAGGCGTTCGGCCACCCGATCGGGCACTACCAGGCGATCCAGTTCAAGATCGCCGACATGGAGGCCCGCACCCACACCGCCCGGCTCGCCTACTATCACGCCGCGGCGAAGATGATCGCCGGGGAGCCGTTCAAG
>DASQVO010000551.1:0-2088 GCA_035640715.1 Streptosporangiaceae bacterium
GACGGGCGTGGTCGGCACGACCGTGCGGGTGATCAGGCCCTCGGCCTCGAGTTCCTTCAGCCGCTGGGAGAGCAGGCGGTCCGACAGCCCGTCGACGCGCCGCAGGATGTCGCCGAACCGCTCGGCGCCGAGGGCGAGCGCGCGCAGGATCGCTGCGCTCCAGCGGCGGCCGATGATCCCGATGGCGGTCTGGAAGCCCCGGCACTGCTCGTCGATGATCACCGGCGGGGGAGAGGGGGGATGCGACGCCTTCATACTTATTAAAGGTAAGCAGCTAATACCAGATTTGCAAGGCAGTCATGTCATCCGGAGCATGGATGCCATGCCCGACTACGGACAGCGCCAGGTCATCCCGGCCTCACCGGTGCACGTGGAGTACCACAGCGGCAGCCTTCCCGCCACGCAGGTGCAGCGGTGAGCGGCCACTGGCTGACCCGGCGCACCGGCCTGGTGCCCACCGCCCCGCCGCCTGCCCGGCTGAGCGAGCGGTCCGTGCTGGATGAGGCCATCCGCCCTTCCGCCCCCGAACCCGGCCCGGAGGTCACCTTCACCTGCCGCGGGCTGGCGGCCGGCCAGCACCTCATCGACGTACACGACCACTACCGGGCCGAACTGCAGCAGGTGCGGGACCTGCTCACCGGCACCCTGCTGTCCCACTTCGCCTACGAAGAACGCGAGCTGATCGCCCGCTGGCCCGGTACGGCTTCCTCCCCGGCCAGGTATGAGGGGCCAGGAGTGATTGCTCGTATAACCACACAGCACTCTGCAGACGCCGGGCCTGACCACCGCCGGCCGTCCGATGCCTGTCCCCCCGTGCCGAGCTCGTCGCCTCCGCCGAAGGAATCGGCACCATGCGCACCACCCTCGTCCCTTCCCGATGAAGCGATGGAGAGGAGATCTCGAATGCCAACCACCCCGAATTTCGCTCACGTGGTGTTCCAGACCAGCCAGCCGGAGAGCATGCGCGCCTGGTACTGCCAGCTGCTCGACGCGCACGTCGTCTATGAAGACGGCGGCCTGGCCTTCATCACGTTCGACGAGGAGCACCACCGCATCGCGTTGATCAAGTCGCCAGTCCGGCTGGAGCGCAAGACGCCCACGGTCGCCGCGATGCACCACGTCGCCTACACCTTCAGCCACCTCGACGATATGCTCGCGCGCTACGAGGTGTTGCGGGACGCGGGGATCAGGCCTGCGGTGTGCATCGCGCATGGCCCGACAACCTCGATGTACTACCAGGACCCCGACGGCAACTTCGTCGAGATGCAGGTGGACAACTTCGGCGGGCCCGACGAGGCGACCGCCTACATGCACAGTCCCGAGTACGCCGAGGATTCCGTCGGGCCGGCCTTCGATCCTGAGGAGATGCTGCGCGCGCGCCGCAACGGCGCCACGGTTGAGGAGCTGACCACCCGGTCGTGGGCACGGAAGGCAGGACTGTCCGACCCGATGCCGGTGCTCACCGGAGCTCGGTGAGCAACGGCCGCCTGATGGGTGACGCGCACCCGCCGGCGGCGGCCCGCCATGCCGAACGACCGGGGCAACGACCCAGACAACGACCAAGGCAAGGGGAAGCAAACGATGAAACTCGCCAATGTCCATAACCGGCCGACCCTGGTGGTCGACGACGGAATCATCGACGTGGCCGACGCGTCGCTCGGGCGGTTCGGCAGCTTCGAGTCGATCTTTTCGCGCTGGGAGGACTTTTGCGCCTGGGCACGCGGGATCGACCCGGTAGCGATCGTACCGGCCCCGGATGCGTTCGGGCCGGCGGTGCCGCGTCCACGTCAGGTCATCGGCGTCGGCTTCAACTACGCTGCCCATGTCGGTGAAGCCGCCGCGCTAGTGGACGGCACGACCGCCAACATGCTGCCGTTGGTCTTCGCCAAGCTCCCGACCTCGATCACCGGCCCCACCGGCGAGATCGCGCTGCCCGACAACCGCACTGACTACGAAGTCGAACTGGTGGTGGCGATCGGCACCCGCGCCGACCAGGTCGCCGCCGCCGACGCCTGGTCGCACGTGGCCGGGTTGATGGTCGGCCAGGACATCTCCTCCCGCGGAGTGCAGTTCCTCAAGCCCGAGCAG
>DASQVO010000552.1:0-19189 GCA_035640715.1 Streptosporangiaceae bacterium
CCTTCGAGTACCCGGTCGGCCGGCCGGACTGGTGGTACGAGATCGTCGAGGGCCTTCCCAGCCCAATCGTCCGCGACGGCCGCATCGACGTCTGGGACCGCCCGGGAATGGGCGTCCGGCTGATTCCTGAGGCAGCGAAACGGTATCTCGCCGAAGAGGATCGCGGGTTTTTCGACTAACGGCAGGAGACAGTCCACTCCACCGCCTCGCCGCGGGCGGCGAAGTAGTCACGCTGCCGGGCGATCAACTGGTCTAGCTCAGTGCCGCGTACCCCGACATCGCGCGGGGCGCTGATGAAGCCGCGGAACTGGCCGACGATCCGCAGCAGCGGCCCGTCCTGCTCGTACCTGACCCCGGCCGGAGGGTTGGGAGGCGCTCCTCGCATCTGCTCGTCGTAGGCCGCGAGCAAGGTGTCAATGTCGTTCACGGACTAGACCGTACGAGCCGCGGCAACTGCTTTCCGGAAGCTACGCCGCACTGCCCTACTTACGCCATACGTAGGCCATGGCCGCAAAGACCACGAAGGTAACGATCACGATGGATGACGGCGTGCTGGAGCGTGTGCGTGCGGCTGTCGCCGCCGGGCATGCCGCCAACGTGTCGTCCTACATCAGTGACGCCGCTGCGCAGCGCGTCGCCCGCGAGGCCAATGCCGAGGAGATCGAGCAGCGCTGGGGGCCATTCAGCCCGAAGTCGATGGCGTGGGCGCGCAAAGCCGCAGGCGTACCGCCGGAACCGGGCGATGACACCTACCTGGCCGAGATCGAAGCTGACCGGGCCGCACACCGCAGCGCACGGCCAGCGTGAGCACCAGCGCCGTCGCAGGGCTGGTTCTCGACGTCCCCGCCCTCATCGACGCCGCGACCGGCCGCACCGAGTACATGCGGGCGCTGCTGGCGGTCATGACCCAGCAGGGATACACCATCGCGGTGCCGTCTACTGTCCGGGCCCGCGCCGCCGGTCAGCTCACCGCCCCGGCGCAGCTCGCCGAACTTGACTGGTTCTGCGCCAGCGGCACGGTGCTGGAGATCCCGCTCGCGGCCGCTGACGCCGCAGAGATCGACTATCTGGCCAAAGACCATTTCGCCGGGGAGGCCGCCGCGGCGCACGCCGTCCTGGCCACCCGGCGCCGGGGCTGGCCCGTCATCGCCACCAGCGAGCGCGCACCCGGATTCCGCGCTGCCGGTGCCGCCGCCGAACTGCTTCCCTGACCTTCCGCTCTTGCTGCCGGCTCAACTAACCGCCTGGGTGTCCCGCGCTGTACCGGCGCGAGGGCACCGGCTGCGGAGGCGTAGTCGCACAGATCGCGGAGCACGCAGACATCGCAGCGAGGCCGCTGTGCCCGGCACACCGTGCGGCCGTGTGTGATCAGCGCGAGGTGCAGGTCGTACCGGATGTCCGGCGGTACGCGCGGGGCAAGCAGCTGGTAGGCCTTGTCAGCGTTCGTGCCCGCTGGGATCCAGCCGAGGCGGGCGGCGACGCGGTGGACGTGGGTGTCGATGGGGAAGGCGGCCCGGCCCATAGAGAAGACGAGCACGCACGCGGCCGTCTTCGGGCCGACGCCGGGCAGGGACCTCAGGTACGCCTCGGCCGCGGCGTCGCTGAGATCGTGCAGGCGGCCAAGATCGATGCGGCCCTCGCGCTCCTCGATTGCGCCCAGGATCTGCTTGATACGGCGGGCCTTCTGGTCGGCGATCCCGCCGCAGCGGATGGCGTCGGCCACGTCCTCGGGCGGGGCGTCGAGAACCTGCTCCCAGGACGGGAACCTCTCCTTGAGCCGGGCGAACGCCCGCTCGGAGTTGATGTCTGAGGTGTGCTGCGAGAGCACGGTCGCGACGATCTCGTCGATGACCGGCAACCGCGGCTTAGGGCTGAACGTGCCCTGGTGAGCGCGCAGCCGGCGCTGCACCGCCCTGATGCGCCGTGGATCGGGCCTGCTCGTCTGCCGCGTCATCTGCCGCTTCTTGCCCCTCTATCCGGGATCTCCGGCTGACCGCTTCAGGCCAACGCGGTGGATGCCTCGCGGGAATCTTGACACACATCTGGCACGGCACCACGTGGTCGCTGTGGAACGCGGCCGTCGCATGCTGGGACGATGAGCAGCGTGAGGGCGATGCCGCGGCCGTGCCGGGCGCCTTAGCCCCGGTCGCCGGTTGAGGCGTCGGTGGAGAAGGGGAGGCGCTTTTGTGCCTCTAGTTCGGCGAGGCGTTCGGTGAGCGCGTCGTGGATATCTGTACGAGTCGCTGCCAAGGGCAACCTGAGGAGGCCGAATGGGCCGGGTCGAGGCCGACGGGGTCAGCATCGAGTACGAGGTCACGGGGGAGGGGCGCCCGGTCGTGCTGCTGCACGGATTTCCCGACTCCGGCCGGGTGTGGCGGCACCAGGTGCCGGCGCTGGCCGAGGCAGGGTTGCAGGTCGTGGTCCCCGACCTGCGCGGCTACGGGCGTTCCGGCAAGCCCGAGGCCGTCGAGGCCTACTCGCTTCGGTTCCTGGCCGCGGATGTCATCGCAGTCCTGGCCGACCTCGGGATCACCAGGGCGCACGTGGTGGGCCACGACTGGGGCGCCAGCCTGGCCTGGAGGCTCGCCTTGCTTTCTCCTGAACGCGTCGACAGCCTGGTGGTCCTTTCCGTCGGCCACCCGGCCACCTTCCGCCGCACGTTGCAGCAGCACGAGAAGTCGTGGTACATGCTGCTGTTCCAGTTTCCCGGTATCGCCGAACGCTGGCTGAGCGAGGACAACTGGGCCAACTTCCGGGTCTGGGCGCGGCACCCCGACGTCGGCCAGGTGATCGCCGAGCTGGAAGCGAACAGGGCGCTCACACCGGCCCTCAACTGGTACCGCGCCAACGTCCCGCCCGAATCCTGGGTAGCCCCGCCGCCGAAGCTGCCGCCGGTGCAGGCCCCGACGATGGGTATCTGGAGCACCGGCGACCCGGCCCTCACAGAAACGCAGATGACCGACTCCGCGGAGCACGTGGCGGGCCCGTGGCGGTACGAGCGCTTGGACGGCCCGGGTCACTGGATGCAGCTGGAGGCACCGGACGAGGTGAACGCGCTGTTGCTCGGCTTCCTGCCCCGCTAGTGGCGATGCCGATGCCCTCGCGGAGCAGTGTGGCGGGACCGGCGGGAGGGCGGGCCGTTGCCCCTATTGGTGCTGATTGGTGCGACAGAGTCACAGGGCGAATGAGACAAAACAGATTAAGCGGAAGATAAGCTGACAGAAGGTAGATGAGGGTGATACAGGCATCGCGGGCGAAGGACGGTAATGCTAGCGGCTCTGCTGTTGGCTGGGATCGTGGCGGCACCGCTCGGCTCGGCCGCGTTGTTCGTGCCGGCGAAGCAGCACGCCCGCACGGCGGGTGCCTGGCCGGCTATCCGCCGATTCGGGCTGGCGGTACTGGGCACCATTGTGCTGGCTGCGGCGGTCGCCGGGGCACTGAGGCTGCTCGGCGTGTCCGAGCACAACCTGATAGCAGGGCTCGCCGGCGTGGTGTTCGCCAGCCTGGTCTGGCTCCCGGCGACCCGCCGGTGGAGCGCCCGCGCCCATCTGTGCTGGGCCTCGACGATCTTTCTCTTCGTCGTCTACCTCACGTTCGCGCTGGAGTGGACGATCGCCAGCCACCTCGGGCCGGCCAGCACCGTCGGCGGCGTGCTCCTGTGGTTCTTCGAGGTCTTCGCCGCCATCCTGTCCTGTGCCTACCTGTGGGAGATCTGCGACGCGCTGGGCACCGAGCACTGGCGCAGGCGCATCACGCCAGAGATGTCGTTCGGCATGAGCGACAGCGATCTTCCGATGGTCAGCCTGCACGTTCCGGCGCACAACGAGCCGCCGGACATGGTCATCGAGACCCTCCGCTCGCTGCTGCGCATCGACTATCCGCGCTATGAAGTCATCCTGATCGACGACAACACCGATGAGGAGGAACTCTGGCGCCCGGTCGAGCGGTGGTGCGCATCCCACAGGGTCAAGTTCGTCCATCTGGCGGACTGGCCGGGCTATAAGTCCGGGGCACTGAACTACGCGCTTCGCCAGCTGACCGACCCCGCGGCCGAGCTGATCGGGGTCGTGGACTCCGACTACCAGATCGAACCGGGATTCCTCCGGCGCTGCGCGCCGGCCTTCGCCGATCCGTGGATCGGGTTCGTCCAGTCACCGCAGGACTACCGCGATTGGCGATATGCGCGGTACTACCGGCGGCTGTACTTCTCCTACAAGTACTTCTTCGCGGTCTCGCAGCCGTCACGCAACGAGCACAATGGCGCGATCTTCGCCGGCACGATGGGGCTCATCCGGCGGGTCGCGCTGGATGAGCTCGGCGGCTGGGACGAGTGGTGCATCACCGAGGATGCTGAGCTGTCCCTGCGCCTGTTGCGGGCTGGCTGGTCAGGCCTGCACGTGGACCGGTCATGGGGCCGCGGCATTATGCCGCTGACGTTCGAGGCGCTGAAAGGCCAGCGGTACCGATGGTGCTTCGGTGGCATTCAGATCCTGCGGATGCACTGGCGGTCCCTGATGCCCGGCCGCACGTCCAGGCAGAATCACCTCACCCTCGCGCAGCGATGGGCATACCTGGCGGGGGGACTGCAATGGTATGGCGACCTGCTCGGGCTCATTTTCCTCATCTTCCTCCTTGCGGGGGCGGCCAACCTGGCCCTCGGCGGCGGTGAGCTGTTCCGCAAGCTGACCACCTTCCTGGTGGCGACCGTGCCGGTGCTGGTGGTACTCGGCCTGGTGCGGGCGGTGGCACTGCTGCGCCGCGGCACCGGCGCGTCCTGGCGGGACGCGCTCGGCGCCTTCTTCATCTGGCAGTCGACGTCACTCGTCGTGGCGCGAGCCTCGGTGCTCGGCCTGTTCGCGCGGAAGGCGGTCTTCCTCCGCACGCCGAAGACGAGCGAGGCCGCGAAGTGGTGGGAGGCGCTGCGGTCGAACTGGGCCGAATCCACGCTGGCATTGCTCGGCTTCGCCGGAATCGCGGCCGCGCTGACCCGCGCCACCCAGCTCAGCGGGCCGCTGCTGGCGGCGCTGCTGCTGTTCCCCACGCTCGGCATGGCGGCAGCGCCGTTCAACAGCTGGGCCGCGCAGCGGGCATCGCTCCCGCAATGGCTACGTGAGCGGCGGACCAGCGAGTTCAGGCGCGACAGGTCGGCGTTCACCGCCGGCGTGGCTACCGGAGGCCTCGTGGCCGTGCTCGGGGTGGTGATCGCGGTTGCTGCGCTGCTCTTCACGCCCAGCCACCATCAGGTGACCACGCCGAACCTGGTCGGGCCGGCGCAGAGCACCGCTCCGGCCACCACCCCGGCGACGACGCCGGCTAGCAGCCCGTCCGTGACGCCGTCCACCGCTCCGGCAAGCACGTCGCCCCCCGCCACGCCAACGCCAACGCCGACGCCGACGACGCCGGCGCCGACGACGGCAACGCCGGCGCCGTCTTCATCTCCGACGGGGGCCCCCACGCCGACGACGTCGCCGACGGCCGCCCCTGCTCGGTAAGGGGCCCGGCAGACTACCCGCGACGTTCCTACGCCGCCTGGAGCTGTGCAAGATCGATGCCCAGCCAGTTGCGCAGCCCGGCATGGCCGGCCGCCGTCACGGTGACGATGCGGCTGGTTTCCTGGCGGCGCAGCCAGTCACGGCGCAGCATTTCCGCGGCGAGCGCCGCGCCGAGGCTGCCCGCGAGATGGTGACGCTGCTCAGTCCAGTCCATGCATTCCCGCAGCAGTGGGCGCCTGCGCTGGCGGAGGTCGCCGATGTCGATTCCGAAGGCTGCGAAGCCGGCCGGCCCTTGCGGCGTCAGCGTGAAGATGCCGTCCTGCTCGCCGATCAGTTCATGTCCGGCCAGGGCCCCGGTGACGGCAACGCCGACGGCACCGGCCAGATGGTCGTAGCACATTCGTGCCCAGCGCAGGTTCTTCGACCGCGTTGCGCCCCGGAGCGAACGAACTCCGGCCGGTGGCGCGAGCAGGATCAGCGCCTCGAGCGCGTCAGCTACCAGGCGCGAGGCGATCGTGTACATCCGCTGGCGCCCGCTCACCTGGACCTGGACGAGACCGCCGGCGACGAGCTTCCTGAGATGCGCGCTCGCCAGTGACCGGGAGATTCCCGCGGCATCAGCCAAGGCGGTCCCGGACTGCGGCTCGCCGCTGAGAAGCATGAGCATCATCTCGGACCGGTGCCGGTCGGCGATGAGGCTGGCGACCGTCGAGAGGCTGGCATCTCCGCTCACCCGGCCACTCTAACCCCGGAACAGTCAAACCGGGATTTGACGGTTTCCGGGTTAGGTTGAGCGCATGGCAGCCGTCGCGGTCACAGGTACAGGGTTTCCCCGGACGGGCTGGCGTCGCGTCGCCTTCGCGATGCTGGCCGTGGCGTGGGGCGCGAACCAGTTCTCGCCTCTCCTCATCGTCTACCGTCACGATCTCGGCCTGGACGCCGGCGTGCTCGCCGGGCTGTTCGGCATCTACGCCGCAGCCCTCATCCCGGGGCTGCTCATTGGCGGGCCCGTTTCGGACCGCATCGGGCGTCGTCCGGTAGTGATCCCGTTCGTCGTGGCGTCGCTGCTCGCGACGTTGCTGTTCATGCTGGGCCCGCGCTCGCTGGCGGTCATCGCCGCCGGCCGGGCGCTCGCGGGCCTGTGCTCAGGTGTGGTATTCGGCTCGGCGGCCGCCTGGGTGCAGGAGCTCTCCGAAGATCCCGGGACCAGCGCGCGGCGCTCGGCGGTCGCGATGTCGGCCGGTTTCGGGCTGGGGCCGGCCGTGGCAGCGGTACTGGCTCAGTGGGCCGGGGACCCGCTCGTGCTGCCCTACCTGCCGCATGTGGTCATCGGCGTGGCCGCGCTGGCGTTTGTCGTCCTGCCGCAGGAAGTGACAAGCGCAGGCAGCCTGTCGGTCGGCTTCGCCGGCCTGGTGACGGCCGTGACCATCGGCAGCGCAGTCGCCGCCCAGCCGCTGGCGCGGCGGCTGGAGGCGCGGCGCCGGCTGGCGGGGAATGTCGCCGGTCTCGCCTGCGCGGCCGCGGGCGCGATACTGGCCATCGTCGCGGTGGCGACGGCGGACCGGGCCGTCGCGATCGCCTGCGCCGTGATCTTCGGGCTCGCTTACGGATTCTGCCTGGTCTCCGGCCTGCGCGAATCCGAGCGCCTCGCGGACCCCGGCGAGCACGGGGCCGTCGTCGCCTGCTACTACGTGCTGACCTACGTCGGCTTTGGCGCCGCCTACCTCGTCGATGGCCTCAACGCGGTGATCGGCCGGGCGGACGCCTTCGTCGCGCTCGCGGCCGCCGCGGCGGTTTCCGCGGTGTGGATGGGTGCCTATACAGCGGGATCCCGGACCCCGGAGCGGCGGGCCGGGGCCGATGAGGCGGCCACGGACCACATGCGCTCGGAAGGGGCCGCGCGGACTACCTGAGCTGCGGATGCGGGATCGCGGCGGACGCCGTCGGCTCTTTCCCGGACCGCCGGGAGCCTGGATCACTGGCCACCCGATGCCTGGCTGGCGCGCGGGGGCTCCGGCCAGGTAGCTATGCGGCCCCGGTGACGCCCCCCGGTGTCACCGGGGCCGCTCCGCAAACGAACCGACCAGCCCGTCACCTCGATACGGCAGGGTCCGTTGTGCCCGTGGCGCCCTGACTGCCCCCCCGTGCTGTGCAGCCTGTCTGCCAGCGACCTCCGCACAGCCGGTCAAGAGGGCGCGGCACACGCTCGCCCTGTCGCGAGGATGCATCGACGGCTATCGTGATGTTCGTTGCGTGCTGAACTGAGGCTGCCATGCCGCCGGCGGCACGCACATCCTTAACATGGCTAGTTCCCAGCTGGCAATCAGCTGACCCGGAGCCGGGCCGGGCCTGGGCCTTAACGGCGGGCCGCCCGGGCGGCCGCGGCACCGGCGGCCGCGGCACCGGCGGTGACCGCGGCGAGTGTGGCGATCCGGGCGGCCCGTGACGGCGCGGCAGGCCGCGGCGCGGCACGCTCCTCCGGCCGGCTGGCCGGCAGGTCGCCCGCCGCGTCGAGCAGCTCGGCGAGGTGCATCGCTTCCCGTCCGCCGCTGTCGAGCTCATGAATCTGGGTCCGGCAGCTGAATCCGTCGGCGAGGATCACCGCGTCCGGGGCGGCGCTGCGCAACCGGGGGAGCAGGACCCGCTCGGCGCAGGCACGGCTGACCTCCCCGTGCCCGGCCTGGAAGCCGAAGTTGCCTGCCAGCCCGCAGCACCCGGATTCGAGCTGTTCGGCGGTGGCGCCGGCCGCGCTGAGCAGGCGGGCGTCGGCGTCCCACGTCATGACCGCGTGCTGATGGCAGTGCACCTGCGCCAGCACCTGGCGCTGCAGGGACGGCGGGCGCCAGCCGGGCGTGTGCTCGGTGAGCAGTTCGGCAAGGGTGAGCGTGTGGTCGCGCAGCCGCAGCACGCCCTGGTCATCAGGGAAAAGCTCGACGGCATCCGAACGGAACACAGCCGTGCAGCTCGGCTCGAGGCCCACGACATAACCGCCGCCGCGGACGTGCGCGGCAAGCTGAGCCACGGTCCGCGAGAGCACCCGCTTCGCGGTGGCGAGCTGCCCGGTGGACACCCATGTCAGCCCGCAGCACAGCGGCTCGGCCGGCATATCCACCCGCCATCCCGCGGATTCGAGTACCCGGACCGCTGCCTGTCCGACGTGCGGGTGGAAATGGTTGGTGAACGTGTCGGGCCACAGCAGCACCGTGCCGAGCCGGCCGTCGCCGCGGGGGCCACGCCGGGCGTACCAGCTCTGCAATGTCTCACCGGCGAACAGCGGGACCTCGCGCGGTTCCACGCCAGCGGCCAGCGCGGCGACGCGGTGCAGCACAGGGGTGTGTGTCAGCGTGTTAAAGGCGCCGGACAGCCGCAGCCTGGAGGCTAGGGCGACCATGGCCGGCAGCCACCCCAGTGCCAGATCAGAGCGCGGGCGGCGCCATTGCCGGCCCTGCCAGTGATGAGCAAGGAACTCCGCCTTATATGTTGCCATGTCGACATTTGCCGGGCAGTCGGTCTTGCATCCCTTGCACGCCAGGCACAGGTCGAGCGCGTCACGCACCGCCGTGGAACGCCAGCCGTCCGAGACGGGGGAGTCACCGTGCCCGTTCAGCATCTCGAACAGGAGCCGGGCACGTCCCCGGGTGGAATGCTCCTCCTCGCCGGTGGCCTGGTAGGACGGGCACATCACCGCGCCGTTCGGGTGCGCGTGCTGGCGGCACTTGCCGACGCCGACGCAGCGGTTCGCGGCCTGCGCGAAGGAGCCGCCGTCATGCGGGTAGCGGAAAAACAGGTCCTGCGGCGTGGCCGGCGCCCAGTCGCCGCCGAGGCGCAGGTGCTCGTCGAGCCGGGCAGGGTGCACCACCTTGCCGGGATTCATCTTGTTGCGGGGGTCGAATATCGCCTTGAGCTCCTCGAAGGCGCGTATCAGGTCGCCGCCGAACATGCGGCCGAGCAGTTCGCCGCGTGACTGGCCGTCGCCGTGCTCGCCGGACAGCGAGCCGCCGTAGGAGGAGACGAGGTCTGCGGCCCGTTCCATGAACCGCCGGTAGGTGGCAACCCCTTCAGTGCTGTAGAGGCCGAACGGTATGCGGGTGTGCACGCAGCCCTGGCCAAAGTGGCCGTACAGGCTGGGCCCCGTGTCGCTGCTGTAGCCGAACTCGTCATAGAGGTGCTGAAGGTCCCGCAGGTAATCACCCAGACGGCTGGGATGGACGGCGGAGTCCTCCCAGCCCTCGAAGGTGTCCGGCCGGTGCGGCACGTGCGCGGTCGCGCCCAGCCCGGCCTCGCGGACCTGCCACAGCTCATCCTCGCGAGCAGGGTCGTCGAGAAACGCGACGTTCGGGTCGTGCTCGGTGTCGTGCAGCGCGTCCAGCATGCCCTCGGCCGCGGCATCGACCTCCTTGCGGCTGCCGGCCCCGAACTGCACCATCAGGTACGCCGATCCTTCCGGCAGCTCCCGGAGCGCCTGGGGATTGAGGTGCTTGATCTGCTCGTCGTGGATAAGCCGGTGATCGAGGCCTTCCAGCGCGATGGGGTCATGCGGCAGGACCGCCGGCACGGCGTCGGCGGCGCGGTCGATGCTCGGGTAGCCGAGTACCACCAGGCTGCGCTCCTTGAACACCGGGACCAGCCGCAGCTTGGCACGCAGCACAGTGATGAGCGTGGACTCGCTGCCCACCAGCAGGCCCGCGACGTCGAAGTGGTGCTCGGGCAGGAGCGAGTCGAGGTTGTAGCCGGAGACACGCCGCGGGATGTCCGGGTAGCGCTCGCGAATCTGGCCTTCGTAGGTGTCACGGAGCCGGCGCAGGCTGCGGTAGATCGCGGCCCGCCGGTCGCCGCGGCGTTCAATGGCCGCGTACTCCTCATCACTCGTCTGGCCGCACCAGAACCGAGTGCCGTCGTAAAGCAGGACCTCCAGGCCGGCGATGTTGTCGACCACCTTGCCGGTGCGCTGCGCCGTCGCGCCGCATGAGTTGTTGCCGATCATGCCGCCCAGGGTGCAGTTCATGTGGGTGGCCGGCTCGGGGCCGAACCGCAGCCCGTACCGGGATAGCTGGTCGTTGAGCACGTCCAGCACGATCCCCGGCTCGACCACGCAGGTGCGCTCCTCCGGGTCGACCGACACGACACGGTGGCAGTATTTCGACCAGTCCAGAACGACGGCGGTGTTGGTGCACTGCCCGGCCAGGCTGGTGCCGCCGCCGCGGGACAGCAGCGGGACGTCATGCTCACGGCAGACCGCGACGGCCTCGGCACCGCTGTCAACGCTGCGCGGCAGCACCACGCCGATCGGGACCTGCCGGAAGTTGGAGGCATCAGTGGAATAGGCGGCCCTGCTTCCGGCGTCGAAGCGGACCTCACCGTCGACACGGTCCCGCAGGTCCTGTTCGAGCCGGTGCACATCGACGTCGCCGGGCACGGCCGCGCCCATGCCGTCGCGGGCCATCCCGGCCGCGATGGGCCGGGTCCCGGTCATCGGGTCACCCCGGTTGTGGCGTGGCGCTGGCACCTCAATGTCCAGACCTCCTCAGCGTCGCGATTGCGTGCCTGACCGTCAGCTGACGATCAGGCCCTCTCGCGGGCGCTACCCGGATCCGGTCCGGGCATGCCATCGATTGCACCGCCTGCTCCAGGCGCGCGGCACTAGCGCACGGGATGCGGTGCCCGGGCCACGCCGGGCAGCGGGGAGGGAGCCGCCGGTCATGCCCCGGCACCGGCCAGGAGGCCGGGCCGTTGCGGCTGCCTGGCGCTGGTCAGTCAGTCCGGGGTTGTGGGCTGTCTGCTCCCTCGGCGGGCCGGGAGGTGGCAGGGCTGTCGCCAGCGGCCCGATGCGGCGCAAGGATGGCCACATCCTCGCCCTCGCGGCGCTCGGGCGGCGCCACGCCGAGCAGGCGGTAGACGGCCTCCCCGTCGACCGTCTCCTGCTCGATGAGCAGGTCGGCGAGCTGATCCAGCTCAGAGTCGTGGGTGCGCAGCAGCTGGGTCGCGTGCTCCTCCGCCTCGCGCAGCAGCCGTGAGACCTCCTTGTCGATGATCGCCTGGGTGGATTCGGCGAAGGGCCGGCTGGTCATCGCGGGGCCACTGCCGTCGAGGAAGACCGATCCGCCCCGCGGGTATCCGACCGGGCCGATGGCCGGGGAGAGGCCGAACTCACGGACCATCCTGGTCGCGAGATCCGTGGCCTGAGCCAGGTCGTTGGCGGCACCAGTGGAGCCCTGGCCGAACTTGACGAGCTCGGCGGCGCGGCCGCCCAGCCGCACCGCGAGTGACTGGTTCAGATAGTCCTCGCTGTAGAGGTGCCGCTCGACCAGCGGAAGCTGCTCCGTCACGCCGAGCGCCTGACCGGCGGGCAGGATCGTCACCTTAGCCACCGGGTCGGCACGCGGGGAGAGCGCGGCGACCAGGGCGTGGCCGGCCTCATGCACGGCGACGGAGCGCTTCTCCTCGGGCAGCAGCACGTTGGAGTCCTCGCGCCGCCCGAGCAGGATCCGGTCCCTCGCCGCATCGAAGTCTGCCGCGGTGATCACCTCACGCCCGGCGCGAACCGCGAAGATGGCTGCCTCATTGACCAGGTTGGCAAGATCGGCGCCGGAGAACCCCGGCGTCCCGCGGGCCACCGCGTCCAGGTCAACACTGGGATCGAGCCGCTTGCCGCGGCAGTGCACGGCGAGGATAGCGGCGCGTTCCTTCAGGTTCGGCAGCGGGATCGTGATCTGGCGGTCGAACCGGCCAGGGCGCAGCAGGGCTGGGTCCAGCACCTCCGGGCGGTTTGTCGCGGCCAGCACCACGATCCCCTCGGCGGGGTCGAAGCCGTCCATCTCCGACAGCAGCTGGTTGAGCGTCTGCTCGCGCTCGTCATTGGCGACGACCGCGGAGCCGCCCCGGCGCTGGCCGATGGCGTCGATTTCATCGACGAAGATGATGCACGGGGCACGCTTGCGTGCCTCGCTGAACAGGTCACGGACGCGGGCCGCGCCGACGCCGACGAACATCTCGACGAAGCTGGAGCCAGCCACCGAGAAGAACGGCACGTCGGCCTCACCCGCCACGGCCCGGGCTATCAGCGTCTTCCCGGTGCCTGGCGGCCCGACCATGAGAACGCCGCGCGGCGGCGTCGCCCCGGCACGGCGGTACCGGTCGGGCTGCTTGAGGAAGTCCACCACCTCGGCGATCTCCGCCTTCGCGCCCTCGTAGCCGGCGACGTCGGAGAAGCGCGTCTTCGGCCGTTCAGCGTCGAAGACCTTCGCCCGCGACCGGCCGACACCTATGACCCCCTGCAGCCCTCCGGCGGCGGTACGGGACAGCCGGAACCATAGCCAGCCGAAGAACAGCAGCGGCAGCAGGATCAGCAGCCAGGACACGAGTTCCGAGCCGAACCCAGGCCCCGAGGTCGTGGCCGTGATCTGGACATGCGCCGCCTGCAGCTGATTCAGCAGTGCCGAGCCGGCCTGGGCCGGGATGACGGTGGTGTAGTGGCTGCCGTTGATCAGCGTCCCGGTGCTGGTCTGCCCGCTGGGCGCAAGCGCGATGGTCTTGACATGGTGCGCGCTGACATCGGACAGGAACTGCGAGTAGGTCAGCGTGACCTGCGGCGTGGAATGCACCGTGGGCAGGACCACCCACAGCACCAGCATGGCCGCCAGCGCGATCGGCCACAGCCAGTGCCGCCAGCCGGGAGGCGGGGGCGGGGCAGAAGGAGCCGGCCGGTCACCCGGCGGCGGGGGTGTCACCTGCTTGCTCACGGACCTATCTCCATGCTGTCAGTCTGCCCCACGCACATCGCATCATTGCCGTGCCCCGGCTGTAGATTCCCTGAACGTCCGCGCCAAGCCTCGCTCCGGCCGCCGGCCGGGCCTGCCAGCCAGGCACTTCCGGGCGACGCGCAGGTGCGGTAGTTTCCGGCTTTATGCCGAAGGCTGCCCTTAATGGGACCGAGATCAACTACGCCGGCACTGGTGGCGACGGGCCGGTCGTCGTGCTCAGCCACGGGTTCTTGATGGACCAGTCGATGTTCGCGCCGCAGGTAAAGGCACTGGCGCCGGAGTTCCGGGTGCTGACATGGGATCAGCGCGGCCACGGCTGGGATCAAAGTGGCCAGGGCGGAACTCCGGCGCGAGGGCCGTTCAGCTACTGGGACTCGGCGCGAGACCTGCTGGCGCTGCTCGACCATCTTGGCGTCCAGCGCGCCGTGCTCGGCACGTCTCCTCCTCTTGCAGCCCCGATACGCACCGAACTCGGCCACTGGTCACCGTGCTGGCCTGTCCTTCCGTATGCCCGGTGTGACCTGGCGAGGTCGCGCTGTCGGTGCGGGCGCTTAGCCTTTTGGCCGTGGCGATGGCGCGATCCGGGAGGGAACCTCGATGGCTGACGCCGACGACGTACGCCGCCTGGCCCTGGCCTTGCCTCACGTGGAGGAGATCGACAGCGACGGCTTCGACTTCCGGGTGGGCGGTAAGGGATTCGTCTGGTCATATCCCGAGCGCAGGCCGGGCACGCCCCGGCGCATCCGGACCGACATTGCGGTGCTGTACGTCGGCGACGAGGCCGAGAAGCAGGCGCTGCTCCTCGGCGAGCCCCGGGTCTTTTTCACCGCGCCCGAGTACGGCAACTGGCCGCTGGTACTGCTGCGGCTGGCCGAGGTTGATGTCGGGCGCCTGGCTGAGCTCGTCACCGACGCGTGGCGGATGCGGGCACCAGAAGCGCTCGCCGCCGGGTTTGGCGGGGGAGGCGACCTGCCCGGTTCCGCGCCAGGCTGAGCAGGGCCGGCCAGCAGATCGCGGGCAGACGGCCATGCCAGGGACAGCTACCACGCGCAGGCCGCATGTTACGCCATGTTGCCACTCCTGGTAAGGCAGGACTAAGCGCTGCACCGGGAACTCTCCGGATCGCGCTTTCCAGCCGCCGTTCGGCCGCGACCCGACGGTTCCAAACCGATACCGCCGCTATCTCTGGCATGCCGGGCACCAGAACCTGACCCGCTCCTCGCCGGCGGTGCCCTGTTCGCCCCTGCTTATCCTCGTCCCGCATCGCCGACATGGCTGGCCTGCCTGTCCGTACACCCAGCTCTGCCGGCCCGGCCTGGTGTCTCCGGTCGTCACCTGGCCGATCCGCGTCTTGTTCGCGTCGAGCAATCGCCGCCCTAGTTCTACCAGGGCATCCAGGTCTGCCACGTCGCCCACCGGTCGCCACGGGTTGACGCCACGCAGGAACAGCATCTCCGCAAGAAAAAAATTGCCGATCCCCGCCAGGTTCCGCTGGTCGAGCAAGGCCTCCCCGGCTGGCCGTGCCGGGTCGGCGCGCAGGCGCCGTACCGCCTCGGCGCGGTCCCAGTCCGGGCCCAGCAGGTCCGGGCCGAGATGCCCGGTGACCCGCTGTTCCTGCCCGGTGGGCAGCACCTCGACAACGCCGAGCTGATACCCGACCGCCTGCCAGGCGCCGTTAGCGAGGATAAGCCGGATCCGGTGACTGTCCCGCAGGCGCTCAGACGCAGGCCTGACCCGCCAGGAGCCGTCCATCCGGAGATGGGTATGAATCGTCAGTCCGTTATCCGTGCGGATGAGCAGGTGCTTGCCCCGTGAGACGACGGCCGTGACGGCGTGGCCCGCCAGATCCGTGGCCGCGAAACGTGGCACGCGGAAATCGCTGCGCGTCAGCATCCGGCCGGCGAGTGCCTCCCGGAGCCGCTGCGCGGTATACCAGACCACGTCACCCTCAGGCATGTGCTCCAGCATGCACCGTAGGCCGGCGTGCTGTGAAACACGCCGGCGTGGTGTGAAACGGCGCGCCGGCCTGGCGGGATACCTGTGCGGGACGGGAATCGGGCAGCCGCCCATCACGGGTCAGTAGCGGCCGTTGCCCGTCCCGCCGTAAGGGTCGTCGTAGTTATCGGCGGCCCTGTGGCCGTTTTCCTCGTCATAGGGGCGGCGGCCCGCCGGGTAGCCGCCGGTGCTGCGGCGGGAGCGTTCCTGGTAAGGCATGACGCTGGCGCCACTGCCGTCATAACCCGGGGAATTCCCCTGGCCGTTCGGCTGGGTCCGGTAACCGGCTTCGCCGCCGTCGCGCCAGCCATTTGTCCCTGTGTCGCCGGCGGCCGGACCTGGCCCGGGTCGTGCGGGTCCCGGAAGGGCGGGACGCTGACGACGCTGGCCGTCTGGCGGCGGCGCAGGCGAGCGTACGGCATCGGGTCGTCCGGCCGCATGCCGCGAGCCGCCGCTGCCGGGCCTGCCGTAGCCGGCCGTGCGCTCGGTGTACGGGCCGGCCGGGCGCGTGCCGTTCCGGTAGGCGCCGTCGCCGTACGGGTCGCGCCGACCGGAAGGCGGAAGGTCACTGCCTGCCGGGGCTCCCCAGGTGCTCGGGGTAGCCGTGCCCCGCGCGGCCGGGCCCGGGGCGCGCAATGCCTGGGTAGGCATCATCGCCTGGGTGTCCGCCGCCGACGGTTCGCGGTAGCCGCCAGGCGAGGGCCGCTGCGGATCGCGAGAAGCGCGGTAGGACCTGCTGTCGCTGGCCTCGCGGGCGTAACGTGAGAAGGAAGCGCTGGTCAGGGGATCTTCCTCAGCGTCGCGCGGTGATTGCACGAGCTCGCCCCGCCGCCGGCGCCCCTGCCGTGCTGCCGCGGCCCCGAACTCGGGTTCCTGATCCGGCGGCAGCACCTCCGTGCCATCCCGGCCGTCATCTCCGCGGCGTCGGCCCCGCCGCCCGCGCCCGGCTGGCGGGGCGTCCGCCGGGACCGGCGCGGAAAAGGATCCCGATGGCCCCTGGTCAGCAGCGCTGCCCTCGGGATGCCACGGCTGATCGGCATCGTCGCCTGATTGCGCCGTCCGTGCCGTCGTCGCCAGCGGTTTGTCAGAGGACAACTCCGCCCAGTACTGCTCGTCGGAGACTCCATCGGCATCGGCGCCGGGCCACTGTGCATCGTCGTCGTCCAGCCTGCCCCGGGCCAGACGTCGGCGGGACTTGCGGGACTTGCCAGCCCGCCGGCGCCCGGAGAGGTCATCGTCGCCGTCACCGTCATCGCCCGCGGAACCGGGCAGGAAACGGGGGCCCGGCGCCGGAGAGAACGCCCCGTCCGCGAGCGCGGCCCGCGTACCGCCGTGGCTGTCGGTGCCCGCGGGCCCGGGCGTGGCGGCGCCGTAGTCCGGCTGCGGGGTGCTGAGGCCGGCCTGCTCGGCGGTGAGGCCAGGGTCAGCCCGGCCGTAGGCATGATTCGCGACGGTAACGTCGCCTGCGGCGGCATCGGGGTACCCGCCGCGTGGCGACGGGTCCGGGCGCCGCACGCCCGGACCCCCGGTGTTATAGCCGTTGTAGCGGTCGCCGCGTGCCCCGGCGCCGCGCCCGCCGCGGCCCGTGCCGTCATAGCCGCCGGGTACCCCGGCTCCGGATGCTCCGCCGGCATATCCGCGGAATGGCGGCTGACCGGCGTCATAGGGGCCGGCGCTCGGTGCTGCGCCGGACACGCGCGTGTCCATGGCGGCGTCGTAACCGTCATAGTCCCGGACGCCGCCGCGGCCATGGCCGGGGCGGAACGCGGGATCGGTGTCATCGTCGGGGAATTGTGCCGCCGGGCCGCGCCCTTGGGCACCGCCGGTCCCGGCCCTGGCACCGGCTGGCCCCCGGCGGGCTGCGGCCGTCACCAGGCCGCCGCGGTCAGGGCGGCCTGAGTCGTCGCGTGCGCGCCGCCGTGCTATCGCGTAATCAGGCGCTTCCTGCGCATCGTCAGCGTCGTGGGCGGCGCGGCGCCCGGGCCTCCCGGCGGCGCTACCTGAGCCTGACAGCGCCCGGGAACGGTCTGCCCGGGACGGCGGTCTGCCCGATCTGCTCCCGCCGCTGGCCTGCCAGGCGCCGGCCGAAGAACCGTCCAGGCCCGGCACGGGCTCACGGCCACGGCGCCGTGCCGACTTCAGGCTGAAGTAGAGGGCCACGAGAATCGTGGCGATCACTACGAACCCGAGGACCACGAGCAGAGTCATCACACCACCCAACAAACCATGGCCACATGGGTGGCACTAGCGAGGCACACGCGGCCATCGACGCGGGCCTCCCCCTGTTGTCACTAGCGCCCTGCACCCCGGTCGCCTGACTATCGATTCTGTCGGACCGGCCGGAGCCTGTCAGAGGATTGGCGAAGTTTCGCTGACACCGGCCGCCTAGCGTAACTGCATCACGGGTTCGCGACGGCGGAGGTCCGTCCCCGGGCGATCGCCGCCTTGGCGATCGCGGTCCATACCGACAGCGTCGATGCGCCGTTGGCCAGCTTCAGCGTCGAGCGCAGGGCGTACACCGTGAAACGGTATGACTGGCCAGGACTGTCCGGGCACGGCGGGTCGTAACCGGCCTGGCCGATGCTGTTGTCCGCCTGCCGGGCGCCGGGTGGCAGCTGCCCCTCCTGGATGTCCGTTGTCGCCTGCGGGATGTCGAACACGATCCAGCGGATATACGGCGTGATCAGGTCGACCGAGGAGTCGTCGACGACGATCGCGTAGCTCTTCGTCCCGGGGGGCCCGCCGGACCAGTCAAGCGGGGGGCTGATCTTCGCGCCGTGGCAGGTATAGCGCTGCGGGAGTACGCCCTGGCCGAACGCGGCGCTGGTCACGGTCATCGTGGACGGCGCGTCCGGGGTCAGGGTGCCCGGCCCGGCGGTCAGTCCGCACCCGCTGAGCAGGACGGATAGGCCGGCGACGGTCGCAGCGCCCGCGCTGCGAAGCCGGCCGCCCGGATGAGGAAACCGGCCCACGCGCCCGTCACCCTTGCCTTTCGCCTGCTGCATGCCGCTCGCCGCACGCAGAATCCCGAGCGGCTTCCGGTGCCCGATCCTATGCGGCGAAGCGTGGGCGGGGGACAATGGCGGGCAGGCAGTGACCGGCGGGAGCGCGATCGTGCCGGCCCGCGGCGCAGGCCGCAGGTGGTTTCTGGAGAGGGGTTTACCGGATGCGGATCGGGCTCCTCGGTGTCCTCCAGGTGCGCGACTCCGCAGGCCGCCAGATCCGGGTTGGCGGCCGGACCTGGGAGCTGGACCGGCGCATCGCCAGGCTGGCGGTTCCGGCGCTGGGGGCGATCGCTGCCGAACCGCTGTACAACATCGCCGACACCGCGATCGTCGGGCACCTGGGCCGGATGCCGCTGGACTCGCTGGCGATCGCGGCCAGCGCGCTGGCGATCGTGGCGTGGCTGGCGATCTTCCTGAGCACCGTGACGACGTCCGCGGTGGCCAGGCTCGCGGCGGCGCGGGACACAGCGGGCGCGGGCCGCGCGGTGGGAGCCGCGTACCTGGTGGCGGCGGTCTGGGGCGTGCTGGCCGCGGCGGTCGTGCTGACGGCGGCGCCGTGGGTGGCGCAACTGCTCGGCGCCCGGCAGGACGTGCTCGCCGGCGCGACCGGGTACCTGCGGGCATCCGCGGCCGGGCTGCCGTTCCTGTACCTGTCCTACGCGGGCAACGGGCACCTCATCGGGCTGGAGGACACGCGGACACCGCTGCGGATCGCGATCGGCGCCAACCTTCTGAACGTCGCGCTGGAGGCGGGCCTGGTGTTCGGCGCGCACGCGGGGCTGCTCGGGTCCGCGTGGGGAACGGTCACCGCGCAAGCCACCGCAGCCGCGTGGTACGCGGCGGCGTCCTGGCGCACGGCACGGCTGCGGCCCAGCAGGCCCGGCGCGGCGGAGATCCGCGCCCTGCTGCGCGACGGGCACCGGCTTTCGGTGCGGAC
>DASQVO010000553.1:0-5212 GCA_035640715.1 Streptosporangiaceae bacterium
GCCCGCCCGGCGTCGGTGATGGCGATCAGGGCGGCCCGCCCGTCGGCGGGGTCGCTCGCCCGGGTGGCCAGGCCCTGCTGCTCCAGGCGCTGGACCAGTTGGCTCATCGACGGCTGGCTGACGCACTCCGCCGCCGCCAGCTCCGGCTTGCGCCGCAGCACGGCAAGGAGCCCGACCTACAAGGGGAAGTGAATAGATGACCTTCTGACCTGGTAAGGCGTCTCATTCGGTAGCCTCCGAGGGCACATCCAGGGCACTTGAGCCACTAGCGGTGGCCTTGAAGAACCCGTTCATGATCTGCCTCGCGCGGTCATCGTCATACGGCAGAAAGTGCGCGTAGGTCGCGAGCACGACCTCTTTCGTGTCGCCGAGGTAGGAGGCCACCTTAGCGAGGCCGAGCCCGGCCGAGAGCCAGACTGACGCCGCCGTGTGCCGCAAGACGTGCATGCCGTTGATCCGATCGGCCTCCGGGATGCCAGCCTTGCGCCAGGCCCGCCGCCAGTAGTCGTTGAACGAGCCCTTGTAGTGCGGCTTGCCATCCGGGCGGGTGAACAGGAGCCGCCGCGTAACCGGCTTGCCGTCCGGCGTCATCCACGGAAGGGTGACGCTCACCGGAGGGTGCAGGCGAGCATGCTCGGCCAGGACCGGGATGACCGGATCAGCAACAGGCACGTCACGTGTCTTGCGGTTTTTCACCGGAGCGAACACCAGGCAGTGGTCTACGTATTTGACCTGCACCTCGATATGGATCATCTTGCCCAGGAAGTCCAGATCGTCAACGGCCGCGCCGAACAGCTCGGCCTGGCGGTGCCCGCAGGCCGCGCCAAGCGGGACCATCGCGGACAGCCGGGCCGGGAGCGCGTCGGCTACTGCCGAGACCTGCTCATAGGTCCAAGCTGATGCTTCCCTCGTGAGCGGCTTCGGCCGCTGTATCGACCTGGCGGAAAGCGGATTGCGCGAGATGATGTGGTCATCGACGGCCGCGGTGAACACCTGTGAGACATCCGCGATGACCGGGCGGGCGCTGTTCGGGTGCAGCTTCAGTCCGGCGATCCAGCCCTGGATAACAGACGGCTGTTTTGCCAGCGCGCCTATCTGATAATCGCCGATGGCCGGGCCACCCTTGCGAGTCCTGCCCGGATTCTCCGGGTCGCTGTACACATGGTTCTCAAACTCAGATTTAATGCGCTGTGCAGTTGCCAAGTCGTGAGTGCGACTCGTCCGCCATTGCTCGGCCTTCTCGCGGAAAGTGATTTTCCCCGCCTGCGGATCAATGTAGGTACCCGCCTTGAGACCGCTTTTGACCGCTGTATCGCGGTTATCGGCATCGGCACGCTTGGCAAAGTTTTCCTTGCGCTGGCGTCCGGTGTCGTCTCTCCATCGGACCTGCCAGCGATCGCCTTGCATGTGCTCTGCCGTTGGGTAGAGCTTCGTTTTCCCTCTGCTGTGCTCAGTGCATGGCTCGTCCGCTGGCCCGGGATGACTCTTATGCCAGCGATCGTAGACGCTCATACTGCCTCTTGCTGCTCGCGGAACCAGCGGATGACATCATCGGGGTGGTAACGGAGATGCCGCCCGACGCGGCCCGCCTTGGGACCGATTCCGAGGTAACGCCATTGATACAAGGTCGCCTTAGGAATGCGTAGGAAGCTAGCGGCTTCCTCCGCTGTCCATAGCCGATCGGTGTCAAGCTGCAATCCGTTTCCCTTCCGTAGAGCCTATCTGCCGTTGTTCTGACGCTTAAGCGTCAGAAAGTGGTCCGTGGGTTATGCGGCCTGGCGGCCGGTGGTGGTGCGGTTGTATTCGTCGGCGAGTTCTTCGCGTCCGGCCTGGCGGCGTTTCCTGGCCTGGTCGGCGGCGGTGCTGGCCAGCAGCGCGTCGCCGGTTGTTTTCCATCCGGTCCCGGCGTAGGTGAGGTTGCCGACGATGAGGGTGGTTTCCTCTGCCGTGTGGTCGGCGGTGCGGATGGGCGTATGCTCCGGGCCGAGGTCCTGGGTGCGCCGGTAGGTGATCCGGGCGTCGCGCAGCTCGCGGAAGGTGGCCGAGTAATGGCGGGCTTTGGTGAGGAAGTGGCCGCCGAAGCCGAGCATGTGTGCCCACCGCTGGAGGCTGCGGTAGTCCGGGTGGTTGCCGAGGGTCCAGCAGGCGTGGATGAGCCGTTCGGTGTGGGTGCCGTCAGCCTTGGCGTACAGGCCCACCGTGCCGGGGGTGAGCCGTTTGGAGGCGTGGCCGGTGACCTCGGTGCCCTTGGTGGAGTACTTGGCCAGGTAGCTGGCCACCATCAGGTCGGTGACGGTGCCGGTGCCGCGCATGGTGATGACCCGGACGTCGAGCTCGTCCCCCCAGCCGATGAGCCAGCCGGATGGCTGGGCGGGGTGCGGCGGGGTGAGGCAGGTGATGGTGGCGGCGGCCTGGCGGGTGGCGTCTTCGAGGTCGGCGACGGTGATGCCGGGGGGCGGGGGGAGGAGCCTGCCGGGGTCGGCGGGGTCCAGGCCGTCGAGGCGGAGCAGGACGTGGAAGTGGACCGCGCCGCGGGCCTGGTATTCGGCGGCCTTGCCGTGCGAGACCCGGACGCCGTAGGGCAGGCCCCGTAGGCGGGCGGCGGTGTTAAGCCGCCGTTCGATGGCTTGCTTGGTGCGCCGCCATAGTTCGCCCGCGTTGTTGTTCCACACCACGGCGGCGGCGTAGTCGTAGCAGTCCGGGCAGATCGGCTGGCCGAGGGCCGGGTCGTCGCGGCGGTGCCGGGTGAAGCAGGCGAGCTTGTAGCCGTGCGGGCAGACCTCGGCGTCGTGGCGGGCGTGGCAGGGCTGCGGTTTGCACCGGCAGTTTGCTTTGTCGGTGCAGGTGTGCTGGCGGATGGGGCGGGAGTGCACCGGGCCGAAGGAGGGGGCGGTGAAGGTGGCGAACACGGCCGGATGGTTCGCGACGGCCGGGGAGATGCCTTTGCCGCCGATCAGGCCGCTTCGGATGAGCTGGAAGGCGTCGCGGCGGTAGGTTTCGGCGCAGGCCGGGCAGGAGGAGGCGCGCCGGTTGCCGCAGGCTTTGTAGATCACCCCGTCGGGCAGGGCCGAGGTGTGCGTGGTGGACAGGATCTCCCCGGTGCGGGCGTCTACGCGGTGGATGTCGCCGTGCAGCCGTACCGGATGGGTGCAGGCGGCGGCGGGCCAGATGTGATCCAGCCAGGCGGTATAGGCATCCGGGTCGATCGAGGTGGCGGGCAGGAACTCCGCGTCGAAGATGCCGGGGCCGGTGGCGGTGGCGGGCCGGAACTGGCTGACCTGTTTGATGAGGTAGCCGTCCTTGGCGCGGGTGAAGGCGCTTTGGGCGGCGTAGATGTCGCGAAGCGGGATGTGTGTGCCGGAATCGGTGTTCGCCCCCGTACCCGGAGCCGGGTGGGTTCCGGGTACGAGAGCCAGCATCGAGCCGGATCGGGTCACGGGCGGCTCCCCGCAACAGGGGTGCCGTTGACGGCCGTGACGGACGGCGGGGTGCCGGGGATGCCGGTGCCGTCCAGGGCGTGCAGCAAAGATCCCGCCAGCGTGTGCGGGATGTCGAGGTGGGCGGCCAGGCCGTCCGTGGTGATGGGCTGGCCGGTGGCCTGGCGGTGGGCGAAGGCGGCCATCCGCGCGCTCGTCAGGAGCTGTGCGGGCAGCTCGTCAGGTGCCGGGGCTGCGGCAGCAGGCACAGCTGCCGGGGCCGATGCCGGGGTGTCCGCAGGGTGGGCAGATGGTGCAGCCGGGGTGTCCGCCGTGGCATGTGGCCGGTCTGCTTCCGGGTGCGTCGTAGTAGTGGTGCGGGACAGGACGAGCTTGGACAGGGCCAGGAACGCCAGCGCGGGGACGGCGGACAGCAGCCAGCCGCTGAAGCTGTGCTTGGCCTGGGCGACCTGGGCGGACAGGGACAAGGCGGCGGCCGCGATCAGGACCGCCATCGGGTAGGCGATCGAGCGGTGAGCCCGCTTGCGGCGGCGGATCTCCAGTCCGGCCGCGGTGGGGGTGAGTTCGGAGATGACGGCGTTGGCCCAGCCGAACCAGCCGCCGGTCCCGGCCGGGGCGTTGTGCATGGTCCAGTCGTGCACGTGAGTGAAGGAGGCGGCCCCGGCCATGCCGCCGATGACGAGCAGGATGAGGATCTGGATGGTGTTCTCGATGCGTTCGGGCCGGGTCATGGCGCATCACCGCCCCAGCGCTGCTGAGCGGCCTGGCGGGTGATGCCGAGCCGGGCACCAATGTCGCCCCAGCTGTAGCCTTGGGCGCGCAGCCCGGTGACCGCCTTGCCGATGGCCTGATCCAGTTCGGCGGCGATGCCGGTCATGCCGGCGAGGGCGTCGATGTCGCCGGATGCGACGCGGCGGCTGTAGGCGCGGATAGCGCGGCGGAGGAAGGCGGCGTATTCGTCGTTCTCGGTGACGCGCCGTCGCCGTTTGGGTGTCAACGAGCCGTTGACACTGAATCGGCGGGCGGGAGCGGGGGCGGTCATCGGTAGCCCCCGGCCGCGCAGTCGTTGCATTCGCCGATCGAGCGCGGGATGTAGTACGGCTTTTCGGTGCCGCAGGTGGGACAGGTCCGGCGGGCCCGGAGTGCCCGGCCGATCGCGGCGAGCTGGTTAATAGTGGCGTGCCGCTTGGGCTTGGCCAGGTCGATCCGGTACAGATAGGCGACCGCGATGCGCTTGCGGCGGCGCCACAGGATCTGCGCGACGGGATGCTGCCCGCCGGGGCGCAGGCCCTTGTCGCGGAGCTGGCGGATGGTCAGCAGGCCGTCAGGTGCCCAGTGGTAGGGGTAGGTGGGCAGGCCATAGCGCTCGCCGTCGGGGTCGTAGAAGTCGATGAAGGTGCCCCGGGCGAGGAGCTGGTCGAGATGGCCGACGCGGCGGCTGCCGGTGGCCAGGTGGGTAGGGTGCATGGTGTCCACGTCCTTTGGCTTGGGTGGTGGATAGGCATGGGGCCGGTGCCTGGGCAGGCAAAGACCGGCCCCGTGCCGTGTTCGGTGAAAAAGTGATGCGCGCGCGACCGGGCAGAGCCGGGAAGAATCCGCGTGCGGAAAGAAAGCCGTGAGCGCTGGCCTTGACGCTTAAGTCCCTGGTGTCCCGGCGCGGACGTCCTGCAGGAGTGAAAATCGGGATGGCTGCCCGCTGACGTCGGTTGTCGTTGGTGCTGTGAGCCCGGGCTTAAGTCTGAGCGCTGGGAGCCGTCTGCAGGGTCCTGCATTGT
>DASQVO010000554.1:0-25021 GCA_035640715.1 Streptosporangiaceae bacterium
GTGCCTCGCCGGCAATGTCCCCGGGGGGACCTTCGATCCCGGTGTCGTTCACGGTGGCGATCAATGGCCAGGCAGTGTCTCCGCCGCTATTTAGCTTTGCTGTCACTCCGGGCAGGACCCTGAAGATCAATGTGGAGGTGACCGTACCGGCACACGCCACGGTGACCGCCCTGTGGCTCGGTATAGACGAGCGCGAGTGGGGCCTCGGCCCGGCTGGGCCCATCGGCATGCGCCCGGTTCTGGCACACACCCGGAAACCGCTCACTACCGGATCGCATGCGTTCAGGCTGCAGTGGACCGTGCCCACGAGCCGGTTCTCCTGCTGGAAGCGGACCGTGCCCGCTGGGCAAGGCTGCGTGGCCCTCGTCGCGGCATGGTGGGGGCGTGACATGGACCCGGCATGGTGGGCGCGTGGCCAGGACCAGGGGGTAGCGCAGCCCATTGCTGTGCTTTTTACGCCAGCCAGTCCGAACGGCTCCGGCTAGGCCTTTTTGCTCAGGGCATCCCTATGGAGGGGATGCCCTGAACCGGAATTCCCTGGTGAGGGTCATGCACTCCACCGCGGTCCATGAGCAGTGCACAGAATCCCTCGCCGCCTGCATATTTCACGTTTACTTGGTGAGGTCCGACACCGGCCCATAGCTTCGCAGAGGCACAGGCGGCGGCCGCACGCGCCGGAGGTGCGTCATGAAACTGGCGTGGCGGCACCGCATGCGAGTTCGTGGGCGGCGCGAGGTGCTCGGCGTGAGTGGCGGCCTGGTCGCGGTGGCCGCCGCGGTTGCTGCCGTAGGGTGGCTGTCGTGATCGGTGCGGTCGTCTTCGACGTTGGCGAATGTCTGGTGGATGAGACCCGGGAGTACGGGACGTGGGCGGATTGGCTGGGCGTCCCGCGTCACACGTTCTCTGCGGTGTTCGGCGCGGTTATCGCGCGTGGCCTGGACTACCGGGAGACGTTCCAGGTGTTCCAGCCGGGGTTTGACCTGGACAAGGCGCGGCAGCAGCGGGCGGATGAGGGCAAGCCGGAATGGTTCGGGGAGGATGACCTGTACCCGGACGTGCGGCCCGCGTTGGCCCGGCTCCGGGCCGATGGCCTGTGGGTCGGCATCGCCGGGAATCAAACGGTGCGGTCGGGCGGCATTCTCCGGGACCTGGCTCTGCCTGCTGACATGATCGCCACATCGGATGACTGGGGCGTGTCCAAGCCGGACCCGGGGTTCTTCCGGCGGATGCTGGAGGAGGCCCCGGGTGGGCCGGACGAGATCTTGTATGTGGGTGACCGGCTGGATAACGACATCCGGCCCGCGGCACGCCTCGGGCTGCGGACAGCGCTGATCAGGCGCGGCCCGTGGGCGATGATCCAGCAGGACGATCCCGACGTCGATCGGGTGCCGACGATGCGGATCGACTCGCTGGCCGAGCTGCCCGCCAAGATCGCCGCGTTTAACGCTGCAGCGTGCTGAGGGTGGCCTGCCAGCCGTACAGCCGGTCGTCGAGGGCCTGGACGCAGTCCAGTTCGGCCCACGGCTGGAGGGCCTTGCGGACTTCGAGCACGCGGTCCATGCCGGTGGCGTACCAGGTGATGCCGAGCTGTTGCAGGGCTTGGTCGGCGTAGGCGCACGCGGCTTCGGGGTTGCGCTGGGCTGCTTCGACGGCGGCGAGGTCGCCGAGGATGACGGTGCGCTGCTTGTCGTCAGCGGCTGTCGCCTCGTTGAGTGCGGCGGTCAGGGTCTCTTTGGCCTGGGGAAGGTGCCCGGCCTTGAGCTGGGTGTTGCCTTTGAATGCCGCCAGGCGCATGGGTGAGAACCAGGTGAACCAGTCTGGTGACGCATGCTCGCTGCCAGCGGCCAGGATCGATTCGGCGTGGTCGATCAGGCGCAGGGCCTCGCGGGTGTGGCCGCTGATCGTCTCGCATTCGGCCTCTACCGCGTCCAGCCAGGCCAGGAACTCTGCTGATGCTGGTGCGCGGCGGGCGTAGGTGCGGGCGGCCCGCATCCGGTCGGCGTGCTCGTCGCGGCGCCCGGCCCAGCCGGGAATGAACGCTGCGTGGGCGAGGATCGCGGAGCCCAGCAGGGCGTCGTCGGCTTCCCCGGCTGCTTGTAGTGCCCGGACGAAGGTGGCGTCTGCGTCGTCGGGCTGCCGCAGGTCGAAGAACTCGATGCGCCCGGCTAGCAGGAGCGTCTCGGCTAGGGCGGTGGCGAGGATGCTTTGGCTTACCCCGGCGGTCTCCCCGAGCAGGTGCGCGCCGAGGCGGGTGTGCTCGATGACCGGCGGGTGCAGGTGGGTGGGCAGCACGCTGGCGTAGAGACGGCGGTAGGCGGCGGTGATCGCCGCATAGTCGCCTGCCACCGTGGATGGCTGGATGACGCCCCTGGCCTTGGCTAGCGGCAGCGGGGTCCGGCTGCTGTTTCTGGTCAGCTGCGGCTGGGCGGCGGCTGCGGCGTCGGGCCCGGCTGCGGACACTTCCCATGGCGGCGTGAACCCGAGTTCTGCGATCGGGAGCTGGAGCACGTGCACGAGGAGCCGCTGATGGTCTGCGCGCGGCCACGGCGGGGTGGCCGATTCCCAGCGCCGTATCTGGCGGGCGCTGATCTCCAGGTGCCCTAGCCCGAGCTGGGGCGCCGCACGCGTGAGTGCGTCCGCGAGCGCTTGCTGTGATGCGTACCCGGCATGCTGGCGGGCGGCCTTGAGCCGCACGTTGCCGATTGGGTGCGTCATGGGAACCTCCGCGCGTGTAGCGCCTGGTGCTAGCTCTTAGGACTCCGCGAGGACGACTGTACCTCTCTGATACGTCAACGTCCTAACAGAGACCTTATAATGTCCTCTAAAAGTCCTATCTTAGTCCGGTTTCTGTCGGCATGCTGAAAGAGCGGCGGCAAGGAGCCGATCGCTTACAAGACGCAAATGGGGCATGACAGTGAGCGGGCCGCGCTGATCTACCAGCACCGGGCGCGCGGCGCGGACAAGATCATCACTGACAGCATCGACGCTCACGTCGAAGCCGAGCGGGGGAGACGGGACGATGATGACGGTGACGATGGCACGGCGGGCGTGCTGGTGCCGGTGGGCTAATGGCCCGCTAATGGCCCGGAACACGATCAGCCACATGGCGAGGGCAACGGCGAGCGCTCGAATCATGTCGCTGACCTGGGCCGGAACCGGTGGAGCGGGCGACGGGAATCGAACCCGCATGACCAGCTTGGAAGGCTGGGGCTCTGCCATTGAGCTACGCCCGCGCGGCGGCGGCAGGGCCATGGCCCTGCCATGCCACCACGGGTAGCGTACCGGCTTCGGGCCGCGTGCCGCACCGCTCCCCGCCGCCCGTCAGAGATAATGCCGCCCGCCAGAGATAATGAGGTGCCCGGCAGAGGTCAGAAGGACGGCACCAGCCCGACGGGTCCGATCATGGGAAGCACCGTCATGCACGGAACCTGGACCGGGTGGGCCGGGTCGAGGGCGTTGAGCACGTCGGCGAGCGCCACCGGGTCGTAGGAAATCTCCAGGTGATCGCTGAGGTCGGGCGGGCACTGGTTCTGGACGGTGATGTTCGTGACGTCCGGGCCGGTGAGGAATGCCGACGTATACGGCGTCACCACCTCGTCGTACGTGGTTTCGATGACCGTGTAGGTGACGCCCGGCACGGTGTCACCGCCGGAGTTCAGCTGAGTCAGGAAGGGGGAGCCAACCTCCTGCTCGTCGCACGATTCACAGGCGCTGCCCAGTACGACGTTGACGGAGCCGGCCAGGCCGAGGGTCTGCGACAGCGTGGTCAGACCGTCGATGGTGGTGCCGTGGTTCGACGGGGAAAGGCCGACCAGCGTGTGGACCTTGGACGCGCCGCCGAGGAACTTCAGGTAGTACCGCGGCATCATGCCGCCCTGGGAATGGCCGACGATGTCCACCTTGGCTGCGCCGGTCGCCGCCAGCACCTTGCTGACGAACGCCGCCAGTTGACCGGCAGAGGCGGCGATATCACCGGTTGCCTGGAGATCAGCGGATGGCGACGCGCCGCCATAGTTGAACGCGAAGACGCAGTAGCCGTGGTCAGCAAGCAATGGGGACGCCGCCTGCCAATTGTCGTTCATGTTCTCAAACGTTCCGTGAATGAGGACGACCGGGTACGGATGAGCCGCACTGGGATGGCAGGAGAAATTATTGGAGCCAGGCGGTGAGACCGTCGGCGATGCGAGCGTCGCGCCGAAGCCGGCGGCGAAGCTGTAGTTGACCGGCAGGACCGTGGCGGCCGATGTGCGGGCGGACGGCCGCGCCGGGCCGGACGCCTGAGCGGATGCGGCTCCAGCGCTGAGGACGCTGGCCGCGGTCAGGCCAGCGGCGCAGAGCAGCCCGGCAGTAATGCGCATGCGTCGTTGCATGAACGGCTCCTCCTGTGAATATCCGGACCCCTTCCTGATCACCTTCGAAAAAGGCAATCCGAATGCCGCCTGAGCCTGAGCCAGAACGAGCCGATAGCCGATCCCCGATAGTCCGAATTTTCCCGTTTCTGCGCTTTCAGGCTGCAGGACCCAAGGATTAAAGCATCGCGGCGGCTACGGCTCCAATACGCCAGCGCAACGATTCCGCCTCGATCACCGAAATGATCGAGGCGATCCAGGCCAACGTCGCCGAATACGCCCGGCCGCTTGATACGGCCTACACCATGACGCTTCGCGATGCCGTCCAGCATGCGGGGTTCCCCCGTGTGCCCGGCCAGCCGTGCGGCAACAGGCACCCGGGCGTGGAGGAGCGCCCAGATCTCGTTCGGGCCCGTTAAGACTGTCTTATTCGGGCGCGTGCCGGGCAGATGCTGGATACGAGTGCCCAGGGCCTGCACCTCGCCGGCGTTCCGAACGAAATGCTGGCGCACCTGGAAGCCCGGCGCGCCAGCCGGCGGATAGCTGCGGGAAGCCCGCTCCCGTCGGCGCATCCTGACATCTGAAGAATCAGCTCTTGACTGGAATGACGCCCGTGCTGGCCCAGGCATCGACCCGCGAAGGTGAGGGATTGCGATGGCTAACCGCATGCTCCTGCGAGGCGGCTACGTGATCACCATGGACCCGGCCATCGGCGATGTGCCCGGCGGCGACGTCCTCATCGAGGGGGACCGGATCGTCGCGGTCGAGCGGCAGATCAACGCTGACGCGGACGTGCTCGACGCGACCGGGCGCATCGTGATCCCCGGGTTTGTCGACACCCAGCGGCACACCTGGGAGACGGCGATACGCGGCTGTGCCCCGGATGACACGCTCGACGACTACTTCGTCCACATCCTGGACACGTTCGCGCCGGCCTACCGGCCAGAGGACGTGTACGCCGCGAATCTCGCAGGCTCGCTGGAGTGCCTCAACGCCGGCATCACCACACTGGTGGACTGGTCCCACATCAACAACACGCCGGATCACCCGGACGCCGCCATCCAGGCCCTGCAGGAGACCGGCATCCGGGCGCAGTACGCCTACGGCAGCGCGAACACATCCATGGCTGATTACTGGAATGAGAGCAAGATCGCGATACCGGCCGACGACGTGCGCCGCGTCCGGGACACGTACTTCTCCGGCGGCACATCCGCGGGCGGTCTGCTGACGATGGCCCTGGCCACACGCGGCCCGGGGTTCTGCGTGCCCGACGTGGTGCGGGCCGAATGGGACCTGGCCCGTGACCTCGGCATCCCCGTCACCGTGCATGTGGCGATGGGCCGGCTCGCCGGAAGGTTCGGGATGGTCCAGCAGCTCGCGTCGATGGACCTGCTGCGGCCTGGCACGACCTACATCCACTGCTGCCATCTGAGTGAGGAGGAATGGCGGCTGATCGCCGGCAGCGGCGGGCTCGTCTCGATCGCCGCCCAGGCCGAGCTGCAGATGGGCCATGGCTGGCCGCCCGTCATGAAAGCCCTTGAGTACGGGCTGCGCCCCGGCTTGTCGGTCGGCATCGTAACCTCCCTGCCCGGCGACATGTTCATGCAGATCCGCGCCGCTTTCGGCGCCGAACGCGCTCGCGTGCACGAGACATGCTGGGCGGCGGACATCCCGTGCCCGGGCAACATGCTGACCGCGCGCCAGCTGCTCGAGATGGCGACGATCAACGGCGCCGAGATCGCCGGGGTGGCGGACAGGACCGGTTCGCTGACCCCCGGCAAGCAGGCCGACATCGTGGTCATCGACGGGACCGCGCTCAGCGTCGCGCCGGTGATCGACCCGGTGGCCGCGGTCACATTGTGTGCCGATGTGTCCAACGTCGAGACCGTTCTCGTCGCCGGGGTGTCCCGCAAGCGTGACGGCCGGCTGCTCGCCAGCGCCGGAAGGGCGCGCGAGCTGGTCGAGGCGTCCCGCGACCATCTCATCGCGGTGACGGAGAGCCATACGGCCGCCGTGTGACGCGGCCTGTTTATCGTTTTTCTTTCCCGACCTTAAAGGAATTCGATGCCCGGAACCGAGAACGAAAAGGAAGGAGTCCGGTCGAAGCTGCGTGGCATTAATGGCACTATCTGGATGCTTGAACATGCCCAGGACGTCATATCGATTGTAATCGCGATCGCGCTCCTTGGCTTGGCGGCCGTCCTGCTGGTCTCCGGCATCATCAATTTCATTAAGCAGGTCGGGAACTCCTCGATCGATACATCGGGTATCACCCTGCTCGACCGGATACTGCTCGTGCTGATCATGGTCGCGGTCGTGCGCACGGTCATCCTTTCGCTGCGGGCCCACCGGCTGGCCGCGGAGCCGTTCATCGTCGTCGGCCTGATCGCCGTCATACGAAAGATCCTTTTCATCTTGAGCACCGGGTTGAATATCGGTACGACTCAACTCGCATTGCTGCTCGGCATGGTCGTCGTTTTCGTCGGCGCCTTGATCGCCATCAATCGTTTCGAGCAAGACGGCCTGCGCTAAGCTGGTCCTGGCCTCCGGGGACGGTAGCCTGCCCTACAAGCTGACCTGGAGTGGCACCGGTGGACGGCGGCATCAGAAGAAGCCGCCGTCCACGGGAATCGTCCGGCCGGTGATGTAGCTCGCCTCGTCGGAGACGAGAAAGGCGATGACGGCCGCGATCTCCTCCGGCCGCGCGAACCGTCCGACGGCGCACATGGCCTTCATGGCGGTGGCGGGGTCATGCTCGATGTCAGGGTGCCCGTAGAGGTGGCCAACCTCCGCGGACATGTCGCTCTCTGTGCCGCCGGGCGCGATCGCGTTGATGGTAATGCCGCGCTGCGCGAGTTCCGGTGCAAGGTTGAGTGCCATCGCCTCGACCGCGGCCTTGCTGGCGGCGTAGAGCGTGTGGTGGAACACCGACTTGCGGGCGCTGACCGAAGACATCAGCAGGACCCGGCCGCCGGAGTCCATGTGGCGCACCGCGTGCTGGACGGCGAATAGCTGGCCCTTCGTGTTCGTTGCGAACACGCGGTCGAAATCCTCGGGCGTGATCTCGGCGAGCCGGCCGAAGTGCTCGATGCCGGCGTTGCTGACCAGGATGTCCAGCCCGCCCAGCGCATCGGCGGCCCGGTCCATCAGTTCGGCGGTCTGCGCCGGGTTGCTGACGTCGGCCTGGATGGCGACGGCCCGGGCGCCGCGGTCAGTAAGTTCCGCGACGAGGGAGTTCGCGGCATCAGCGCCGGCGCGGTAGTTGATCGCGACGGCGGCGCCCTCATCGGCTAGGCGGATCGCGGCCGCCCGGCCGATGCCCCGGCTGGCGCCAGTGATGACGGCGGCCTTCCCTGCCAGGCCTTTGCCGTCGCCGGCGCCTATCGTCTCGGACATGCGTATGCTCCTCTGCGCGCTTCGCATCCGGCATACCGTGACGTTCCGCATGTCCGTGCCGTGGGCCTGCCCGCATGGCATTTCCGCATCGGCGCGACCGCCCCCGGCCCCAGGGGGCTAACCGCCGGCCATGGCTCCCACGACCATGAACGGCTCGGCGCCCGTCGCGACCGCATCGGGCAAGGGGACATCCGGCAGCTCGTTGGACAGATCCTGTTCACAAGCGTAGAACCGGACGAATGCCCGCCTGCGCCCGGTCGCCCGGTCGCGGATTGTCCCGCACAGCATGGGATAGCGAGCCTCAAGGGCGTCGAGGACCAGGCGCTGGGTGACTTCCCCCAGCACCTGGACCTCCACCTCGCCGCTGACTTGCGCAAGGGTCCGCAAATGCGCCGGGAGGATGACCCGGACGACCCTGGTCATGGCAGGGTCTGTGCCTTCACGGATAGCACGGCCGGCAGATCCCGGACGATCGGCGCCCAGTGGTCGCCGGCATCTGCGGAGGCATACACCTGCCCGCCGGTCGTGCCGAAGTACACGCCGCATGAATCAAGCGAGTCCACGGCCATCGCGTCCCGCAGCACGTTGACGTAGCAGTCGCGCTGCGGCAGCCCGTTCGTGAGCGGCTCCCAGTCGTTGCCGCCCGTCTTGCTGCGGTATACACGCAGCTTGCCCTCGGGCGGGTAATGCTCGGAATCGCTCTTGATCGGCACCACGTAAACAGTTTCCGGCTCGTGCGCGTGCACCCCGATCGCGAACCCGAAGTCGCTGGGCAGGTCCCCGCTGACCTCCGTCCATGACTCGCCGGCGTTGTCGCTGCGCATCACGTCCCAGTGCTTCTGCATGTACAGCACCTCGGGCCGCGACGGGTGCATCGTGACGTGGTGCACGCAGTGGCCGACTTCGGCGTCCGGGTCGGGAATGCCCTCCGACCGCAGCCCACGGTTGGCCGGCCGCCAGGTCTGGCCGTCGTCGTCGCTGCGGAAGGTGCCGGCCGCGGATATGGCGGTGAACATCCGCCCCGGGTTGACCGGGTCCAGGATGATCGTGTGCAGGCACATACCGCCCGCACCCGGCTGCCAGGCGGGCGCCGATTTCTGTGACCGCAGCCCGGGAAGCTCCTGCCAGGTCTTTCCCCCGTCGGCCGAACGGAACAGGGCTGCGTCCTCGACGCCCGCGTAGACCGTATCGGGGTCGTGCAGTGAGGGTTCGAGGTGCCATACCCGGGTGAACTTCCACGGACGCGGCGTCCCGTCGTACCACAGGTGTTCGCCCGGGTCGCCATCGTAGGTGAAGTCATTGCCGACCGGCTGCCACGTCTGGCCACCGTCATCGGAACGCTGAATCAGCTGCCCGAACCACCCCGTGGACTGTGAGGCATAAAGCCGGTCCGGGTCGGCGGGGGAGCCAGTGACGTGGTAAATCTCCCAGCCGCCAAAGTGCGGGCCGCTGACCTGCCAGTCCTTTCGCTTGTCATCTGAGGTCAGGATGAACGCGCCCTTGCGTGTCCCGACCAGCACCCGGACACCTGCCATCGGTGCTCCCTTCTGAGCGTCGCGTAAGTGTTGCGGCTGCCTTAGCCTCCGGCCAGTAAAGCGCCTGGGTCTGACAGCACGCCGACATTACGACGATCGGCCAGCCGGAAATTCATCGCTCGCCGCCCGACGGCATGAACGGGACGAGCAGGTGCCAGTAAGCCACGCCGTCCGGCGTGGCTCCTTGCCTCCTCTTTCGGAACAATTAACCCTGAAGCTCGGCTTCCGGAACAACCGACCCTGAAGCTGAACAGTCTCTACATTGTGTGTCAATCCGGAGCACGCTGGAAGCCGGTGCCGCCGAGGACCGGGGACGACTGGGGGCTAAGTGGACAACGACAAAATGCCGCTCAGGCAGCCAGCCATTTCCCGCCGTGTGCTGCTGACGGCTGGCGGCCTGGTGCTGCTCGGCGGGTGCGCCGTCGGCAAAGGTGCGGGCGTGCCGTCGGCGATGGCCGGGCCGGACGCGTCGGCCGCTGAGGGCGGGCGGCTCGGCGTGCGCACCGCCACAGCGCCACGGCACCCAATGTCCGCCCGGCACACAGTTCCCGCCCCGCGCGGCACGGCAGGCACGGTGCGCACGGCTGCACAGGAGGGCCGCCGCGCGCCGTCCCGGGGACAGGCGCGGGCGACCGCAGGCCGGCCCATGTACTACATCGAGGACAGCCCGAAGGCGATCGCGCTCACCATCGACGACGGCCCGAGCCCGATCTACACCCCGCAGATCCTCCGGTTGCTGCATACATACGGAGTGACGGCGACGTTCTCCATGATCGGCATGAATGTCGCGGCCCAGCCCGGCCTCGCCCGTGAGGTGGCCGACGCCGGCCACAAGATCGTCAACCACACCTGGACGCACGCCAACCTGGCCATGCTGGCACCGGCCGCCGTCCGGGACCAGATGAACCGCGCCAACGACGTGATCAGCAACGCGACCGGCAAGCTCCCCGGCATGTTCCGCGCACCGTACGGCGCATGGTCACCGGTCGTGCTGAAGCAATGCGCGCAGATGCGGCTCACGCCGCTGGACTGGTCAGTGGACCCGCGCGACTGGGCCAGGCCGGGTGTCACGAACATCGTCGCGAACATCATGCGCAACACCCGGCCAGGCTCGATCATCCTGGAGCATGACGGCGGCGGAGACCGCTCTGAAACCGTCGCTGCCCTCAAGATCGTGCTGCCCCGGTTGCTGGCCGCGGGCTTCCACTTCCGCAGCCCCTAATTGCCGCACCTCCCGATCGCGCACACCCGCTTGCCCGCGGCCCGGGACCTGTGCCGCCGCGCCATTCCCGGAGAATGGCTAGACTCGCGTCAGAAACGGGCTGTAGCGCAGCTTGGAAGCGCACTGGCTTTGGGTGCCAGGGGCCGCGGGTTCAAATCCCGCCAGCCCGACGAGGCGGTCTGTCATGCTTGCCGGCCGCCGGCCGGCTTTGCCGGAGCCCGCGGTGTTTGCCCGGGGGGACAGCCCCCCGGACCCCCGGATGAGGCGGTCTGTCATGCTTGCCGGCCGCCGGCCGGCTTTGCCGGAGCCCGCGGTGTTTGCCCGGGGGGACGGCCCCCCGGACCCCCGGACCCCCGGATGAGGCGGTAAGCGGATGCCGCGCCCGGCGAGTCGCTGGCTGGTCGGCGGCTCATGGAGGAGGGGGCCGGACGTGCGGAGCAGGAACTCCGCGTAGTCCTCGGGTGCAACGTCGGGCTCCGGCAGATACCTGTCAAAGGCCATGGTCAGCGACATCATCCGCCGCTGCGCGTAGTTGGCTTCGGAGATCGCGGCGCCGACCCGGCGGGCCAGCCGTAGCAGAGCGATGCGCTCCCAAAGGTCGCGGGGAACTGGCTCCGGCTCACCGCGGGGCCGACCGCCAGGGCGGGGATCGGTGAGGTGCATATAGGTAGCCTCGGCGATGTGAGCCGACCCGGATAGTGGCAGTAGTGACATATAGGGATGACATCCTGCCAACCAGGCAGTCATACTCGGTTCATGCTGCACAACGTTGCCGTGGTGGTACTCGATAACTTCGAGGCGTTCGAACTCGGCGTGGTCTGCGAGGTCTTCGGCCTCGACCGCAGTGACGACGGGCTGCCCATCTATGACTTCGCGGTCGTCGCCGGTGAGCCGGGCCCGCTTCGCTGCCAGGCGGGATTCACCATCCAGGCCCCACACAACCTGGAACGCCTCGAGGAAGCAGACCTGATCGCGGTGCCCGCGGTCTCTGACCGGCGTCTGGCGCAAGGTGACCTGATCGCCATGCCCGAGGTACCGGACCGGCACACGGTAGCCGCCCCAGCGGACGGCCACGCGCGGGGCGCGGCACAGTTCCATACCGGCTTGGCTGCCACCGACCGCAGCCATTTCCCGGAGCCGCTGCTCGCGGCCCTGCGCCGGGCGGCCGACCGCGGAGCCTGGGTACTGAGCGTGTGCAGCGGCGTTTTCGTACTCGGCGAGGCGGGCCTGCTGGATGGCCGCCGCTGCACGACGCACTGGCTGTACGCCGCCGAACTGGCCCGCCGCTATCCCAGCGCCAAGGTCGACCCGGACGTCCTCTACGTCGACGAGCAGCCGGTCATCACCAGTGCGGGCACGGCAGCAGGCATCGATGCGTGCCTGCACCTGGTACGCAAGGAGCAGGGCTCCCGCGTGGCGAACGGGATCGCCCGGCGCATGGTGGTGCCGCCGCACCGTGACGGCGGGCAGGCCCAGTACATCAACCGCCCGCTGGCCGAGAGGCCCGGCGGCAGCCTGAGTGACGTGCTCGACTGGATGGTGCTCAACCTGGAGCGGGCGCTCTCAGTCGGCGAGCTGGCTGCCCGGGCCCACATGTCGCCGCGGACATTCGCGCGGCGCTTCATGCAGGAGACGGGCACGACGCCGATGCGCTGGCTCACCTGCCAGCGCATTCTCCTCGCGCAGCAGCTGCTTGAGGACACCGATGAGACGGTGGACGCCATCGCGGAGCGCGTCGGCTTCGGCAACGCGGCCGCACTGCGGCACCATTTCCGTGCCTGGCGGGACACCACACCGGACTCCTACCGGCGCCTCTTCCGCGGGCCCGCCGGGGCAGGTCTGCAGCTGCCCGGGGCCCGCGAGCACGCCGCCGCCCCCGCCGGCTAGCGTCCCTATCCAGATCCAGCCGAACGGGGGCGCGGCCCGGACTCGCTGGGCCGGTAGGATTGGCGGCTAGACATGGCGGCGGTAGCCGTGAGTGACGACCTGAGTTCCCGCGTTCCCGGCCGCCCCCAGGCGGCGGGCGGTGGAGGGAACCAATGCAGGGGAACCAAGGAGTGACGCCGACGTGAAGACTGACGTCGAGGAACTGAGCCCGACGCGCGTGAAGCTGAGCGTGGAGGTGCCGTTCGACGAGCTGAAGCCCAGCATCGACAAGGCGTACCGCGAGGTCGCACGGCAGGTCCGCATCCCCGGCTTCCGGCCGGGCCGCGTGCCGCCGCAGATCATCGACCGGCGGATTGGCCGGGCACCAGTGCTTGAGCAGGCCGTGAACGATGCTCTTCCCGAGCTTTACGGCAAGGCGGTCGAGGAGCGGGAGGTCCTCGCACTCGGCCGGCCGGAGGTGGAGATCACCCGGCTGGACGACGGCAACGAGCTCTCCTTCACCGCTGAAGTCGACGTCAGGCCCAAGTTCGAGCTGCCCGACCTCGGCGGGCTGGCGGTCACCATCGACGACGCGACGGTCACCCCGGACGACGTCGAGGAGTACCTCGGGACACTGCGCGAGCGGTTCGCCTCGCTGAAGGGCGTGCAGCGCCCGGCCGAGACCGGCGACTACGTGTCCATCGACCTGTCGGCCACCGTGGACGGCGAGCTGGTGGAAGACGCGCAGGCGAGCGGCCTGTCCTACGAGGTGGGCAGCGGGTCGCTGCTGGAGGGCCTCGACGACGCCCTGACGGGGATGTCGGCGGGTGAGTCCGGGACGTTCAGCACCGAGCTGGCCGGCGGCGAGCACGCCGGCGAGCAGGCCGAGGTCACTGTGACCGTGCACAGCGTCAAGGTCAAGGAAGTGCCCGGCCTCGACGACGACTTCGCGCAGCTGGCGAGCGAGTTCGACACGATCGGGGAACTGCGCGCCGATACCCGGGATCGGCTCGAGCAGATGAAGCGCGGGCAGCAGGCCGTCCAGGCGCGTGATCGGGCCCTGGACGCACTGCTCGCCCAGGTCGACATCCCGCTGCCGGAGAGCGTGGTCGCGGAGGAGGCCGACCGCATCAGGCGGTCCATGCACGAGCAAATCGAGCGCGCGGGCGCGGACTGGGGCTCCTACCTCCAGATGATCGGCAAGACCGAGGCCGAGTACGGTTCCGAGATGGAGGAGCAGGCACGCCGCAGCGTCAAGGTCGGGCTGCTCCTCGACCAGCTGGCGCGGCAGGAAGAGATCGGCGTGGACGAGGCCGAGCTGTCCTACTTCATCGCCCAGCAGGCAGACCGGATGGGCGTCAGGCCGGAGCTGCTGGCCCGTCAGCTCGCCGAGACCGGCCAGCTCGGCGCGGCCGCGGCGGAGGTGCTGCGGGGCAAGGCGATCGCGCTGCTCACGGGCCGTGTCACCATCCGCGACGAGGCGGGCCACGAGCTGGACTACAACGTCCTCACCGGCCAGGACGCGAACACGCAGGCGGGGGACACCGCCGCCGGAGCGGCGGCCGATGCGGACGAGCAGGCGGCGGACACCGCCGCCGGAGCGGCGGCTGATGCGGACACGCGGGTGAACGCGGACGCCGGCGACCCAGCGGCGCAGGCCGAAGCCGGGAAAGCGGACGAGAGCACCCCCGCAGGGAACTAGGCCGCGGGACCGCTTCGCCCGGGAGCGCTTCGCCCCTCCGGGGACCGCTTCGCCTCCCGGGCCGTCCCGTCCGCCGGGCCCAGCGCGGTCTCTTTTCAGTAGCCGAGGGTGACCGCGTGCGCCGATAGCGAAAACCGGCGGCCGTGGCATTCAGCGCTTCTGGCGGGAGCTATCGTCCAGATCAGAGACATTAGACGCGATGCCGAAGGTAAGTAAGACAGCGACGTGCCGGAGCCCCCGCGTTGGCGGTGAGGCAAATTGCGGCAAGCCATACGAGGAGAGCGCAGTGACAACGCATCCCATCCTGGAGCGGCCATCCATCGTGACGGCGGCCTCGCCCGATGGCGCCGTCCAGCCGTTCGGTGACCAGCTGTTCCAGCGGCTGCTGCGGCACCGGATCATTTTCCTCGGCCAGCAGGTGGACGACGACCTGGCCAACCGGATCTGTGCTGAGTTCGTGCTGCTCGCGGCCGAGGACCCGAGGCGCGACATCAGCCTGTACATCAACTCACCGGGCGGCTCGGTCAGCGCCGGCCTGGCCATCTACGACATCATGCAGTACGTGCAGAACGACGTGGCCACCTACGTGATGGGCATGGCCGCGTCGATGGCGCAGGTCCTGCTGTGCGCCGGGACACCCGGCAAGCGCTACGCGCTGCCCCATGCGCAGATCCTGATGCACCAGCCGTCCGGCGGGCTCGGCGGCACCGCGACCGACATCAGGATTCAGGCCGAGCAGATGCTCTACATCAAGCGCACGATGGCGGAGCGCATCGCGTTCCACACCGGCCAGACGATCGAGCAGATCGAGACCGACTTCGACCGCGACCGCTGGTTCACCGCCGACGAGGCCAAGGATTATGGCTTTGTCGACCAGGTGGTCCGCAGCGCCACCGAGGTTCCCTCGGCAGGTCCCGTCTCATGAACGCCCATTACGGAACGGAGGAGCCGAACGTGAGCGAGCTCAGGGCGGCAGCGCCCCGGCCGGCGGAGGCCAGATACGTCCTTCCGTCCTTCGTGGAGCGAACGTCGTACGGGATCAAGGAGATGAACCCGTACAACAAGATGTTCGAGGAGCGGATCATCTTCCTCGGCGTCCAGATCGACGACGCCTCGGCCAACGACGTCATGGCCCAGCTCCTGACGCTGGAGGCCATCGACCCGGACCGGGACATCACGATGTACATCAACTCGCCGGGCGGGTCGATGACGTCGATGATGGCCATCTACGACACCATGCAGTTCATCCAGCCCGACATCCAGATGTGCTGCATCGGGCAGGCGGCCTCGGCAGCGGCGGTGCTGCTGGCGGCCGGGACCAAGGGCAAGCGGATGGCGCTGCCCAATTCCCGCATCCTCATCCACCAGCCGGCTACTCAGGGTGGTGGCTATGAGCAGGTCAGTGACCTGGAGATTCAGGCCCGCGAGATCATGCGGATGCGGGCGTCGATGGAGGTCATCCTCGCCCGGCACACCGGCCGGGACGAGGAGGCGATCCGCCGTGACATTGAGCGGGACAAGTTCCTCACCGCTGAGGAGGCCAAGGAATACGGAATCATCGACGAGGTTCTGACGACGCTGAAGCGCGGGAGCACCGCCGCGGAGGTACTGTCGTCCTTACCGGAGATTTACCTCTTCCCCGGCGCCCCCCGAGGGGGTTTGATGGTTGTTGCCTCAGGATCTCGCGATCCCGAGGCGGTAGCGTCAATGCGGGAACGCATGACGGCCTGGCGGGACATGCCGCCGGGCTGGCCGCAGCGGCCGTCCCCCGACGGCCCCATGTAAAGGAGTATCTGGGTGGCACGCATCGGTGACGGTGGGGACCTGCTGAAATGCTCGTTCTGCGGCAAGAGCCAGAAGCAAGTCAAGAAGCTCATCGCCGGCCCTGGCGTGTATATCTGCGATGAATGCATCGATCTCTGCAACGAGATCATCGAGGAAGAGCTGGCCGAGCCGTCCGAGGTCAAGTGGGACAGCCTGCCCAAGCCCCGCGAGATCTATGAGTTCCTCGACGCCTACGTGATCGGCCAGGACATGGCCAAGAAGGCCCTGTCCGTGGCCGTGTACAACCACTACAAGCGGGTCCAGTCGGGCGGCGAGCGGCCCGGTGATGACGGGGTGGAGCTGGCCAAGTCCAATATCCTCCTGCTCGGCCCGACCGGTTCCGGCAAGACCCTGCTCGCCCAGACCCTGGCGAGGCTGCTCAACGTGCCGTTCGCGATCGCCGACGCGACCGCCCTCACCGAGGCCGGCTATGTCGGCGAGGACGTCGAGAACATCCTGCTCAAGCTGATCCAGGCGGCCGACTACGACGTGAAGAAGGCGGAGACGGGGATCATCTACATCGATGAGATCGACAAGATCGCCCGCAAGAGCGAGAACCCGTCGATCACCCGTGACGTCTCCGGTGAGGGCGTACAGCAGGCGCTGCTGAAGATCCTGGAGGGCACGACCGCGTCGGTGCCGCCACAGGGCGGCCGCAAGCACCCGCACCAGGAGTTCATCCAGATCGACACCACGAACGTGCTGTTCATCTGCGGTGGCGCGTTCGCCGGGCTGGAGAAGATCATCGAGCAGCGTTCCGGCCACAACGGGATCGGCTTCAACGCCGTGCTCCGCGCTAGGAAGGCCGACAACACCGCCGACGCGTTCGCCGAGGTAATGCCGGAGGACCTGCTCAAGTTCGGGATGATCCCGGAGTTCGTCGGCCGTCTCCCGGTGATCACCAGCGTCCACAACCTCGACCGCGACGCGCTGATCTCGATCCTGACCGAGCCTCGCAACGCCCTCGTCAAGCAGTACAGGCGCCTGTTCGAGCTCGACGGCGTGGACCTGGAGTTCACCCCGGACGCGCTTGAGGCCATCGCGGACCAGGCCAACCTGCGCGGCACCGGGGCCCGCGGCCTGCGCGCGATCATGGAAGAGGTCCTGCTGTCGGTGATGTATGAGGTGCCGAGCCGTAAGGACGTCGAGCGGGTAGTGATCACTCGTGAGGCCGTGCTCGAGCACGTCAACCCGACGCTGGTCCCCCGTGGGGTCAGCAACCGCCGTCCCCCGCGCGAGAAGTCGGCGTAACCCGCGCGCCCGGCCCGGGTTCACGCCCGGTACGTAGTCCGGGCCGTAGCGGTTCCGGGCCGTAGCGGTGGTGCGAAGTCCCTAGACTGGTCTGTTGTGACAGGAGCTATTGACCTTCCCTCGCAGTACACCCCCGGCGAGGTGGAGGGGCCGCGGTATGAGCTGTGGGAGAAGGCCGGGTACTTCACGGCCGACCCGTCCCGGGACGCACCGACGTTCTCGATCGTCATCCCGCCGCCGAACGTGACCGGCTCGCTGCACATCGGCCACGCCCTCGACCACACGATCATGGACACGATCGTCCGGCGCCGCCGGATGCAGGGTTACACGACGTTGTGGCTGCCCGGCATGGACCATGCCGGGATCGCGACGCAGAACGTGGTAGAGCGTGAACTGGCCAAGGAAGGCCTGAGCCGGCACGACCTCGGCCGGGAGGCGTTCGTCGAGCGCGTGTGGGAGTGGAAGGCCGCCTCCGGCGGCCAGATACTCGGCCAGATGCGCCGCCTGGGTGACAGCGTGGACTGGTCCAGGGAACGGTTCACCATGGACGAGGGCCTGTCCCGCGCCGTTCAGACGATCTTCAAGCGGCTCTTCGACGACGGCCTCATCTACCGCGCCGAGCGGATCATCAACTGGTGCCCGCGCTGTCTCACCGCGCTGTCCGACATCGAGGTCGACCACACCGAGGATGAGGGAGAACTGGTCTCCATCCGCTACGGCGAGGGCGATGACGCGATCGTGGTCGCGACGACCCGGGCCGAGACGATGCTGGGCGACACCGCGGTGGCGGTCCACCCGGACGATCCGCGCTACACCCACCTGATCGGCCGTGAGGTGGAGCTGCCGCTGACCGGGCGGCGTATCCCGGTGATCGCCGACTCCCACGTCGACCCCGCGTTCGGCACCGGCGCCGTGAAGGTGACCCCGGCGCACGACCCGAACGACTTCGACATCGGCCGCCGGCACAACCTGCCCAGCCTGACGGTGCTGGATGAGCGCGGTGTCGTCACGGCCCACGGCCCGTTCGAGGGGCTCGACCGGTTCGAGGCACGGCCAGCCGTTGTCGGGGCCCTGCGCGAGCAGGGCAGGATCGTGGCCGAGGTGCGCCCGTACCTCCACTCGGTGGGACACTGCAGCCGGTGCCATACCACGGTCGAGCCCAGGCTGTCGCTGCAGTGGTTCGTCCGCGTCGCCCCGCTAGCCAAGGCGGCTGGCGACGCCGTGCGGGACGGGCGGGTCCGCCTGCACCCCCCGGAGATGGCCGCACGGTACTTCGGCTGGGTCGACGACATGCACGATTGGTGCATCAGCCGCCAGCTGTGGTGGGGACACCGCATCCCCGTTTTTTACGGGCCGAACGGCGAGGTGCGCTGCGTCGGTCCCGACGAGGAGCCGCCCGCGGGGTGGCGCCAGGACCCCGACGTCCTCGATACCTGGTTCTCCTCAGCGCTATGGCCCTTCTCGACCCTCGGCTGGCCCGATGACACCCCGGACCTGCGCGCCTTCTATCCGACCAGCGTGCTCGTGACCGGCTACGACATCCTCTTCTTCTGGGTCGCCCGGATGATGATGTTCGGCCTGTACGCGATGTCGGACCGGGATCCGGACGACGCCCCGCCGTTCCGCGTCGTGGCCCTGCACGGCCTGGTGCGCGACGCCACCGGCAAGAAGATGTCCAAGTCGCGCGGCAACACAGTGGACCCGCTCGACTGGATCGAGCGGTTCGGCGCCGACGCCACCAGATTCACGCTGGCCAGGGGGGCCAACCCAGGCAGCGACGTGGCGGTCAGCGACGAGTGGGCCGCCGGGTCGCGGAACTTCTGCAACAAGCTCTGGAACGCGGCCCGGTTCGCACTGTTCAACGGGGCGCGTGTGCCGCGGGAACTGCCGGGCGCGGCGTCACTGTCCGTGCCCGATCGCTGGATACTTTCCCGGTTGTCGGCCGTGGCGGCCGAGGTGGATGAGGACCTCGAGCACTTCGAGTTCGCCAAGGCGTGCGAGACGCTCTACCACTTCGCCTGGGACGAGTTCTGCGACTGGTACCTGGAGCTGGCGAAGATCCCCCTAACCAGCGCCGAGGGCACGGCCGAAGGCCCCGGAGGTGCAGCCGGGGGCGCCGGTGACGTCACCCGTGAGGTGCTCGGGTTCGTGCTCGACCACCTGCTCCGGCTGCTCCACCCGGTCATGCCGTTCATCACCGACGAGCTGTGGACGGCGCTGACCGGGCAGGAGTCGGTGATGGTGGCCCCATGGCCCCGGCTGTCCTGCGCCGATCCGGCCGCGGAGGCGGAGATGGCCTCCGTCATGCGGCTGGTCACCGAGGTCCGGCGGTTCCGCTCGGACCAGGGCCTGCGACCGGGACAGCGGGTTGCGGCCCGGCTCGCCGGGATCGAGGCGAGCCCGCTGTCAGCCCATGCGGAGCGGATCCGCTTCCTAGCGCGGCTCACCCCGCCGGACGGCGGATTTAATCCCTCCGCCTCGCTGGAGGCCGAAAGGGTGACGGTGGAGCTGGATACGGCTGGTGTGATCGACATCGACGCCGAGCGGCGCCGGATGGAAAAGGACCTCGCCGCCGCGCGCCGGGAGGCCGAACAGGCCAGCGCCAAGCTCGCGAACGTCGGCTTCACAGCCAAGGCGCCCGCCGAGGTGGTCGAGAAGACGCGTCAGCGCCTCGCCGCCGCTGAGCAGGACATCGCCCGGCTCTCGGACCGGCTGGCGTTGCTGGCCCGGTGATCATGGCGGTCCGGTGACGCTGGCCCGGCACATCCTCCGGACATGCCGCCCATTTCATCAATTGTGGTCTCTTAACCACTATTAGTTGCGATTGCCGGGTCGGCACGCCACCATGTAGTCAGGGGGTTCAGAGAGCGACGAGCTGGGTACGGGAGGTTTTGTTGGCGAAGGCGGCCCCGCATGCCCCGAAGGTCCCCCCCGTCCGCCCGGAGGCGAAGGCTGCCACGTTCCGCGAGGTGTTCGCGGACAGTGAATTCCGTGCCGTCTGGCTGGCCGAGTTTGCCTCGATCGCTGGGGATCAGTTCGCGCGGGTGGCATTGACCGTCCTCGTCTACCAGCGCACAGGCTCGCCGCTGCTGACCGCGCTCACCTATGCGGCGAGCTATCTGCCCTGGCTGATCGGCGGCCTCATCCTGTCGGACGCGGCCGACCGGTATCCGCGCCGGGACGTCATGATCACCGCCGATGTCACCCGGATGGTGCTCGTCGCGGCGATGGTCATCCCCGGTATGCCCTTGTGGGCGATGATCGTGCTCCTGTTCGCGGTCACCACGCTCAACGCCCCGTTCCAGGGTGCGCGTTCGGCGCTTCGCGCAGAGATCCTGCCAGGGGACCGCTACGCGCTCGGCCTGGCGGTCTCGCAGATCACCAGGGAAATAGGGGTGGTGGGCGGATTCGTCGCCGGCGGCGTGATCGTCGCCGGTCTCGGCGGGAAAGACGCGCTGCTCATCGACGCGGCAACCTTCGCCCTCTCGGCGCTCGCCCTGTGGGCAGGGGTGCGGCGGCGCCCGGCACCCGAGCGCGTCCAGCGATCTCGGCTGGCGGAAGTCAGGGCCGGGATGAGCCTCGTCTTCGGCGATTGCCGGCTGCGCACATTGATGCTGCTGGGCTGGCTGGCCGGCTTTTACACAGTCGCCGAGGCGCTCGCGGTTCCGTACGCGGCGCACCTGCGGCATGGCGCGGTCGCGGCCGGGCTGATCTTCGCGGCCGGGCCGCTGGGCAGTGCCGTAGGCATGGCGGCATTCACCCGGCTGCTGCGCCCGGGCACGCGTCTGCGGTGGATGGGGCCCCTGGCCGTTGCCGCATGCCTCGTGCCGCTGGCGTGCCTGACCCAGCCGCGCCTGGTTCCGTCGCTGGCGATTTTCGCGGTGTCAGGCCTGTTCTCGGCGTACCAGGTCGCTGCGAACGCCGCGTTCGTCGCCGCCACGCCCGACGCGCGGCGGGGTCAGGCATATGGCCTGGCTAATGCGGGGATGATGCTCGGCCAGGGGATCGTCTATGTGCTGGCGGGGGCGGCCGCGTCGGTGGCCGCCCCCGCCGTGGTGGTCGCGGGCAGCGGCGCCGTCGGTGCCGCAGTCGCGGGATGGCTGGCCCTGACCTGGCGACGCTGGTCACGGCTTACGCCTGGCAGCGGATAACGAACTGGTGGACTTCAGCCCCACTCGGCGAACATGACCCTTCCCTTCTCCGAAACTGTCATACATCAATATTCCTTTTAACATCGTTCATGACAAGTCGTATTATTGACGTAGTGTGGTGCATCTGTAACGATTCGACATTAATGCTCTTACCCGCGACGCCATCCATGGCTCCGTGAGCAACCGTCAGATGGGATGGGGATGAGAGTCACATCCTCCCGGCGATGCCGTCGGCCAACGGCAGCGTCCATCAGGGGCTGGCAAGTTTGGTCATTGCCCCGCTGGCCGCGCGCCTACGTCATCGCCGTGCCCGGTCTCGCTGCCGCAGCCATAGGTATTGCCGCGGCCCGCACGAGCTGGCACCTGTCGCAGGTGGGCATCTTTTTCCTGCTGGTGGCATGCGCCGGCGCCATGGTCGAGGCGACGCGGGACGTGAAGCTGCCCCGCGACACGCTGACCCGCGACCTCCAGGAAGTCTGGTACCTTGCCGTCGCCCTGCTGCTTCCTCCCATATACGCGCTGCTGGTGCCGATCCCGCTGGTAGCCATGAAGCAGTGGCGGGTACGCCAGAACCTGCTGCACCGGCGGCTGTTCAGCGTCGGCGCCATCGGCCTCGGGTATGGCGTCGCGTCGGCCGAGTTCCACAGCCTCTTCGAGCCGCTGCTCGGCGGTCCCGGGGGGGCCGGTGCGCATACCATCGGCTGGCTGGGCGCCACCATCGGTGCGGGGCTGACCGGATGGCTGGTGAACGTGTGGTTGATCGTTGGAGCCGTCAAGCTGACGGATCCGGCCGCCCGGGTCCGGGCGGTGATGTTCAGCCGGGAAGCGGTCATGACGGATACGGTCATAACCTGCATGGCGGCCCTGGTCGCATTCGCACTGTCGTTCAGCCTGGTGGCCATCATCGTCGCGTTGCCGGTCGTGCTGATGCAGAAGCGAGTCCTGATGCACGCGCAGCTTGTCACCGAGGCGCGGACGGACGCCAAGACTGGCCTGCTGAATGCGGCGGCGTGGCAGGGCGAGTCGGCGACGGAGCTGTCCCGGGCCAAGAGACACTGGCCGGTCGCGTCGGTGGCCATCATCGACATCGACCACTTCAAGGCGGTCAACGACACCTATGGGCACCTCGCGGGTGACCAGGTGCTGCGGGTGATCGCCGACCGCTTCACGGCCCAGTTGCGCGACGGCGACCTGATCGGCCGGTTCGGCGGCGAGGAGTTCGCGGTCCTGCTCCCACACACGGCCGCGGCCGAAGCCGCACGGGTGGCCGAGCGGCTGCGGGCGCACATCGCCGATGAGCCGGTCGCGGTCGGCGATGGCCGGAGCGACGGCATCCTCATCGGCGTCACTGTCTCGGTGGGCGTGGCCGAGCTGGGTGATGCCACCCAGGACCTGGTCGAGCTGCTTGCCGCCGCGGACGCGGCTCTCTACGCGGCCAAGAGCGCAGGCCGCAACCGCATCTGTGTCGGGACGCCCGAGCTGGCCCGCACCAGGGTGCCTGCGCCGCGGGACCGGGGACCGGCGGTCGGCTACCCCCAGTAGGCTGGGCACGTGTCCATCCTGAACAGTTTCGCCGCGGCCGGCCTCGCCGTGGGCGGCGCCGCCCTGCCGTGACAGGCACGCCGGGCCCGGCGGATGCGCAAGGCCTCCTGCGCGAGGTGGAACGCGACATCCTCAGCCGCCGCCCCGAGTCGTCCATAGAGCCGACCCTGGAGCGGATCGCCACCCTGGTCAGCCTGCTCGGGGATCCACAGCGCGCCTGCCCGGTCATCCACATCACGGGCACGAACGGCAAGACGTCGACCGCCCGCATGATCGACGCGCTGCTGCGCGAGCGAGGGCTGCGGACCGGCCGCTTCACCAGCCCGCACCTGATCTCCATGCGCGAGCGGATCTGCGTGGACGGCGAGCCGCTGGCCCCGGAACGGTTCGCCGCGGTGTATGAGGAGATCCTTCCGTACGTCAGGCTCGCCGATGAGCGCCACGGCGTACCGCTGTCATTCTTCGAGGTGCTGACGGGCATGGCCTTCGCGGCCTTCGCGGACGCCCCGGTCGACGTGGCGGTCGTGGAGGTCGGGCTCGGCGGGGCCTGGGACGCGACCAACGTCGCGGACGGCGTGGTCGCCGTAGTGTGCCCGGTAGCCATCGACCACACGAACTATCTGGGTGACACGGTTGAGTCCATCGCCACGGAGAAGGCCGGGATCATCAAGCCGGGATCACTCGCGGTGCTGGCGCAGCAGTCCATGCCGGCCGCCGAGGTCCTCCTGCGGCGTGCTGCCGAGGTGGGCGCGACAGTGGCGCGCGAGGGCCTTGAGTTCGGCGTGGTCGCCAGGGAACTGGCGCTCGGCGGTCAGCAGCTGTCCCTGCGCGGCCTGCACGGCACGTACCCCGAGGTGTTCCTGCCACTGTTCGGCCAGCACCAGGCCGGCAACGCGGCATGCGCGCTGGCCGCGGTCGAGGCGTTCGCGGGCGTGGCCGCGCCGGACCCGCAAGGCCGGGCGCCGCTCGACGCCGACCTGGTCCGCCAGGCCTTCGCGGGCCTGCGGTCCCCCGGACGCCTCGAGGTACTGCGGCGGAGCCCGACAGTGATCGCCGATGCCGCCCACAACCCGGCGGGCATGGCCGCGAGCGTGGCCGCGGTGAGCGAATCGTTCAGCTTCAGCCGCCTCGTCGGGGTGCTGGCAGTCAGCGCGGACAAGGACGTGGCCGGCATGCTCGATGAGCTGGAGCCGGTCCTCTCCGACCTCGTCGTGACCTGCAACTCGTCTGAGCGGTCGATGCCCGCCGGGGAACTCGCCGAGCTGGCGCGCGACGTCCTGGGCCCGGACCGCGTCCGGGTGGCCGCGCGAATGGACGACGCGATCGAGATGGCGGTGACCCTGGCCGACGAGGCACCGGAGACGGACCTGCCCGGCGGCGGGGGAGTGCTTATCACCGGCTCGGTAATCACCGCGGGCGACGCCCGGCTGCTGCTCGTCCCGGGCGCCGGGACCAGCGACGCGCCAGGCGGGCAGGACGCGCCCGGCCGGCATCCGTTCACGGCGGCCGATCTGTCGTGAGCCAGCCCGGTGCCGCCGAGCCCGGCCGGGCGGGGACCGCCCGGCGGAGGCCCATCCCGAGGCCCATCCTGAGGCGCCTCTGCGCGACCGTGCTGGCCTTCGAGGCGATCGTGATCGTGCTCGCCATGCCCGTCGCCATCACCGTCGAGCACGTCCGCCAGGCGAGCGCCGGCGCCGTCGGCGGTGGGCTGGCGCTCGCGGCCGTGCTGCTCGCAGCGGCGGTCGGCCGGGCCCGGTGGGCCCTCATCGCCGGTACCGTGCTGCAGGGCCTGATCATCGCTGCCGGGTTCGAGGTGACCGCGCTTTACGTCCTCGGGATCATCTTCGCGGCATTCTGGTTCACCGGAATCTGGATGGCAGGCAGGCTGGAGCGGGCCGAGTCGCGTTAGTCTGGGGAATCGTCGCCCTGAGTATTTAGAGGTGAGCGATTCGTGACGAGTGGTCCCCATGTGCCCGGTAATGCGCCATTGGGCCTGCCTGCCCTTGGCCAGCAGGCACAGCGAGCGCCCACCCGGCATCTGGGGTACGAAGCGCCTCCCGGGCGGCCCCGCTGGGCCCTCTGGGCCCGCCAGGCCCGGCGGGGCGCCCACGCGGCGCCCAGGGCGCATCACACCGGCTCGATGCGGATGGATCAAGCACGGGAAGGCCGGTACCGGCAGGGCC
>DASQVO010000555.1:0-3845 GCA_035640715.1 Streptosporangiaceae bacterium
GACGTCCATCTCGATGCACATCACGGGGTGCTGCGCGAGCCGGGTGATCCGGTCGATGTTCGCGCCGCTCGCCGCGATCCGTCCCGCCATGGCGGTGATGGCCGCTGGTGACAGCGGGCTGCCGAGGAGGGTGACATGCAGCTGGCCCCGCCTGCGCGGCACATCCGGCGAGCCGGTCGTGATCTCCGCGTCCAGCCCGAGATCGGTCGCCAGGGCGCTGACCTTCCGGTGGATGGCGGTCAGGTCGGGTGCCGCATCGGAGGCACACAGCACGCCCAGCACGAGGCGCCCGCGGATGACCACCTGCTCAATGTCCAGCACGCTCAGCTCGTGCCCGGTGAGGGCGGCGAACAGGCGCGATGTGACGCCCGGCCTGTCCCGGCCGGTGAGGGTGATCAGCAAGGTCGTTCGCGTGGCATTCATCGCGCGCAACGCTACCCGGCCGGCCTCGCTTTTTCAGAGGTGAGCGGCACCACGGCTGGTTTTCCGCAAGCATGGTCATGGACCGAGTGAACGTAGAAGATGATGGAGGTGACCCGGGCCTGGTGGGATTCGGCTGCGCCAGCTGCGGCCTTGTCGCATAGGTTCGTTCTCGGTGGGTGGGCTGTCCGTCATGCCCGAAAGGGAGGGGAGTAGATGTCCGACGAGGTGTTGCGGCTGCGCGGCGTCGGCGTTCGGCGTGAGACGTCGATGCTGCTGCGCAACATCGACTGGACCGCGCACGAGGATGAGCGCTGGATCCTGATCGGCCCGAACGGGGCAGGGAAGACGACTCTCCTGCAGATCGCCGCCACCTTGCTGTTCCCGACGGAGGGCACGGTGGAGGTGCTCGGCGAGCGGCTCGGCGAGGTGGATATCTTCGATCTCCGGCCCAGGATCGGGATGGCGAGCGCCGCGCTCGCGGAGAAGGTGCCGCCGGCAGAGAAGGTCATCGACCTTGTGCTGACGGCCTCATACGCCATCCTCGGGCGGTGGAAGGAGGAATACGAATCCTCCGATGTCACGCGGGCGGTGGAGCTTCTGGACGCGCTAGGTTGCGCCCACCTGATCAGGCGGCGGTTCGCGACCCTGTCCGAGGGGGAGCGCAAGCGGGTCCAGATCGCGCGTGCCCTGATGCCTGACCCCGAGTTGCTGCTGCTCGACGAGCCTGCCGCCGGCCTGGACCTCGGCGGCCGCGAGGACCTGGTGCGCCGCCTGTCGGTGCTGGCCCGCGATTCGAAGGCGCCCATGATGGTCCTCGTCACGCATCACGTGGAGGAGGTGCCCGACGGGTTCACCCACGCGATGCTGCTGCGGCGCGGGTCAGTGCTGGCCGCCGGCCCTCTTGCCGAGGTCTTCACCGAGCGGAACCTTACGAAGTGCTTCGGCGTACCGCTCCAGGTCGAATACCGGCACTCACGCTGGGCGGCGCGGGCGATCCAGCCCTGAGCGCGCCGCCCGCCCGGCGCCGGTCCCGGGGTCGCGACCCCCGCGCTAACGCGTTCCATACGCCCCCGTAGAATCTCAAGCCCTTGACCTGAGACCATGCGAGGAACGCTTGACCCTGCCTGAGGCGATCGCTGTCTTCGCCGCGGGAGTGGCCGCCGGGGGCATCAACGCCGTCGTGGGCTCCGGGTCCCTGATCACGTTCCCGACACTGCTCGCATTCGGGGTTCCGCCGGTCCTCGCCAACGTGTCGAACAACCTGGGCCTCGTGCCCGGTTCCGCCAGCGGCGCGTTCGGCTACCGGCGCGAGCTGGCCGGCCAGCGCCGCCGCCTGCTGAGGCTCGGCGTGGCGTCCGCGGTGGGTTCGGCCATCGGCGCGACCTTGCTGCTGGCGCTTCCGGCCAGCACGTTCGACGTCGCCGTGGCGGTGCTGATCCTGATCGCCTGCGCGCTGGTCATCCTGCAGCCGCGGCTGAACGGCTGGCTCGCCGCCCGCCGGACGCAGGCCCACCCGCACGGCGGCGGGGCGCTGCTGGCCGGCATCTGCGCCTCCGGCGTGTACGGCGGGTATTTCGGCGCGGCGCAGGGCGTGCTGATGATCGGGCTGCTGGGCATTTTCCTCGACGAGCCCCTGCAGCGGATCAACGGGCTGAAGAACGTCCTCACCGGAATCGTGAACGGCATGGCGGCGATCTTGTTCATCGCCCTCACACACGTCGACTGGGGCCTGGCCGGGCTGATCGCCGCCGGATCCGTGATCGGCGGCCTGATCGGGGCCCGGATCGGCCGGCGGCTGCCGCCGATGGCGCTGCGTATGATCGTGGTGATCATCGGCCTGATCTCGGTCGTGAAGCTGCTGTTCTTCTAGTCTCCGCGGGACAGGTCCCGGTCCCAGCCTGGAACCGGGACCGGGGCGCGGGCTTAGATTTGGGCGGCTTAGATCCGGGGCCGGACCTGGACCACGCCGCCGTCGGCGACCCGGCAGCGGAAGGAGGGCTGCCGGGCCGTCGCGGGCCCGTGTACCACAGAGCCGTCCGGCAACCGGAATGTGCTTCCGTGCCACGGGCACACCACGCACTCGGCACCGTTCTCGCTGACGATGCGCCCCTGGTGCAACGGGCCACCGAGATGAGCGCAGTGATCCGACAGGACGCTCACCTCCGGTCCGCGCCGCAGCACGAACAGGCTCAGGTAGCCGAGCTGGCGGCGGACCGGACGCCCGTCCGGCAGCTCGTAGATCCGGCACAGGTCGTGCCAGCCGAGCTCGGCCAGATGCCCGATCGGCTCGGCGTGGTTCGCGCCGGCTCCGAGCCGGAGCGCCAGATGCCCACCGAGGTAGGCGCCCACGGTGACGGCGGTCAGGCCGCCGGCGGACAGTAGCTTCCCGGCCCGCTGGAAGCCGCCCGCCCGGGCGACCAGCGACGCGCTGAACAGCGTGGCGGCGCAGGCCCCGGATGCCGCGTGCACCAGTCCGACCCGCTGCTGGTGGCGGTGCAGTGCGGACCAGTCGGCCAGGCCGGTGGCGGCGGCCGGCAGCGAGCTGGCCAGGCCAGCGGCGATCAGGGTCCGGGAGGCCCGTTCGGTGCCGGGGAACAGGTCGAGCAGGGCCGCCGACGTCCAGCACCCGAGCGGCAACCGCACCAGCGCCGGATGGGCCGGCTGGCCGAACGGCACGCCGTGCAGTGCGTCAGCGCGCGGCCCGGCGGGCAGCGCGCGGACCACCGTGTTGGACAGCGACCGCACCGGCCCGTCAAGCACTGGCGCGCGCTCGATGCGCTCGGCGACGTCCACGGGACGGGGCAGCGGGAGGCGCCTGCGCGGGCGCTCGTCCGGGGCCTGCTTCACGCCATGGCCGCGCGCGAACAATCTGGAGAGGGGTCGGCTCACGCCTTCATCCGTACCCGCTGGCAGTGGTCGTTTACCTCCCGGAATCGAAGCGCCGGCCCGCCCGCGCGCGGCGCCGCCCTGGCCGATGCCGACGGCTCTCATGCCGGTCCGGGCGCCAGGTATCCGCGGTGCACGGCGTCGGCGACGAGGTTCCGCGCGTACCCGCCGAGCGCCGCCGAGCCATCCTCGATCAGCTTGACCCTGGCAAGCACCTGATCCGCCGTGATGCCGTTTGCCTGCCAGGTCTTTCCGCACGCCTGGTAGTTGGCGAGTATGGGCTGCAGCCTGTCCAGCGCGCGGGCGAACCTCGCCTCGGGCGTAACCCGCAGCTCGAACTCGTCCCAGAGTGCGCGCAGCGCCGCACCCTGCCCGGCCGGGAGGAGCCCGAAGAGCCGGTCGGCAGCGGCGCGTTCCGCCACGGCCTGCCGCTGCTGCGCTGCCTCGTCCGCGTAGACGTACAGGTCGCCGGCATCGATTTCGACGAGATCGTGCAGCAGCACCATGGTGGTGACCTTGCCCAGGTCGGTGCCCGG
>DASQVO010000556.1:0-7356 GCA_035640715.1 Streptosporangiaceae bacterium
GCCAACTGACACCAGCTTCCCGGGAAGGGGACGCGTGAAGAGTGCCGAGGAGATCATGAACATCCTGGAGGCGTACGACCTGACGGGGTCGTTCCGGGACGCGGGCGAGCTCGCTGGCTGCTCGCATCACACGGTAGCCCGTTACGTGCGGGCAAGAGATGAAGGACGCCTGGTACCCGGGGCTGCGGAGCCGCGGGACAGCGTGATCGACGGCTACCTGGAGAAGATCGAGGAGCTCGTCGAGCACAGCAAGGGCAGGATCCGTGCCGGCAAGGTGCACGGCAAGATCACCGCGATGGGGTTCACGGGGTCGGGGCGGACGACGCGGCGGGCGGTCGCGAAGGCGAAGGAGGCCTGGCGTTCCGGGCGGCGCAGGGTGCACCGCCCGTGGATCGCCGAGCCGGCGAGGAGCTCTTCGGCACCTGCGAGACCCGGCCGCCGGCCTGAACGCCCGGCCGGACGCCGGCCTGCCGGGGCCACCCGATAGCCAGCCAGGTTCCGGGGCAGGGACCGCAGTCCAGGGTGGGCGAAGCCCATCGGCGAAGCCGACCCCGAAGGCGCCCTTGACGGCGGGCACTGACCCGCACACTCCCTCAGCGGGTGGCCCCGGCCCCCGCCCAGGACCGTCCCCGGGCTCCCGAAAGTGCGGTCGCTTCTCACGAACAAAAACCGCGGTTCCATCCACCGAGTGCGGTCAGAACTCGCGAACAAACGCGGTCAGTTCTCACGACCAAAATCAGCCGCAAGCTGGTCGCCGGGTACAACGCGCATGTCTTCGACTCCCTGGTTATCGGCCACGGCAGGACCACCAAACGCGACCCGCGCCGGAAGAAAAACCAGACCCAGATCGAGGGCGTGGTCGCCCTCACCTGGGCGGCCAGCCAGGGCGACCTCAACGAGGTGCGCGCCTTGGTCGCCAGCGGTGTCGAGCCAAGCACCGCCGACTACGACGGCCGCACGGCCCTGCATCTTGCCGCGGCGGAAGGCCAACTGGACGTCGTCCGGTACCTGCTCGCCGCCGGGGCCGACCCCCAGCCGGCCGACCGCTGGGGCGGAACCCCGCACTCCGACGCCGAGGCCAACGGCCACGCACAGGTCGCCGAGCTGATCCGCCGGGCGGCTCAGCCAGATGAAGGGAAGGTCGCGATATGAGCGGCACAGGAGTAACCCCGGCCATGGTGGTTGCGGTCCTGCTAGCAGACGGCTGGCACCGGATCGTCCCCGGCTCGTTCTCGGTCGGCCCGCTGAGCTTCGACGCCGAAGCCGGCCTGGGCACGCCCGGCTTCCGCTTCGAAGAGGCCGACCCCGCCAGGCCCTACCGTCCCGCCACCCTGGCCGGCCCCCTGGGCAGCATCCTCGCCGTCCGTCAGGTCAACTCCGCCGACTACCTCAGCGCGCTGGACAGTCCAGGCGCTAGGCACGGCGGCCACTTGGCCCCGGAAGATGCTGTAGGTCTACTGGTCCTCGGCATGTCCTCAGTACTCGTGCGGAACCGCCGATCGTCCGTTTGCGTCTTGGACCAAAACTGAGACCCCGCAACCCAGAAACACCCGGACCGCGATCTTGGCCCGGGTGTTTTCGCTGGTCAGGCTGGGTGGTCAGGGGCGGGGTCGAACCGCCGACCTTCCGCTTTTCAGTATTACACCCGACCGTCCACCAGCATCCATGACCGTCCATCCGTGCTGCTCGCAAACGGCCCCTGGACGTAGGCGGACGGCCCTGGACGTAGATAAATGAGACCCAAACTGAGACCCTCCGCCAAGACAGCAGTCCCTCGATCCAGGCCACGCGCACCCGCCTGATCTGTACCCCGACTGGAGGGTGACCGGACAATCCAGGCCGCACGCAGATCTGGTTGATCGGCGCGGCGAGGCGACGGAAGCGGCCAGGCCCGCGGACGCGCAGCGCGCCGTCCTTATGATCCCGGTGCGAGGCCTTGGCCGGGGACCTGCGAGCCGATCAGCGCGGCGGTCGCGAGCGCGATCGGCACGCGGGCTGCTGAGGCAATCGCCGGGATCGCAGTGACGCTGACGTTGAACGACTCCGTGGGACGAGTCTGTCGCTGAAACTGACAATCTGGCTGTCCTTTGAGCCCGTTGCTGTTCGTCGCCCAGTTGCAGCGCGGCTTGGGCGTCAGTACGGGATCGCCCGGTTCTCCTTCGCCCACAGCCTTTCGGCGTCCGAACCGAGGGGCGGCGGTGCCAGCCCGTTGATCATCCACAGGTCGCGCGGTGTCTCATCGATGTGGAATTCCCAGTGCAGGCCCTTACCCGCCGCGAACGGCTCGATCAGAGCATTGATCCGCTGCCGGGCTGATTTCCGCTTCGCCGGGTCTTCGTAGTGGCGGGCGATGTGGTCAATGGCGACCCGCACACAATCGTCTACCGGCTCGCCTCCGACGTAGAACGAGCCTCGGTCCACCTCATGGAACAGCGTCACCACATAGAAGCGGGGCAGCCCGCGGGCCTCGTAGTTACTGGTGACGCGGCCGGCGAACTCCCGTTTCTCCTGCTCGGTGTAAGCACCGACAGGGTGGTACACGTTCCAGATCGGCATAGTGTCTCCTCTCGCAGGCGCGGTCGAGCGACTCAGCCGCGTAGGCGGTCCAAGGCGAGTCGGTCGGCAGGACCGCACAGTGCTGCCTTGGCTTGCTCGGTGACCTGGTCGACCAGCACTTCGTCTTGGCCGGCCGTCAGGGCTTCCATTACTTTCTCCGCGACCAGCTCCGGACTGATCTTCGGTTTCTTGATCGCCGTGACCATCTCGGTGTCGATGAATCCTGCGTGTACCCCGAGTACGTGGGTGTTCTGTTCGGCGAGCTCCAGGCGCAGAGAGTTGGTCAGCGACCACAGCGCAGCCTTCGATGCGCCATAGGCGCCGGCTCCCGACGCCCACGAGAACACGGAGTGCATGTTCACCAGCGCGCCGCCGCCGTTGCGGGCCAGGATCGGCGCGTAGGTCTGTGCCACGCGCAGGGCACCGAAGACGTTGATGTCGAAGATCGCCCGGACATCCTCCAGTGCCGGCTTCAACAGCGGACCAGGAATGAGCACCCCCGCGTTGTTGACGACGATGTCCACGTCGCCGGTCCGCTCAGCCAGCGATCGGACCGACTCGGCGTCCGTGACGTCCAACGTCTCCGCCACGATGCGCGGGTCTTCGCTGGAGGTGGGCTTGCGGGCGGTGGCGTACACCTTGACCGCACCGTGCCGTACCAGCGCATCCACGTACGCCCGGCCCAGGCCGCGGCGCCCGCCGGTGACGAGCGCAACCGTGCCCTCGATGGTGGTCATCGGATACACCCCCGATCTTCGGTCTGCTCAGCTCCGCATCCGTAACCGCTGAAGCCATCCCCCTGCGGTCGGCACCACGGCAGCGGCTCGGCGACGTGGCTGGTGAGCCAGGATTCGATGTGCTCATTCACCGCTGGCGCTGCCTCCAGCTGGAGCCAGTGCCCGGCAGGGACGGTGGCCTCGGTGAGGTTTGGGCAGGTGGAATGCATCGCGTCGAGCATCGTGGGGCTGTCAAGGTCGGCGACTTGGTCGTAGGCCGCGCCGACGAACAGCACCGGCAGCCGGAGCACGTGGCCGCCCGGCGCGGCGTCGGCGTAGCGGGCGTTTATCTCGTGGTTGAGGTAGTAGCTGGTGGGCCCGCCGAACCCGTTGCGGGTGAAGGCAGCGGTGAGGTCATCGAAGTCGCGCTCAGTCAGGACGGTGGTGCTCAGCGGCGCGTCCGGGGCGCTGGGGGCACCGCCGAACCATCCGCCGTCGCGGGTGATCGCTGAGGTCGGTGCGGGCCGGGTGTGCGCTGCCGGGTCGCCGCGGCGGAACAGCGCCTTGACCGTGTTGCCTGGCACGGCCTCGAACACCGACGCCGCGTGCTTGGCGTGCCTCTCGTAGAAGGCCATGTAGTCGAACTGGCCGTACGGGTTGGTGTCCTCGGGGTACCTGGCGCGGTCAACCACCGGGAGCAGGCCGTCCCACCCCCGTTCCAGCGTGCCGAATGGGACACCCAGTGTGGCCGCGGCGACGCACCGCTCGGGGAAGTGAGCGGCGATGTTCCAGACCGTGGGGCTTCCCCAGTCGTGTCCGACCCAGACCGCCGCCCGGCGCCCGAGGTGGTCCAGCAGCGCGAGCATGTCGGCGACGAGGAGCTCTTGCCGGTAGGCGGCCGGATCGTCATGAACGGTGGAGTCACCGTAGCCCCGCATGTCGGGCGCGGCGACCCGGTAGCCCCGCGCGGCGAAGTACCCGAACTGGTTCCGCCACGTCGACGCAAGCCCGGGCCAGCCGTGGACGAACACCAGCAAGGGACCGTTTTCGGGCCCGGCCTCAAGGTAGGAAGTGGTGTGCGCGGGTGTGACGACCAAATGCCTGAACGTGTTCATGATGCCTCCCCCTTCCCCGCCGGCGCGCCTCCCGATCAGTACCCCGCGCCGCCAGCTCGTTGCTTGATGCAACCCACTCCAAGCTAACACTGTGCGTTGCATGAAGCAACCCTACTGGTAGAGTGTGATCATGCTGGAGCGTGAATACCCTGGCCAGAACTGCTCGATCGCCCGCGCCCTCGAGATCGTCGGCGAACGCTGGACCCTGCTGATCATCCGCGATGCCTTCCTCGGCCTGCGCCGGTTCGATCAGTTCCAGGACAGCCTGGGGATCGCCCGCAACGTGCTGACCAACCGGCTGAACTGGCTGGTCGACGAAGGAATCCTCGAGCGAGTCCGCTACGGCGAGCGGCCCATCCGCCACGAGTACCAGCTGACCCCGAAGGGCCGCGATCTGCTCCTGCCGCTCACCGCGTTCCGGCAATGGGGGGACAAGTACCTGAGCCCGAAGCCGCCCACCCTCCTGCGCCGCAAGAGCGACAGCAAGCAGGTCGTGGCCGCCCTGGTAGCCAAAGGCTCTGGCGGGCTGCGGGCCGAGCAGCTCGAGCTGGTGCCCGGACCCGGCGCGACCCGCGCACAAGACCTGTGGTGGCGCGACAGCAGGAGCGACACCCGCCCATCGCGACCTCACCGCGGCCGCATCTCACACGACGATCAAGAAGCCATATCGCGCTAAGACGGCGGTCGTCGACGAACTGCGGCAGTTCGGCGAGCCAAAGTCCGCGGCGCCGACTCGGTCAATCGCGTTGTTAGACAGCTAAACGGGGCGAACAGATCACAGTGGGTGTCAGACACTGCCCGGCCCACCGGGGTCGTGGAGGGGCAGGGTGATGTCTGGGCGGTGCCTTCCCCGGGCGGGCTGTGCAGATCGAGGTGGCCTAGCTCGGACACCAGGGGACAACTGACCGGCCGGTAGCCAGAGCGAATCGGATATGACGGCCGGACACCGTACGTCGTCCTAAACCCGATGTGCGGGCGTCGCCACGGTCCACCTGGCGCGCCGTGTTCCCGCCGGTTTCCACGGAAGTTGGATCCCGGACGCGAGCGAACGGGCCGGGGCCTGGCGTAACTAGTGCTCGTAGCGATTGACCTGAGATCGCGCCAGGAGAAGCCGGCACTGACCACCTGAACCGATCCATTCCACCTTGCTCCGTTGTAGGTGGTGACTGGGACCAAGCCAGCCTTGGCGTAGCTCCGTCGTGGTGCTACCGAATCTGCAACATCTGGCTGCCCGGCCCAGCTGAAATCCTCCTGTATTGGCAGCGTTCTCTTGCCCCGCCAGGCCGGTGTAAATTCCCCTGCCCCGGCCGGCTTCGATGGCCCCATGGCCCGGTTCTGAGACGTTATGCTCATCCCGTGTTGCCCGATGACTCCATTCCCGGGAACCTTTCCGGGGGAGCCCCTGACCACGTGGCCGATCGTCTTCCGGCCGGCACTGTGCCGCCGGAAGTCTCGCTGCGCCGCAGCCGAATCGGGTGGTGGGTGCCGGTCTTTGGTATGCCGGTGCTGCTGGCCTTGAGCGCGGTGCTGGCCATCACGAAGGCCACGCCGCCAGGCATCGGGGTCATCGCGTTCTTCTGGGGACTGGTGCAGGTCGTCTGGGTGGGTGGCCCCACGGTGACGCGCAAGCGGCAACTGCCCTATCTGGACAAGGAGCACATGCTGATAACCGGGCGGGGCTGGACCGGGCACCGGACCCTCAACTTGGCCGAGCTCAGCCGGGTCAGGCGGGTGAAGTGGACGTTCGTCAGCGAGTTCGGCGAGTCCAACCGCGTGGACTATGTGACGCTCACCGACCGTGCTGGCGTGCGGCTGACGATGCCCCGCTGGTTCGCTGTCGGTCCGGTCACGCTCGCACTGGACTACCAGCGTGAGCACGGCCTGCCGGGAGCGCAGGTGTCCCGGTTCGCCGCAATGGGCTTGCGCCTGGCGCCCAGTGACCTGCGCTTCCACCTCGTCCGCGTGCTGGTGATCCTGGTGGGGATCGCCGGCTACACCGTCGCCGTGGGCTTCCTGATCGTCCGGGGCATCCCGCTGCTGGCCGGCTACCACGGCGGCTGACCGATCCGCTTCGACGGCCTGGCGGCTCTACCGGTTCGACATTGACTCCGACCCCTAACGGGTGCCAGGCAGCAGACCAGCAAAGGTGCACCCCGGCCATCGGCCCCAGGGAAACGCCGAGGTTAGCCCCGAGTTGCTGTAGCTCTCCGTAGACATTGCCGTCCTGAGGTGCTGAAAGCCGTCTGCTGCACCTATCTGATGTAGCCACGAAATATTGCGTGTCGATCCCGTGCTGGCCGGGACATGTTCGCTATGATCCGGGTTATGGAGGCAGATCAGCGGCTTGGCATTTCCCGGCCTTTGCTGATTCAGGCAGATCCACATCGGCGAGTTGACAGATCACACGATTCTCCGTATTCGCAAGCGTCATTGCTCTTCAGGAAGCGGCCGCAACGGGATGGTCAGAAGAAATCAGCGGTTCAGGTGAGGTTATCCGCTGCTTCCTGCCGCCTTTGCTCCCTGAGTGTCGCCGCTGTCATAAGCGATGCGGCCCCATCCAGCCAGGCGATGCACGCCGCCATTGACGGCTCTGGCCTAATCGATTCTTCCCCACCCGAGGAACCGGCAGCGGCCGAGAGAGCACGCCGAGCCGCGACGGCGGTGGAGGCGAGCGGACGACGCCGGAATCCTGGATCGTCTACGTTAACCATGCCCTGTGATGCTCGGCTACGCCCGGGCGCTGCTGACCGGCAGCCCCGGGAGCGTCGCTAGGCTAGGGGCGGTAGGCGGGCGGGGTCACCGCGGGGGCGGACTGCAGGACGTGCTGGCGGAACGATGCGGAGGCTGCCGGCAGCGGCCGCTCGGCGAGCCAGGCGAGGCCGACGTCGCGGGTGCAGTCGACGTCGGTGATGTGCAGGTAGGGAGCCGGCACCTCTGTGCCCGGCGGCACGGACTGCGGGGTGTGTGGG
>DASQVO010000557.1:0-3443 GCA_035640715.1 Streptosporangiaceae bacterium
CCGGTCGCCGTATGTGCAGGCCAGGCTGCTTGCGCCGGCCGAGGTGAGGCAGCTCGTGAATCAGCAGTTCCAGGGCTATTACTCGCAGTACGCCGCCCCATCGTTCGCGGCGAAGGTGTGGACGAACAACGTCTGGGTGGCGGCGGAGTCGCTGATCGCCGGGATCCTGCTGGGCATCCCGACCGTGCTGGTTCTCCTGGAGAACGCCCTGAACGTCGGCGTGGACGGCGGCTTCATGATCGCTCACGGCAAGGGCACGCTGTTCTTCAGCCTCATCCTGCCGCACGGCATGCTGGAGCTGTCCGCCGTGTTCCTCGCGGCAGCGGCCGGCCTGCGGCTGGGCTGGTCCATCATCGACCCCGGGCCGCGCACGAGGGCAACCGCGCTGGCCGAAGAGGGCCGTGCCGCGATGACGATCGCGCTCGGCCTGATCGCGGTGCTGCTCGCCTCCGGCGCGATCGAGGCGTTCGTCACGCCGTCCCCGCTGCCGGCCTGGGCGCGCATCCTGATCGGCGCCGTCGCCGAGGCGGCGTTCCTGGCCTACGTCCTGGTGCTCGGCCGCCGCGCCGTCGCCGCGGGCCAGAGCGCGGACATCGAGAACCCGCCGGACACCCTCCCCGTCGCCGCCTGAGGCCTTCACGCCAGGATGGCCGCTGTCAGCTCAGCCAGCCGAGCAGCAGTTCGTTCAGCCGGCCGGGCGCGTCGAGCGGTACCCAGTGGCTCGCGTTGCCGATCTTCTCATAGCGCCATGGCCCCTGGACGTAATCGGCTGACCGTTCCATCCGCTCGCCGTCGAGGTAATGATCGCGATCCGACCAGATCCCGAGAGTCGGCGCGAGCACCGGGGGCAGCTGCGGGGGCGGGCCCGGCATGCGCGGCGCGAGATTGGCCCGGTACCAGTTGAGCGAGGCGGTGAGCGCGCCAGGCCGGGACAGGTCCGCGATGGCCTGGTCGAGATCCCCGTCCCCGTGGCTGAACCGGCGCAGCCACGCCCAGTCGTCGTGCCTGATGGTCGCCTCCGCGATATCGGTGAACTGGAAGAACAGCTGATACCAGGCCATCTCGTCCTGCCTTATGGTGCGCGGAGCGAGCGGATGCGGCACGGATATGATGACGAGCTTCCTGACCCGATCCGGGACGAACATGGCCGTCAGCCAGGCCACGGCGGCTCCAAAGTCGTGGCCGACGACGTGGGCCGCCTCAATGCCGAGAGCGTCCAGGATCCCGGTCACGTCCACGACCGCGTTCCGCAGCGCGTAGGCGGCCACGCCGTCCGGCCGGTCCGAACGGCCGAACCCGCGCATGTCCGGTGCGATGACCCGGAACCCCCTAGCAGTCAGGAACGGGATCTGGTGCCGCCACAGGCGCGCCGAATCCGGCCAGCCGTGCAGCAGAACCACCGGGACGCCGCTTCCGTGCTCCTCGATGTACAGGGAGATGCCGTTCACCTCGACGAGCCGTCCCGAATCTGAGTTCATTCCCATGCGCAATCCTTCCGTAGCAGATCCTCCGTTCAGCTTTCCAGACCGTGACAGCGGGACCGGCACAGGTCAGGCCAGGAGGGGATCGCTGGTTTCGAGCAGTGATGTGAGGCTGGCGAGGATAACCGGCCAGCCGTCGCGGATGCCTTCCAGCACGGCGCTGCCCGGCTCGAAGCCGTCGTGAATGACGGTCAGCTTGACCATCGGCCCGAGCGGATTTCCGTTGGCAGCGGAATAAGACAATATCGCGAATAAATCCTGAAGTCCCGCCGTGCCGATGGCCGCCAGCGCCAGCCAACGTATGTGACAGCCTGCTCCGCATACTGCCTCCCCGGTACCGTGCCCCGCTCAGGCTAGTGCCGTAAGCAGTGATACGCCGAACAGGGAACTCGCGCGTCACGGTCGATTATGATCCTGGAGGGGAGGTCGATGCGCCGTGACGAGCCTTCGGTAGTTGGGGTCTGGACTGCTCATCTCCTCCACCAGGCCGTATCGGCGGCATAGGGAAATGCTGCGTTGATTGCCTTTGTGGACAATGCCGGAGACACGGGCATCGGCCTTGAACAGGCTACCATCGCTGCCTTGGAATATTACTAGCTCATGGGCGGCCACGCCGAACAGTTCTCCAGTCGCGCGGACCAAAGCCAGCAACAGTCGTGGATCATCGTCTGCTGCGCCCGGAGCGAAGGTCCAATCGATCAGTTGAGTGCGGATAAAATGCTCTACTTCGACCTCGAATTCGATCGCAGGGTTTGCGCAATCGAACGACGAGAGCAGGTCATGGTCGGCGAGCTGCCCAGAGCGGATGCGCCACTCGGGCTCGCTCATTCTTCAATCAGCACCGGCACAAGAATCCGCAGCGGCTGAGGCTCACCAGCCAAAAGACGCTCGTCCGCCTCGGTTAGGCTAAGTACCCGTGGATCGCCGCGGCCGAATGGGCTGAACCTACCAGTGCCAGTGTTGTCATCGACGTCAATGGCCATCTCGTCCACGCGCGGATCGGCGGCTGCTGTCAGTGCCCGACTTCAAATGGGCCGGCCTCGGCCCTGGATCGCGGCGACTGAACGACGTAGGATGTATGATGAGTATTACGTGTCAGGAGGCGGTGATGCGGCTCAACAGTAAGGGCCAGGTGACGATCCCTGCTCCCCTCCGCGAGCGACACGGCCTGCATGAGGGTGACGAGGTGGACGTCATCGAGGACGGCGACACCTTGCGCATCGTCCGGGCCGAGGCGAGCACGACCCGCGGGCAGCGGCTCGTGCGCCGGATGCGCGGACAGGCGACCACCACCATGAGCACCGACCAGCTCCTGGAACTCCTGCGTGGCGAATGAGCCGGGAGTCCGGCTGCCTGTCGCCGGGCGGCCGGCCACCATGGTGGACTCCAGCGTCATACTCGACATCGTGACCGAGGATCCTGCCTGGATCGAGTGGTCCGCAGATGCCCTCGCCCGGGCGCGGGACGACGGCCTGCTGGTGATTAACTCGATCGTGTACGCCGAGGTCTCGACCGGATTCGATCGGATCGAGGATCTCGATGACGCCGTTCCCGCAGATGAGTTCCAGCGCGAGGCGCTGCCGTACGAGGCGGGCTTCGTGGCGGGCAAGGCATTCCTGGCCTACCGCAGGCGAGGCGGCCAGAAGCGATCCCCGCTCCCGGACTTCTATATCGGCGCGCATGCCGCGGTCCGCAGGTACAGGCTTCTGACCCGGGATGTGGCGCGCTACCGCACCTACTTCCCGACGGTCACGCTCATCGCTCCCCAACGCGAGCGCCCATAACCAGCCTCCAGGCACCCGGCCGCTGGGAGCCCTAGTGGATGATCTGCTGGCTGCGGCCCCGTGGCTGACAGCGGGACCGGCGCGGGCACGGCTACAGGCGGCCGGCGGCCTTGAGGGCCAGGTAGGCGTCGGCGAGGGCCGGCGGGAGCCGCTCCGGCGGCGCGTCGACGACCGTCAC
>DASQVO010000558.1:0-5893 GCA_035640715.1 Streptosporangiaceae bacterium
TAGCGTGCGGCAGCATCGTGGGGAACTCTGCCGCCTGGTTGGTCTCTACGCGAAAGCGGCGGTCGCCCAGCAGCAGCACGGCGGTGCCCGACAGGACGACGAGCCATTCGCGCCCCGGGTGGGCGCGCATGCGCGAAAGGCAACGCCACCGACCTGACCGCACAGATCGGCGCCTCCGCCGCGGCCGGCGCGCTGGCAGCCGCACACATGAACGCCGACCTGGCCACCGCCGACACCGACGCGGCCGCCGCCGGGCGGCATGACACCATTCACGCGTAAGCCTGCAGCGCGACCCGCGCAGCAACCAGAATTCGCGGGCGCACCTTTCCCTACGCGCACGCCGGACGTGTGCGCGTTCGGACCGGCTGGACCGCTTCGCCGAAACAGTCCTGCTGCCGCAATACAACCGGGGCAAGCGCAGGGCGAACGGACCTGGCGCTGGAACTGTCACCGGACAAGACGCTGATCACGCACGCCCGCACCGAGCGGGCGCGGTTCCTCGGCTATGACCTGCTGGCCCAGCACAGTGACACCAAGATCACCCGGCGCCGCCGGGCAGCCGCTGCTCCTCGATGCCGGGCATGATTGTCTGCCGCACCCCCCGGTCCGGCTGCAGGACAAGTCCCGGCTGGCCAGCCTCGACGCCGGTCAGGGTGAGTTCCATGTCATGCAGATACTCGGTCTGCCCATCCGCGCGCAGCCGGAACGGAAGATCATGGCCGGGGTAGATGATGTCCCCGATGGCCAGCAGCTTGCTGATCGACTTGGTGGCCTGCTCGTTGTTCCAGAAGACCAGCGCATTGCGCCGCTCACGGGCAACCGCCGCGTTCTGGATGGAGTCGCCCGTAATCACCGTGATCCCGTCGCTGGCCGCTACGGCAACCGCGATCGTCCCAGCCGAATGCCCGGGTGCCGCCACGATCTCGACGCCCGGGAGCAGCCTGGTGCCCTCCTCCACGGTCCGGACCCGGTGCTCGTACCGGGCGACCACGGCGTCGATCCACTCCGGGCAGGCGAAGTCGTTGCGATGCGGGCGGCGTGCGTAACGCCGCTCGTCGGGATGCATCACGATCTCGGCCTTCCCGAAGATGTCGAGGTTCTCAATGTGGTCCCAGTGCGCGTGGGTGCAGACGACGGTGTCGATGCTGTCCCGGGTCAGGCCGCGCTGGCGCAGCGCCGCGTCCAGCGCGGGGCGCCGCCCGGTGTGGCCGGTGTCGACCAGGATCCGCTTGAGCATCCCCTGATCGTCCAGCCCCTCGACCAAGGTGATCGCGCAGAATGCGATGGTTCCCTGGTCAGACTCCAGCCGGTAGCCGTCCAGCACGATCTCCACGTTCGGGCTGCTCAGCCTCACAGCACTCCTCCTCACGGGCTACGGCACGCTCGTGCGAGCCCGGAACAACACCCCGTTGATCACCTGCGGTGGTCAGCCCACTGCCCGCCGGGCCTGCCATTCACCGGCAGCAACGGCTCGATCTTCTTCCACTGCTCATCGGTCAGCTCATGTCGCCGCACCATGTACAAGGCACTGCCCGGCACAAGCCTTGATCCACCCAGCGCAGCAAGATCCATCAGAAACGCCCTAGGTGGCTATATGCGGTTGGTGGTGAACGTGTGCGGCTGGCTGTGCCCAATACGTGCCCAAGTCCGCTGCGGGTCAGTCCGGCCGCTCGTCTTCCTCGTCAGCGTCTTTCTCGTCCGTACCTTCCTTGTCCGTACCTTCCTTGGCGGAGCGCATGGTGTCCTCAATGCGTTGCTTGGCCGCTTCCTGCTGGCCGTCGATGCACTTGGCGTAGACCCTCAGCAGCACGTCCACGCTGTGCCCTGCCCACTCGGCGACCTGGGGCGGAGCTACTCCTGCGTTGAGCCACGTCGAGACGGCCGCGTGCCGGAGTGCGTAGGGAATCGCGGCCAGCGGCGAGGCGGCCTCTTCGGAACAGTCGGCGATGCCGGGCAGCGGGTGCACGATGCCGAACCCGCACAGGCCGCCCAGGCCGACCCAGCCGGACCACACCGCGGCGGCGGCCGGGGAGGCGATCAGGAACAGCGGCCAGCGCGGCAGCCCGCGCCGGGCCGCGGCGGTGGTGCGGGACTGTCAGGCTGGATGGTCGTCATGGTGTCTCTTCTGGGGGTGACGCCGCACAGCGGGCAGCGCTGTCTGGCGCCGCCGCGGCGTTTGAGTGAGCGTTCACGCCCGGGTGCTGGGCCAGGTGCGGGCAAGCTGCCAGTGGATCCCCGCGGCGCAGGCCACAGCCAGCAGTCGGGCGCCGTCGCCGGGGGCGGGTCACCGCGGAAGTGCCGCCAGCCCGCCAGGCCATGGAAGATGCCGATCCAGGCGCCGCAGGTGGCGCAGTACGGCTCGATGTCCTCGTCCTCGCTGTCCTGGTCGGCGGTGGCGTGGAACGTCGCGGCGACCGTGGCCAGCTTCGCTGCGGTGCGTTCCAGGGTGGCCTGCCGGTCGGCGTGCGGCGGCGTGGCGCGACTTCTGCGAGCTCGCTGGGATCGAGTTCGTCCAGGTGTAGGCGGTTTGTCTGGGAGGCGAGCCCGCGGCCCGGCCGTGGCGGGGAGGCGCGTGACCGGGGTCTTGCGTGATCGTCATCGCGGCCGGGGCAGCTAGCGGGGCTGGACTACGGCACCCGGCCAGACCGGATGCCGGGCTATCTGGTACCGAACGACCGGTTCTACATCCGCAGCCACGCGCCCACTCCCCAGGTGGACGCGGCGAGCTGGACGCTTCGCATCGAGGGCAATGGCGTGCGCCAGCCGATCACCTACAGCTACGACGAGCTGTGGAACCGGTTCCCGCTGGTTTCGGTGATCCGCACCATCGAGTGCGCGGGCAACCGCCGGGTCCTGCTCGGTAACCAATTCCGGCGCACCTTCGAGGGCACTCCCTGGGGACGCGGCGCGATCGGCACGGCCGAGTGGACCGGCATCCGGCTTCGTGACCTGCTTGAACCGGCCGCCCTCACACCGGGCGCGCGGGAGATCATGCCCGAGTCGCTGGACGAGATCCGGGCCCGCCGGCCGATGCCGCTGGCCAAGGCGACGGCCGGCGACACCCTGGTCGCGCTGGCCATGAACGGGGAGATTCTCCCGGCTGATCATGGATTCCCCGCCCGCGTGGTGGTGTCCGGCTGGCTCGGGGCGGCCAGCATCAAGTGGCTCACCCGGATCGAGGTCTCTGAACAGCACCTCTATGTGCCGTGGAACACCGAGGACTATGTGCTGATCGGCCCCCGCTTCCCTGCCGACGGCCCGGCACTCGGCCCGGCGATCACCGCCCTGCCGGCTGCCACGCTGGTCGAGCTGCCGTGGCCGGCGCGGCTGCGGCCGGAACCGCAGATGATCCGGAGACGGGCGTTCGCCGGGGAGAATGCGATCGCCACCGTCGAGTACCGCATCGACGACGGTCCCTGGCGGCCCGCGCAACTGGACTCCCCCCAGGTGCCCGGCGCGTGGGTGCGCTGGCAGTTCGCCTGGACCCCGGAACCCGGCGACCACGTCCTCCAGGTACGGGCCACCGACGAGCGCGGCAACACCCAACCGGACGCCTCGGACTGGAATGAGCTCGGATACCTCCAGTACTCGGTGCTATCGCACCCCGTGCACGTCGAGCCCGCCCCCACACCACACACCCGTAAATAGCCGGCGCACCAGAGCAACGAAACCAACGGCGCCCGGCGCCGGCGAGGCTGATGTAAGTCCTTCGATTCCGCCGAGCCAGCCTTCGCGTTTGGCTACGGCGATCCAGGCGATGAGGCTGTCGCGGATCCCGGCGATGCGGGGCGCTGGGCTGGCTCGGCCCAGAGCATGGGGCGACTGGCCCGGAATTAACTCGCCCGAACGAGCCGGCGCGCGGGCGTTCTACCCGTGCCGCCGCAACAGCTGGTCGAGGCTGGCCGGGCCATGGCCGAAGATCGCGGCGGCCAGCGCCAGCAGCGACACCGTGGTGATCGTCACCGTGACCAGCAGCAGCCGCCGGGAGAGCCGTTCCGGCGGTACCGCCTGACTGGCGAAACGGCCGAGCGCCCAGACCAGCGGGGCCATGGCCAGCACGATCACGCCGACGATGGGTTCTAGCCTCAGCGCGCCCACGCCGACCGCGGCGAACGCGATAGCGGTCCGTGCCCAGGCCAGGCTGGTCCGCTCCCTGGCCAGGCCGGGGTCGAGGTCCTCGGGATCATCAGGCAGCACGGCCGCATCCCCTACCGGTTAGCCGAGACCAGCAGGACGGCCGCGGACGTCAGGGCGACGGCCGTGATGGTAACCGCCAGGATGCGTGGTAGCAGGGACCGTGGCAGCGGCTCGCGGTGGCGCAGGGCGGCCTGGTTCCGCCGCCATTCCCAGTAGGCCGTCACGGACACCACTGCGCCGAGCGCGATAAGCGGAACGCCGAGGACGTGACGGCCCCACGGGACGCCGGGAAACGGCGGCAGCAGCTGAACGATGCCCAGCCCGGCGACCACCAGGGCGAGCGCGGTCCGGTTCCACGCCAGGAACGTGCGCTCGTTGGCCAGTGTGAACCGGGCGTCCGGCTCCGTGCCCGCATCCGGAGCCTGCGGCTGACGATCGTTCCGGCCGCCGCTGCTCGTTCCTCCTTCACCACGCCCGGCCGCTGCCGGAGAAGGTCGCGGGTCCACCACTCCATCGTCGCACTAGTGGTGGAAGCCGGTTCCTGACATGTGGTCCTGGCTCAGCTTGAACGCAAAGGCCGGCAGCTCATCGCCCTTGGTAATCAGCTCGAACGGCCCGCCTCAGCGACCTGCGCCGACAGGCTCGTGGCCACGTCGCGAGCGTGCTGCTGCACCCGCCGTTAGCCGTCGAAGCCGAAGCGCCGGACCCTGGCCGTGCCTCGTTCGGCTGATCATTACTGCCCCTCCCCGGGTGATGAGTTACATCCTTGGCCAGCCTCTTCCGGCCCCGAGCACCCCGAGAGCATAGCCGCCCGAAACAACCTTGCTTACTGGGCCAGGAAAGCGGGTCGTAGTGCACGTTTAAGACGCACGGCAGCACAACGGCTGAGAGCCCCAGAAGCCCCTCCTGTACAGCACCGAGGTACAGCAACAAGCACGTATCCGGGCGCATCATGGCGAACCTGAACGGACTACTAGCCGCTTACTGACCTGGGCATGCGCTGGGGTGCACGTGAACTTGCCAGTATCTACGGATCAAAAGGTTGAAAAGGTTTTGAGCCCTCCGAGCGTGCCAGGCCAGAGACCATAGACGGACCCTCTACCTGGCCCTGGATCCGTACAGTTTCCCGCGCGCCTTCGCTACCGTCGAGTACGTCCAGAGCAGCGCCCGACTCTGGCACGGCTGGACGATAAGCCACGCGGCCCGGGGACCATGGCAAGGATGAGGTGCTGATCGCGGCACGGCCCGAGGAAGGTGTCCTCATACCGGGTGCGGTGCGCATGGTAAGTCGGCGTCAGGATCGCGGCGAGGGCCGCTGGGACCTTGATCATGCCGAATACGTGCCCAAATGCGGGCTGGGCCAGGCATCTCCGCAGGTCAGCGCCGTTACCGTACCGGTCTTGAAAACCGCTATGGCGCATGAGCGTCATCGTGGATCCGAATCCCACGCCCTCCGCTTTGTAGAGCGAAAACGGCTTCTGACCAGCGGATACGCGAGCCAGCGGCCGTTTCAATGTCGCCAGGTGCTAGGCGGCTATATGCGGTTGGTGGTGAACGTGTGCGGCTAGCTGTGCCTAATACGTGCCCAAGTCCGCTGCGGGTCAGTCCGGCCGCTCGTCTTCCTCGTCAGCGTCTTCCTTGTCCGTACCTCCTCGGCGGAGCGCATGGCGTCCTCAATGCGTTGCTTGGCCGCCTGACCAGGAACTCGTAATTACCAGGCGACGGGCCCGAAGCGGTCGATAAACCGGCCGGTCCC